>NZ_JBFAIC010000100.1:0-29569 GCF_040654515.1 Dactylosporangium sp. NPDC050688
CTGCCGAGTACGAGGCACTACACACGATGACCCAGCCGGTCACCGTATCCCCGAAAACCAGCTAACCAACTCTCCATCAAACCCGGGGCTTGACAATCCTTTGTCAGGTCGCTGAACTGTCCGATAACCGCCGGTTGACGATGGACGCGCACGTCTCGGCTGACGATGAACGTGCTCCGCACCACGTCCATCCATGAAGAGGTTCGACGATGATCCAGTACGCAGTCTCGACCGGCAACGCCCCGCAGGCGATCGGGCCCTACAGTCAGGCGATCGTCGCAAACGGGTTCGTGTTCTGCTCGGGCACAGCGGGTATCGATCCCGCCACCGGTGTCGCGCCCGACGGAATCGAGGAGCAGACCGAGCAAGCGCTGCGCAACCTCGACGCGATCCTGACCAGCGCCGGAGCATCGCTGATGACGATAGTCAAGACCACCATCTTCTATGTGAACGTAGACGACTTCGCCGCCATCAACGCTGTCTACGAGCGGTTCATGCCGGACCCACCGCCGGCCCGCTCGGCACCAGCCAATGTCAGCCTGCCGCGTAATCTGCTCATCTCCATCGAAGCGATCGCCGTCATCCCCGGCGACTGACTACGGTGTGCGCCGTGGCGCCCCCGGCCACCGGAGGCACCCGGTCGGCGGCATGTGCGAGCACCTAATCAAGCGGTCGGACGACGTCGCTGCGCAACTTTGATCGGCGGCGGCGGGCCTCCGTCTTGGCGTCACCACAGCGGGACCGGCCCGGCGGGCCCTCTGCTCAGTCCGTCAACTCACCGAACGGAAACCAACCTTCGGCGACGCCCTCGATCCCCCGCGGGGACCGATCCCGCCATCCGCGAACTCCAGGAAGATCCGCCGCACCAACGGCGGCAACGGAAATTCGATCGCCGCCTCTACCCGCCGGACGTCGTCCTCAGACGCCGGCGCGGGCAACTGGTCGCGCCTGGTCGCGGCGTAGCGGGCGTGTTTGGATACTGCGTGATCTTCGAACTGATCTGGGCGTTCTTCCTTCTGGCGGTCATCGCGTCGTTCCTGATCGATGCCGATCCTGCACGGAAGCTCGGCGCCGCCGGCATCGTGATGGTCGGTCATAGTGTGGTGTGGGTGGTCGAGAACCGTCACGGTCTCACCGGTTGGGCCGAGGAGCTGGCGATCGTCACCATCGGACTCTCGGTCGCCGGCGTGGCGTTGCTGGCCTACGTCGTGCGACGCGTCGGCGGGGGTCTCCTTGTCATGCTGGGCGGCACCGCGATCCTCGGCGCATGGGCGTTCAACGCATGGGCGACGCTGGTGCTGGCGCGCACCGGAGAGTACGACCAGCTGCTGGGAGACACCTATTGGATCATGGATTCGGTCGGCATAGCCCTGCTCATGACGAGCTATGGCCTGCACCGACGCCGCTCGTCGTCCATGACCCGCAACGACGTACACCCAGGCTGGGACTCCTGGACGGCGACCGGTCCCCAGCCCGTGGACGACCCAGCGCCGGCGGGCGGCTACACCGTCCCTCGAGGTACATCACCGCACTGACCGCGGATCCATGAGCGAGAAAACTTGATCGAGCGTCGACGGCTCGAAGGGGTTCGGCCGGCCGTGTCCACCGGCGGCACCTGCAGAAAGCACGCGTCTAGGCTCACCCGATGGCCGTGCCGCAACGCATCCCGACCGCCCATGAACCGGACTACCGCACCGACACCAGCGGGCGCGACGCGACCGGCCAGTTCTACGCAGCGGTGCACGGTGCCAGGCGTGACGTCGGCGGTCTGGATGAGCGCTTCGCCTGGTATGCCTACGTACACCGCTTCGACCATGACGGCCGGCACGAGGCATCCACGATTCGCCGGATCGCCCTCAGCCGCTACCTGACCGACCCGGACGCCGCTGACCGCATTCTCGCCGTACTGCTGGACGAACTTGATGCGCCACGGTTCGATGACATCGCTATCCAGCCGTTTCGTCTCACCTGCGACGGCGTCCTGTTCGGCCTGATCGACGAATCCGACCCTGATCGCGGCGACTGGGCCGAACTCTACCCCGACCGGATCGGCTTCAACCCGCCAAGGGACGGCACCTACAGCACCTGACGCGCCGGATCGCGGCAGATCCGCGCAGCGGATCAAGCCGTCATGCCGGTCGCCGCCACGCATGATCGGCGCAGCTGTGTGGGCAGGGTTGCGGGCGCGTCGGATGCGACGTCTATCGATGCTTATCGAATGTTGAGGCGATGGCGATAGCCTCCCGGATTGCGCGCTCGTACTGGCTGCGTCGGAACGTGAAGGGGCCGAAGGTCCCATAGTCGCGCTGAGGCCGGAACGGCTGGCTGAAGGCGCGCCACGTGACCAGGGTGTCGTCGAGGAGCACCCGGGCCTCCAGGGGCCAGCAGCCGACTTCGCCGCAGTCGCAGCCGAGGAGGGCGATCACGCCGCGTTTCGCCCAGTAGGCGGAGTGCGGTTCTCCGGTGAGGTAGCCGGTCAGGTCGCCGAAGTTGAAGTGGTCGAGCACGATTCCGGCGTATGCGCCGGGCACGTCGTAGCCGGCGGCGTGTTCATAGCCGGAGATCAGGTCCACCAGGCTGACGTTGTCGATGTAGGGCAGGAGTTCACGTGCGGGATCCGGGTCGTCGCCCCAGCGGCGGACGTCGAACCGGATCTTGCGGACGGGTGGCAGGGTCGGCACGGGCCAAGTGTGACTGGGTGGGTCTGGTGTCCTGGCCGAAACGGCGGCAGGCCGCAGCTACGGGTCGCGACATCACCTACGACTGCAACGCGCTCGAGTTGCGGCATGAGCGTGCACCGGGCAGTGATCGATGCCGATTTGACGAGCCGGTACGGCAGCGGCGGCGAAATCCGTATGATCCGCGCTGTGGAGAGCAAGCCTGGGACGACTCGCTGGGACAAGTCGATGTCCGGATGGAACGCCGACTATGCGCCCGCGCCGGAGCAGTTGCGTCGCCAGCGGTCTCGCCTGCTCGCGCTGGTGGGTCAACGGCTGCGGGCCGGCTGGGTCGGCTGGGAGCTGGCAAGAGACAAGTGGCAACCGGTCATCCCGGTGGTGCTGGTGTTCGATGGCGGTGTGCAGCTGGAGCTCGCCTGGGACGCAGCCGACCGCTTGTCGATCAGCTGGAACACCATCGATCTGGGGGCGGCGTTCACCTTTGTCGGCCGGCCGCACGAGTGGCGATCGTCGCACCCTCACCCGCTCGCTGCGGCTGCCGGTCGCATGCTGACCGGATGGGCGGTGACCGAGAACCCGTACTTCACCGGTGACGTGGACCTTACCGGCGAGTTGCCGATGGATCTGGTTGCCGGCTGGAGCATGGCAGGCTTGTGGATCGAGTTCGGGGATGTCGGCTTGCACGTTTTCAGTGGTGCCGATACGACGTACGTCTCGGACGCACCCGAGGAGCATTACCGTGTGACGCACCGGCAGCTTCAGGAGGAGGACGCGCAGGCCTCCGGAGACCCGACCATCTCCAGTTGAGTACTCGCTCATCGGCATGTCCGGAAACCGGTGACCGGCTCCGCCGTCACCCATGGTGACGAGCGCTTCGCGGCAGATCCGTGTGTACGCCACGACGACTGCCGAGCTCAGGCAGTGGGACTTCCACCTCGCGGTCACACCGATCCACTTCGCCGGTACGTCCGGCAGCCCGTGGCGCCGAGGCTCCAGCGGGGGTGCTGGGGCCTCGGCGCCCTTCGGCTCGCTCGACATCGCCGGAGGGCTACCGCCGGCGGCTGGAGCGGTCCCGCCTGTCAGGCCCGCAGGTGTACGCGGCGGCGGGCGACGAGCACCCGTGCGACGGCGACCGCACCCGCGCCGACGAGCAGCATGGTGTTGTCGCCGGTGACCGGCAGGCCCGGGCCGGCGCTCGGCGAGGTCGACGGCGAGACGCTCGGCGAGCTCACGGCGACCTTCTTCGCCGGCACGTAGATGCTGGGCTCGTCGCTGTCGTCGGCGATGATCTGCGCCGGGGTGTGGTCGTACTCGCCGTTCTTGCCGGCCAGGACCTTCCAGCCCGCCGGGGCGGTGAAGGTCAGCAGGACGTCGCCGGCCGGGAGGTGGGCGAGACGGAACAGGCCCTTCGCGTCCGTGACGGCCTCGGCGTACTTCGTCTTGCCGTCGGCGCTGGTGGCGACGCCCCAGACCCCCGGGACGCCGGGGGTCTGGGGCGTCCATGGGGCGTCATAGGACTCGCCCTGGAAGACGTAACCGCCCAGATCGTTGAAGGCGCCCGGCACCAGCAGCCGCACGCCGGTGGTGTTGTCGGCGTCGTTGGCCTCGCCGTTGTCGGCGGTGAGCTCGAAGGCGACGAATCCGCGGCCGTACCGCCACGCCTGGTGGTCGGTCTTGCCGGTGAGCTGGACGGTCTTGGTGGCGGAGGTCACCGCGATGTCCGGCTCGGGGTCGGCGGCCAAGGCGGCACTGGCTGGGAGGACGGCCACGACCACGCCCGCGAGGGCGGCGGCAAGTGCGCGCATGAGGATCTCCGTAATGGGGGACGGGATGCAGCGCGACGGCAGCGGCCGGGCGGGTCGCTCCACTGTCCTGCGATCGAGCACCGTGATCGGAAAGAGATCTGAAGGGAGGCGGCTCCCTTGACACTTTCCCGCGCGGGACATAGCGTGCCGTCAAACTAACAGGAAACTTAACAGTTTCACTGGAGGATGCCGTGCACCGTTCCCTGCGCGACCTGCTGCTCGCCTCCGCCGTGGCCGTCGCGACCGCCGCGACCGGCGCCGCCTGGCTGCTGACCGCCTCCCCGGCCAGCGCCGCGGTGAGCCTCTCCGACGTCGTACCCGTGCCGGTGTCGGCGCAGCCCGCGGCCGGCGTGACCTACACGCTGCCGTCGAACGCCGCGATCCAGACCTCGGCCGGCGCCACCGACGCCGGCAACTACCTCGCCGGCATCCTCCGCCCGTCGACCGGCTACGCACTGCCGGTCTCCACCACGACCGGCACGCCGACGAGCGGCATCGCACTGCTGCTGTCCGGCGCCGACCCGAGCGTGGGCGCCGAGGGCTACCAGCTCGACGTGACCGCCGCCGCCGTCACGCTCCGCGCGCAGACCGCGGCCGGACTGTTCCACGGGGTGCAGACGCTGCGGCAGCTGCTGCCGGCGACGGTCGAGGCGCGGACCGTCCAGAGTGGACCGTGGACGGTCGCCGGCGGCCGGATCGTCGACTACCCGCGCTACGCCTACCGTGGCGCGATGCTCGACGTGTCGCGGCACTTCTTCGCCCCCGACGTGGTGAAGCGATACATCGACGAGATTGCGCAGTACAAGATCAATACCTTGCACCTGCACCTCTCCGACGACCAGGGCTGGCGCATCGTGATCGACGCCTGGCCGCAGCTGACGACCGTGGGCGGCAGCACCCAGGTGGGCGGCGGCGCGGGCGGCTACTACACCAAGGCACAGTACTCCGACCTGGTCTCCTACGCCGCGTCGCGGCAGATCACCATCGTGCCCGAGATCGACATGCCCGGCCACACCAACGCCGCGCTCGCCTCCTACGCGCAGCTCAACTGCAACAACACGGCCCCGCCGCTCTACACCGGCACGAGCGTCGGCTTCAGCTCGCTGTGCGTCAGCAAGGAGGTCACGTACACGTTCGTGCAGCAGGTGCTCAACGAGCTCGCCGCCATCACCCCTGGGCCGTACCTGCACATCGGCGGCGACGAGGCGTCGAGCACGCCGGCTGCGGACTACACCGCGTTCATGAACCGCGTGCAGCCCTTCGTCGGCGCGGCCGGCAAGACCGTCGTCGGCTGGCACCAGATCGGGCAGGCCAACCACACGGCGAACCGTGTCGCGCAGTACTGGGGAACGTCCACATCGGACGCCGACCTGAGCGCGGCGGTGAGCAAGGGCGACAAGATCCTGCTGTCACCGGCGAACAAGGCGTACCTCGACATGAAGTACACCAACTCGACCCCGCTCGGCCTGACGTGGGCCGGCCTGATCGAGGTGCAGACCGCCTACAACTGGGACCCGGGCGCCTACCTCTCCGGCGTGCCGGCCAGCGCCATCCTCGGCGTCGAGGCTCCACTGTGGACCGAGACGATCACCACGCTGGCCGACATCGAGTTCATGGCGTTCCCGCGGCTGCCGGCACTGGCCGAGCTGGCGTGGTCGCCGCAGTCGGCCCGCAACTGGGACACGTTCAAGGTGCGGCTCGGCGCGCAGGGTCCACGGTGGACGGTGCAGGGGATCAACTACTACAGCTCACCGCAGGTCCCGTGGGGCACGCAGCAGACGCGCAGCGCGTACACCCAGATCCAGGCCGAGAGCTGCAACGCCCAGTCCGGGACGCAGACCGAGACCACCACCGACACCGGCGGCGGCCAGAACGTCGGCTACATCACGCCCGGCGACACGCTCGCCTACGACCTCGACTTCGGCGCGGCGTCGCCGGCCTCGGTCACGACCCGGCTGGCCTCCGGCGCGTCCAGCGGCACCATCCAGTACCGGCTGGACTCCACCACCGGCCCGATCATCGCCAGCGTCCCGGTCACCTCCACCGGCGGCTGGCAGACCTGGACCACCAACACCACCAACCTCACCGGCGCGGCCACCGGCGTACACCGGCTGTACCTGACCTTCACCGGCACCGCAGGCGCCGACTTCGTCAACCTCAACTGGCTGCAGTTCAACGGCGGCGGACTGCCCAACGCGTACGGCGTGCGGCAGGTGGAGAGCTTCAGCAGCCAGTTTGGCACCCAGACCGAGACCACCACCGACACCGGCGGCGGCCAGAACGTCGGCTACATCACGCCCGGCGACTGGCTCGGCTACGCCAACGTGGACTTCGGCACCCCGACCGCGGCGTCGGTGACCACGCGGCTGGCCTCCGGCGCGTCCAGCGGCACCATCCAGTACCGCCTGGACTCCACCACCGGCCCGATCATCGCCAGCGTCCCGGTCACCTCCACCGGCGGCTGGCAGGTCTGGACCACCAACACCACCAACCTCACCGGCGCGGCCACCGGCGTCCACACGGTGTTCCTCACCTTCACCGGCACCGCCGGCGCCGACTTCGTCAACCTCAACTGGTTCCAGTTCAACCGGTAGCGCCTGTTTTCGGCCGGACGGCGGGCCAGACCCTTGGCAGCCGTCCGGCCACGCCGCACGTCGTTGGGCGCGGCCGATCGGCCCTGGTGGCTGGGGGTCAGCGGGCCAGGATGAGGGTGATGCCGGCCAGCACGACGGCTGCCGCGACGGCCCTGGGCGCGCCGAACCGCTCCCGGAAGCAGCATGTCACGCTCCTGAGAGTCCGACGATCGTTGGGTCGTACGCTCAGTCTCATGGCTGGTGAAGCCACCGACAGCGGTGCATCTGCGGTGATGATGCGACGATCCTCGGTGCCGGTCGGCCGGACCGGGGACGGCACGCCCGTCTATGGGCTCGGCCGCGCGCCGGGCGTGGTGCCGGTCGCGGCGTCCCGCCTGCCCGGCCCGGTCCCGGAGCCAGGGGTCGGCGCGCACGCGCACGACTTCCTCGTGCTGCTGTACGCGCACCGGGCCGACGCCACCGTGTCGATCGACCACCGCACGTGGACGGTCACCGACGGCGACCTGTTCGTCCTCGCCCCGGGGCAGGTCGTCGGGTTCACCGGTACGCAGCGGGTCGCCGAGGACGGCTGGGTCGTGTGGTTCCCCGCAGACGCCGTGCGCCACGGCGCGTCGGCGTCGTGGCGTTCCCACCCGCTGCTGTTCCCCTTCGCCCGCGGCGCGAACCGGGCGCAGCGGCTGCAGGTGCCGACCGCCGACCGGCCCGGCTGGATGGCGCGGTTCGCGGCGCTGGACACTGAGCTGCGCACCCGCCGGGACGGCCACCAGGAGGCCGCGCTCGCCCATCTGACGCTGCTGCTGGTCGGCGCCGCCAGGCTCTCGGCCGACGTCGCCGGCCAGCTGCGCTCGGCCGACGAGCCGCTGCTCGCCGCCGTCTTCGAGGTCATCGAACAGCGCTACCACGAGCCCATCTCGCTCGCCGACGTCGCCGCCGAGCTCGCCCTCACCGCCGGTCATCTCACGACGGTCGTGCGGCGCCGGACCGGCCGGACCGTCCAGCAGTGGATCACCCAGCGACGCCTGCAGGAGGCGCGGACGCTGCTGGCCGAGACCGACCTGACGGTGGCGGCGATCAGCCGCCGCGTCGGGTACCCGGACGCCAGCTACTTCATCAAGCGGTTCCGCGCCGAGCACCGGGTGACCCCGGCCCGATGGCGCGGCGCGGGCTGACGGCCGCCCGGTCAGTCGCGCAGCGGGGCGCGGCGCGGGCGGACGGTGCGGTGGGTGATGCGCCAGCCGGCGGGGGTGCGCTTCACGGTGTCCTCGTAGGTGACGCTGTTGATTGAGCCGTCGGTCATGACGCCGAGGCCTTTGGACAGGGCGTGCACGGCGCCGTCGGGGGTTTCGCGCAGCACGATGTTGGTGACGTGGTGCGCGACGGGGTTGCGGTCACCGAGGGCCAGGGCGGCCTCGCGGGCGCCGGCCAGGCCCGCGAGGGGCGCGCCGCCGAGGGCCGACACGTCGTAGACGACGTCCTCGGTGAACAGCGCCGTCAGGCCGGCGAAGTCGCCGCGGTCGGTGAGGTGGCCGTGCAGGTTGATGAGGTCCGTGATGGTGTTCCGATCGTCCGCGGTGATGGCCACGGCAGCTCCTCCGCTCCTAAGTGGGGTCCTCCCCACTTAACTGCCGGTACCGTATACGGGGATGTCCCCGGATAGCAAGCGCGGCCCGCGGGCCGACGCGTCCCGCAACGCCGCCCGGCTGGTCGCCGCGGCGCGCGAGGTGCTGGCCGAGGCCGGCAACGACGCCGCGTTCGACGTGATCGCCCGGCGCGCCGGCGTCGGCAACGCCACTCTGTACCGGCACTTCCCGACCCGCGCGGACCTGCTCGTCGCGGTCTATGCCGACGAGGTCGCCGCGCTGTGCGACCGCGGCGCGCGGCTGCTGGAGGCGGCCGAGCCGGTGGACGCGCTGTTCACCTGGCTCGATGAGTTCACCGTGCACGTCGCCACGAAGCGGGCGCTGGCGCTCGCCGCCACCGAGGAGACCGCCGAGCGGCGCACCGCGCTGTTCCACCAGTGGCACGGGGCGATCACCTCGACCGCCGACCGTCTCGTCCACCGGGCCCGGCCGGCCCTGCGCGACGGCGTGACCGCCCTCGACCTGCTGACGCTCGCCAGCGGCGCCGCCGTCACCACCGGCGCCGCCCACGCCCGCCGGCTGGTGGCCATGCTGCGCACCGGCGTCGCCACCGGCGACTGACCACGAACCCGCACCGCGGCATGCCCCGCCGGCGGCGTCCTAGGTCAGCGGGATCGCCGGACGGACCCGCATCGTGCCGAAGGTGTCGTCGGCCGCGACCTCGCCGGTGGTCAAGCCGGACGGCTCGCCGTACACCGGCGAGGACGCCCGGCCCTGCATCGCCACCATCGGCGACATGGCGGCCGGCATCGCCTGCACCGCCGCGCAGCGGCTGCGCTTCGCGCACACCTACCAGCCGGCCGGCCGGTACTGGACCTTCCAGTGGATCGAGCTGTCGCTGTACCTGGCGCTGTCGCTGCTGCTGGCCGGGTTCGGGTTCCTCTGGCTGCGGCGCCGCGTCTGACGCCCCGGCCCCGCCGGACCGGGGACGGACCTCAGGCGGAGTGCAGCCGGCTGAAGCGGCTGCGGTGGAACACCAGCGGCGACGGGTCGGGTAGCTGGGAGCGGCCGGCGGCGCTGAGGCGCAGCAGCACGATGGTGTGGTCGCCGGCGGGGACCTCGTTGTAGATGGTGGTGTCGAAGTGCGCCAGACCGTCGTCGAGCGTGACCGCGCCCTCGGCGGTCACGATCAGCGGCAGGCCGTCGAAGCGGTGCTCGACGGCGCCCGCGAGCTGGCGGGCCACGGCGGAGTGGTGGTCGGCGAGGATCGTGACCCCGAGGTGCGGGGCGCGGCGCAGGTCCGGCCACGTCTTCGAGGTGTTGGCGATGCAGAAGGACACCAGCGGCGGGTCGAGGCTCACCGACGTGAACGAGCTCGCCGCGAGCCCGACCGGCACGCCGCCGACGAGCGCGGCGACGGCGACCACGCCGCTGGGGTAGATGCCGAACACCTCGCGGAGCCGGTCGGGGTCGAGGTCCTGGTTGGTCCGCAGCCCCGTCACGCCGCCACCTCCGCGCGCCCGCCGCCCGCGCCGTCCGGGGCGCTCCCGCCGCCCACGCCGTTCGGGGCGGTCATGACGCCCGCCCGGAGGCAGCCGTCGCGGGGGCGCCGAACGGCACCGCGGACGCGACCTGCCGCCCGGGCGCCGGATGCCGCCAGCGGCCGCGCCGAGTCAGCTCGGGCAGCACCCCCTCGCCGAAGCGGTACGCCTCCTCCAGGTGCGGGTAGCCGGACAGGACGAACTCGGTGATACCGGCGTCGGCGTACTGCTCGATGAGGTCGGCGACCTGCTGGTGGCTGCCGACGAGGGCGGTGCCGGCGCCGCCGCGGACCAGGCCGACCCCGGCCCACAGGTTGGGGTGGATCTCCAGGCCGTCCTTGGTGCCGCCGTTGAGGGCGAGCATCCGCCGCTGCCCCTCGGACTCGCTGCGGCGCAGCCCGTCCTGGACCTTGCGGATCTGCTCCTCGGAGATGCCGGCGAGCAGCCGGCCGGCCTCCGCCCACGCCTCCTCGGCGGTGTCCCGGGCGATGGTGTGCACCCGCAGCCCGAAGGCCGGCTGCCGGCCCTGGCGGGCGGCGAGCGCCCGGACCCGGGCGACCTTCTCGGCGACGGCGGCCGGCGGCTCGCCCCAGGTGAGGTACACGTCGGCGTGGCGGGCCGCGACGTCCAGCGCCGCCGGGGAGGAGCCGCCGAAGTACACCAGCGGCAACGGATCCGGGATCTGCGCCAGGACCGCGTCGGACAGCTGGAAGTGCTCACCGTCGGCGGTGACGGGCTTGCCGGACCACAGCGCCTGCACGATCGACAGGAACTCCGCGCAGCGCGCGTAGCGGGCGTCCTTGTCGAGGTAGTCGCCGTACATGCGCTGCTCGTGGCTCTCCCCGCCGGTGACGACGTTGAGCAGCAGCCGGCCGCCGGAGAGGTTCTGGAAGGTGCCGGCCATCTGCGCGGCGAGGAACGGCGCGGTGAGCCCGGGACGGAAGGCGACGAGGAACTTCAGCCGCTCGGAGACCCCGGCCAGCATGGCGGTGGTGATCCAGGCGTCCTCGCACCACGCGCCGGTCGGGGTCAGCGCGGCCTCGAAGCCGAGCTGCTCGGCGGAGCGGGCGATCTGGCCGAGGTAGGCGACGGAGGCGGGCCGCCCGGCGGCGCCGGCGGGGGTGCCGTGGCCGCCGCCGACGACCTGCCGGCCGTCCCCGCCGTTGGTGGGCAGGAACCAGTGGAATTTGAGGTCTGTCATCACGCCTGTTCCGTGGCTCGGGGGGCCAGCTTCTCGGTAAATACTATAGACTTAGTAGGGTATACGTGCGCAAGGCCCCCTCCGGCGCCAGCTCGCGGCCCCGGGCGTACGCGCTGTCGAACGCCTCGGCACCAAGCGTCCCGGTCAGCCGGCGGCGCAGGTCCTCGTCCGCCGGCTGGGCCGGCCGCAGGTGCGCGCCGGCCGCCTCCCGCCGGTGGGCCGCGGCGCCGAGCAGCACCGCGGCGGCCTCGGGCCGCTCCTGCGCGGCGGCGAGCGCGGCGAGCGCCTCCAGGGCCAGCACCAGCACCACCGACTGCCCCGCGACCAGGACCGCCTCGGCGCCGGCGCGCAGCAGCTCCCCCGCCCGGTCCAGCTCGCCGGTGCGCCGGGCGTGCTCGCCGAGGACGTACAGCGCCCGGCCCGCGCAGCGGCGGTCACCGAGCCGGCGCAGCGCCGGCAGCAGGTCCCGCATGCGGTCCGCCGCGTCGGCGTCCTCGCCGCGGACCCAGGCCAGGTTCGCCAGGCCGACCCCGGCGTGGACGATGTCGGCCTCGCTGCCGGCGGCCTCGGCCATCGCCCGGCTCTGCGTGAGCCAGCCGTGGACCTCCGCGCCGGCGATCCCGGCCGACATGGCCCGCTGCGCCATCATGTACAGGGTGTTGGCGGCGTACACCTGATCACCGGCGCGCAGGAACAGCGTGACGCTGTCCCGGCCCCACTGCAGCGCCTCGCCGAGCGCCTGCGAGATCGTCACCAGCCCCTGCATCGTGAGGGCCCGGTCCCACGGGAGGTCGTCGTCGAACCCGGCCAGGGCATCGTGCAGCGCGGGCCGCGCCGCCTCCGGGCGGATCCACATCGCGCACATGCCGACCGCGCGGGCCGCCGTGGCCCTGGTCAGGCGGTCCTGCCCCTCGGCCAGCCGCGCCGCGCGTTCGGCGAGGTCCAGGGCGGTGCGGGAGTCGCTGGCGTGCAGCAGCGTGCTGGCCGCGGCGAGCCCGGCGACGGCGCCGGGCGACGGCGCCGGGTCGCCGAGCGCCAGGATCCGCTGGATCCACTCGTGCGCCTCGCGCCGCTGCCCGGCCAGGTCCCAGAACCGTTCCAGGGCCGCCACGCACCGCCAGGCCGCGTCCGTGTCGCCGGTGTCCACGGTGTACGCCAGGGCCGCGCGCACGTTCGGCTGCTCCGCCGCCGCCCGCTGGAACCAGGCCCGCTGCCCGGCGTGCCGGAGCCCGTCGGCGGCGCGCCCGGCGAACGCCAGGTAGTGCGCGGCGTGCCGGGCCCGCGCATCGGGCTCCCGACCGCCGGCCGCGAGCCGTTCCGCGGCGTACGCCCGGATCGTCTCCAGCAGCCGGTACCTCCGGGTGTCTCCGCCGGCCGCGTTCACCAGCGAGGTCACCAGCGACTTGTCGACCAGCCGCGGCAGCACCGTGAGGACCGACTCACCGCCGGCGCCGTGCACCGCCCGCACCGCGTCGTAGTCGAAGTCGGCAGGGAACACGCCGAGCCGGTCGAACAGGGCCCGCTCGTCGTCGTCGAGCAGCTCGTAGCTCCAGTCGATGGCGCCGCGCAGCGTACGGTGCCGCGGGCCGGTGGTCCGGGCACCCGCCGACAGCAGGTCGAAGCGCCGGTCGAGGTGCTCGACCAGCTCCGCCGGGCCGAACGTGCGCAGCCGCGACGCGGCCAGCTCGATCGCCAGCGGCAGCCCGTCGACCCGCTGGCACAGCGCCGCCACGGCTGGGGCGACCCCGTCGGTGAGCGCGAAGCCCGGCACCGCGGCCGTGGCACGGTCGACGAACAGCCGCACCGCCGCCGGCCGGGCGATCTCGGCGGTCGTGACGGCGCCGGCCGGCGGCACGTCCAGGGTGCGCAGCTGGTACGTGACCTCGCCGGGCACGCCGAGCGGCTCCCGGCTGGTGGCCAGCACCCGCAGCGGCCCGCCGGCCCGCAACAGCGCGGCGACGACGTCCGCGGCCGCCGCCACGACGTGCTCGCAGTTGTCGACGAGCAGCAGCCCGTCCAGGCCGGCCGCGGCGTCGGCGAGGACCTCCGCCGGTGACCGGCCGGGCTCCGGCACGACACCCAGCGCCCGCGCGACGACGTCGCCGACGAGGTCGGGCGTGACCGGCGCCAGGTCGGCGAAGCGCACGCCGCCGCCCACCCGGCCGCCGGCGACGTGGACCGCGAGCCGGGTCTTGCCGACCCCGCCCGGCCCGGTGAGCGTGACCAGCCGGTGCGCGTCCAGCAGCGCGCCGACCTCCTCGCCCTCCCGCTCCCGGCCCACGAGCGTGGTCAGCGGCGCCGGCAACCCGGGCGCGGCCCGCGGCCCGCGGCGCAGCGCGGCACCCGCCTCGACCAGCGCCGCCCGGTCGGCGGCGCCGAGCTTGCGCAGCAGCGCCGCGACGTGGCTCTCCACGGTGCGCACCGACACGTGCAGCCGCTCGGCGATCTCCCGGTTGCGGAACCGCTCCCCGATCGCGCGCAGCACCTCCGCCTCCCGCTCGGTGATGCCGGCCCCCTCAACGGTCATGCCCGCATTCTGCTCGGTGGCGCCCGGCGCCGGTACGGACATCCCATCCGTACGGATTTCCGTGCACCGCACGGATGACCCGACGGGCGCCGGCGGGCACCCTGGGACGGCCAACGCACCGCCGAGCACTGGAGCCACCGTGGACACCGCCGGGTTTCTCGCCGCCCCCGAGCCGACCGCCGAAGCGCAACGCATGCTGGATGAGGACCTCGCGGAGCTGGGGTACGCCATGAACTGCACCCGCCTGTGGGGATACCAGCCGGCCACCGTCACCGGGCTGTTCGACCTCATGGGTCTGGCCAACGCCACCGACCGGTTCGACCTGCGCCACCGCGCCATCCTCGTCACCGCCTGCACGTCGGCGTTCGGCGACGCCTACTGCACGCTGGCGTGGGGCAGCAAGCTGGCCGAGCTCACCGACGAGGAGACCGCCGCCGGGGTCGTCGCCGGCACCGACGACCGGCTCGACGCCGCCGAACGGGCAGCGGCCGGATGGGCGCGCAAGGTCGCCCGCAGCCCGAACGCCACCACCGCCGAGGACGTGCAGCAGCTGCGTGACGCCGGGTTCACCGACCCGCAGATCTTCACGATGACGGTACTGGTGGCGCTGCGCCTGGCGTTCACCACCGTCAACGACGCGCTCGGCGCTCGCCCGGACCGGCCCCTGCACGACACCACCCCCGCGGCCGTGCGGGACGCGGTCACGTTCGGCCGGCCCGCCGAGGCGTGAGGCGCCGCCGCCCGGGGCAGCCGTGCACCGGCTCGGCGGCGGGCGGGCGATTGCGTATGGTGTTGCGGTGACCGATCGCGTGACGAACCCGCAGCCTGGGACGGGCTCCCGGCGTCCCAGCACCATCCAGGTGGACAAGTCCAAGGCCGCAAAGCGCGCGGCGGCGAAGGCCGCCAAGGCGCGGGCGGTCGCGGCGCAGAAGCGCCGGCGGATGCTGAGCATCGTCGGCGCGGCAGCGGCGGTGCTCGTGCTGATCGTGGGTGTCGCGCTGTGGGTCCGCTCCGGTGACTCGTCCACGCCGGACAACGGCACGGGCAGCTCCGCCTCGGGCGCCGGCGCGCAGGGCGGCGCCACGCAGGACGGCGCCACGCCGGTCTCCGAGTTCCCGCCGGTGCCGGCGGGGGCCGACCCGGCGCTGAGCACGAAACCGGCGGCGACCGCCGGCAGCGGCACCGTGTCGAAGCTGGTGGTCACCACCCTCATCGAGGGCAAGGGCGCCCCCGCCCGGGCCGGGCAGAACGTCACGGTCAACTACGTCGGTGTCACCTACGCCGACGGCAAGGAGTTCGACTCGTCCTGGAAGCGGTCGCAGCCGTTCGACTTCCAGCTCGGCGGCGGCATGGTCATCAAGGGCTGGGACGAGGGCCTGCTCGGGGTGAAGGTCGGCAGCCGGGTCCAGCTCGACATCCCCGCCTCGATGGCGTACGGCGACAACCCCGGCAACGGCGCCCCCGGCGGCACGCTGCGGTTCGTCGTGGACCTGCTGGCCGCCCAGTAGCGGCCTTCGCGGTGGCCGCCGGGCCGGTACGCTCGGCGCCATCGTGCGGTTCGTCGACGGGTGCACCGGCTCGCGCAGCGGCGGGTCCGGCGAGGCCCTCGCGGTCGCGCTGCGGGGCCGGCCGCACGTGCGCGCGTTCGGCGCCGCGACGGCGGGGATGACCAGCGCCAACGAGACGCACGTGCTGCGCGACGGCGCCCGGATGCACGTGACGGTCGCGTGGTTCGCCGATCACCGGCGCACCGTGTACCGCGGCCCGCTGCCGCCCGACGAGCCCGGCGGCGCCGACCCGCTCGCCGCGGCCGTGGCCTGGCTGCGCGCCTGAACGTTTCACGCGCCGAAAACCTTTCGGTGCGCCGCCGACTTTGCCCGCGCTTAAGTCTTTGGCACAAGTTGTCACATCATTGACATGCGGCGATGCGTCTTGCCACCCTGCGAAAAGGTTTTCGTCGATGCGTCGCGCCCGCCCGTGCGCGCGTCGATCCCGCTTCGTGAAGGGAGCCGCACACCATGCCCGGATCTGTCTCCGCCGTGCGAAGACTCGCCGGTCGCCGTACCGGACGGATCGCCGTCGCCGCGGTCGCCGCGATCGGACTCGTCGGCATCAACGCCTTCGCCGGCACCGCGCTGGCCGGTGACCGGGCCGGCCGGCGTGCCGACCTGACCGCCGTGCCCGCGAACGACGCCGCGCGCGGGCTGGTCTATGACGGCCTGCAACGCCGCCCCGCGGGTCCCTGCGGGAGCACCCTGCTGGAGGTCAAGGGGACCAGCCCGGTCATGTGCACGCACGGCCCGGACGCGCCGCCGGCCGGCCTGTCGGTCGCGACCAGCGTGCCCGCCCTCGCCGCCGCGGCCGCGCCGGCCGCCGCCCAGTCCCTCGCGGTCTGCGAGGGCGACGGCACCAGCGGCCGCCGGGTCGAGGTCCTGTACATCCACGGCTCGACCAGCCGGTACGCGCAGTACCTGGAGACGTTCCGCACCCTCGCCGAGGGCGTCGACACGATCTTCAACGAGAGCGCGAAGGAGACCGGCGGCGAGCGGCACGTCCGGTACGTCACCGAGACCGTCAACGGCGCGTGCCGCCCGGTGGTGCGCGACGTGCAGATCGCCGACTCGGCGCTGCACGCCAACGACTGGGCGCCGCTGCTCAACGCCGTGAAGGCGGCCGGCTACAACCGCACCGACCGCAAGTACCTGCAGTTCGTCGACGCCGACGTGTACTGCGGCATCGGCGGCCTGGCCGGCGACACCCGCAAGAGCGACGCGAACCGCTCCAATAGCGGCCCCGAGTACGCCCGCGCCGACAACGGCTGCTGGACCGCCGGCGTCGCCGCGCACGAGCTCGGCCACACCCTGGGCGCGGTCAACAACAACGCGCCCAACGCCTCCGGCTACGGCCACTGCACCGACGAGTGGGACGTCATGTGCTACAAGGACGGCGACAACGTCGTCGTGCGCACCGTGTGCACCAACCGGTCCCACGACGACCGGCTCGACTGCAACCACGACGACTACTACAGCACCAACCCGCCGGCCGGGTCGTACCTGTCGCAGTACTACAACGTCGCGGACAACCTGTTCCTCATCAAGGGCACCGGCGGCAACCCGCAGCCCGACCCCAACCTTGCCCGCTCCGCGACGGCGTCGGCGTCGTACACCTCGGCGTGGGAGTCGGTCGCGGCGATCAACGACGGCATCGACCCGCCGTCGTCGAACGACACCGTGAACCCGCGCTGGGGCACCTGGCCCAACAGCGGCCAGCAGTGGGCCGAGCTCACCTGGCCGGCCGCCGTCTCGCTGCGCCGCGCGCAGGTGTACCTGTTCGACGACAACCAGGGCATCGACCTGCCGTCGAGCTGGAAGCTGCAGTACTGGACGGGCAGCGCGTACGCCGACGTGCCGGGTGCCAGCGGGTACCCGGTGACCGCGAACGCGTACATCACGGTCACGTTCACCGCGCTCACCACGACGCGGCTGCGGGTGCTGCTGCAGTCCAACGGCACGAACTCGGTCGGCCTGCTGGAGGTCAAGGCCTTCGCCAGCTGACCGCCGACGCCGGCCCGCCCCACCCCCCGGCGGGCCGGCGTCACCCGCCGCGGGCGTCGGCCCCGGTGGCAGGAGTCGCCCGGCGAGCCCGGCGCTGCGGCAGACGTCCTC
The DNA here is from genome assembly GCF_040654515.1 of Dactylosporangium sp. NPDC050688. Lineage (NCBI taxonomy): Bacteria > Bacillati > Actinomycetota > Actinomycetes > Micromonosporales > Micromonosporaceae > Dactylosporangium > Dactylosporangium sp. NPDC050688. Next base: position 17,592 of record NZ_JBFAIC010000100.1, read on the forward strand.
AAGGCGCTGCTGCCGGATCTGGTCGCCGCGCTCGGTGCCGACCACCACGAGGTGCTGCAGGCCCGCTGGGTGCTCGCGCGGTGCCACGCGCAGCACGGCGACCGGTCGGCCGCGACGCGTCTGTTCCAGGCGGTCCTCGCCGACCGCGAACGGGTGCACGGCGCGGGCGACGAACGATGCGTCGCCGCCCGCCGGGAGCTCGAGACTTCCTCGCCGGTCAATAGTCACAGGTGTGCCGCGCGACGAGCAGGAAGTACGCCACCGCGGCCAGGATCAGGGTCAGCGCGAACGCCAGCATCGGGGTAGCCTCCAGAGGTACGACCGATGCTTACGGTGTAAGCATGCGTGGCGTCGCTATGGTGGCTTACGCCGTGAGCATGGTCAGGGGGTCGGGTGAAGGCCGGGTTGAGCCGGGATCGGGTCCTGGACGGCGCGCTCGAATACCTCGACGCGCACGGGCTGCCCGCGCTGTCGATGCGCAAGCTCGGCACCCACCTCGGCGTCGAGGCGATGTCGCTGTACCGGCACGTCCCGAACAAGGCGGCGCTGCTCGACGGGCTCGTCGACCGGGTGACGGAGCTCGCGTTCGCCGGCCTGCAGGACCCGCCTCCCGGGCGCCCGGACGCGTGGGTGCCGTGGATGCGGCAGTTCGCGCACGCGCTGCGCGCGGCCCTGCGGGCCCACCCGGGGGTGCTGCCGTTCGCCGCGACCCGGCCGGTCAACTCCCCCGACGCGCTGCGCATGTCGGAGCGGTGGCTCGCCGTGATGCGCGCCGCAGGGCTGCCGCTGGGCCGGGCGATGGACGTGGTCAACGTGGTGGCCACGTTCACCATCGGGCACACCCTCGCCGAGGTCGGCCAGACCCCCGGCCACGAGGGCTCCGAACCGGACCTCGACCAGCGCGCCGGCGAGCTGGACCCGGCGCGGTTCCCGAACCTGACCGAGGTCATCGCCACCCGCGCCGGCCTCGACTTCGACACCCGGTTCACGGAGGCGATCGACATCCTGCTCGCCGGCTACGCCGCGCTCCCCCCGCGGGACGCGACATGATCCTGTTGGAGCACCTGACCCGGGCGGGGATGCACGACGTCGTCACCGTCGAGCCGGCGGCCGGCGGGCTCGCCGCGCTCGCCGGCATCGCCACCCGCCGGGACGCGCCGCCGGTGTTCGTCAAGGCGTTCGACGACCCGCCCGCCGACGACGTGTTCGACGCCGAGGTCGAGGGCCTGACCGCGCTGCGCGACCTCGGCGGCGTCGCCACCCCTGAGGTGGTACTGGCCAACCGCGAGCTGCTGGTGCTGTCGGTACTGCGGCCACGGCCGTCCACCGAGGCGTTCTGGGAGCAGTTCGCGCACGCGCTGGCCCGGCTGCACACGAGCACGACCCATCCCCGGTTCGGCTGGCACCGCGACAACTGGCTCGGCCGCCGCCGGCAGCGCAACACCTGGGACGATGACGGCTTCGCGTTCTTCGCGCAGCACCGGCTGCTGCGGTGGCTCGGCGAGCCCCGGGTCGAGGCGGCCCTGGACGCCGCGGACCGGGCCGCACTGGAGCGGCTGTGCGACCGGCTGCCCGAGCTGCTGCCGGACCGGCCGGCGTGCCTGACGCACGGCGACCTGTGGGCGCAGAACGTCCTGGCCACGGCGGACGGGCGGCCCGCACTGATCGACCCGGCCGTGTCGTACATGTGGGCCGAGGTCGACCTCGCGCACGTCTGGTCGACCGCGCCCCCGCCCGAGGCGCAGCGGTGCTTCGCCGTCTACGCGGAGCTGACCTCGCTGGACGCCGGGTGGCGGGAGCGCATGCCGATCGTCCAGCTGCGCCAGCACCTCGCCGTGGTGGCGCAGTTCGACGACGACTGGGGCGCGGGCGAGCAGATCCGGGCCACCCTCGCCCCGTTCCGCACCCGCGCCTGACCCCGGGCGGCCGGGCGTGGGCCCGGTCAGTGACCGAACGCATCGGAGTCCGCGCCGGCGGCGTCACCCCGGTCGAGCGCGGTGAGCGAGGCCACCTCGCCGGCGGACAGCGTGAAATCGAAGATGTCGAGATTCTGCCGGAGCCGTCCCGGGTCACTGGACTTCGGTACCGCCGTCAGCCCGAGCTCCAGGTGCCACCGCAGGACGACCTGCGCGGGCGTGCGGCCGTGGCGCTCGGCGATCGCGGCGACGACCGGGTCGTGCAGCACGTCGTTGCCCTCGCCACCGATCGGCGACCACGACTGGGTGACGATCCCGTGCCGGGCGTGGAAGGCGCGGGTGGACTCACGGGTAACCATCGGGCTGAGCTGGACCTGGTTGACGTCGGGCACGACGCCGGTCTCGGCGATGATGCGCTCCAGGTGGGCGGGCTTGAAGTTGGAGGTGCCGATCGCGCGCACGCGGCCCTGCTCGAGCAGCCGGGCCAGGCCCTGCCAGGCCTGCACGTACCGGCCCTGCTGCGGGTTGGGCCAGTGGATGAGCAGCAGGTCGACGTGGTCGAGGCCGAGCCGGTCGGCGCTGCGCTCGAACGCCTCGGCGGCCAGCTCGACGCCGTGCCAGCGCTTGTTGAACTTGGTCGTGACGAACAGCTCCGCGCGCGGCACCCCGGACGCCTTCAGCCCGCGGCCGACGCCGCGCTCGTTGCCGTAGTTCTCCGCGGTGTCGACGAGCCGGTAGCCCAGCTCGATCGCGGTGGCGACGGTCGTCTCGGCCGCCGCGTCGTCCATCGGCCACGTGCCCAGGCCCAGGCGTGGCATCTCGGCGCCGTGCGGCAGCGCGACCGTCGGCGCGGCAGTCTCGGTCATTGCACCATCCAACCCCACCCGCCGCCGCGCCGCACGAACATACCGAAGGATCCGCGCCCCGGAAATCGCGTCGCCGCGATGAAAGTTTCATTTTCCGCCGTCCCCCGAATACATTTTCTGCCTTTCGAAATTTGTTGACGGGCACACCGGCGCGAATGAGACTGCCGCCATCGACGAAAGTCGACTGCTGCATGAAGGGACGCAGGCATGAATGACATTTCCGCACACCCCAGGCGCCGCCTACGCCGCGGAAGGCTGCTCATCGCCGGTGCGTGCGCCGTCGCGCTGGCCGCGGCCACGCTGACGCTGACCGGCACGGCCCACGCCGAGGCCGACCGGACCATCACCTCGAACACGACCGGCACCCACAACGGCTACTTCTTCACGTACTGGAAGGACAACGGCAACGTCAACATGACGCTGGGCGCCGGCGGCTCGTACAGTGTCCAGTGGAACAACATCAACAACACCGTCGTCGGCAAGGGCTGGAAACCCGGCTCCAGCCACACCGTGAACTACTCCGGCACGTTCAACGTCAACGGCAACGGCTACCTGGCGCTGTACGGCTGGACCACCAACCCGCTCATCGAGTACTACGTGGTGGAGAACTTCGGCAACTACAACCCGAGCACCGGCGCCCAGCGCCTCGGCTCGGTCACCACCGACGGCAGCACGTATGACATCTACCGCACCCAGCGGGTGAACCAGCCGTCCATCATCGGCACGGCGACGTTCTACCAGTACTGGAGCGTCCGGCAGAGCAAGCGCACCGGCGGCACCATCACCACCGCCAACCACTTCAACGCCTGGGCCGGCCTCGGCCTCACCCTCGGCGCGCACGACTACCAGGTCCTCGCCACCGAGGGGTACCAGAGCAGCGGCAGCTCCAGCATCACGGTCAGCGAAGGCCCGACCAGCGGCCCCACCTCGGTCCGGCCGAGCTCGCCGTCGCCGAGCGTGTCGAGCTCGTCGCCGGGCGGTGGCACCGCGGCCTGCCAGGTGACCAACGCGCTCAACCCGTGGAACACCGGCCTGACCGACAACATCACCATCACCAACACGGGCACGACCCCGATCAACGGCTGGTCGCTGCGGTTCAACCTCGCCTCCGGGCAGACGATCACGTCGGGTTGGAACGCCACGTACTCGCCGAGCAGCGGCCAGGTGACCGCGACCAACGTCAGCTACAACGGCTCGATCCCGCCGGGCGGCTCGACGACGATCGGCTTCCAGGCCAACCACAGCGGCAACACGTCCGCGCCGAGCGGCTTCACGCTCAACGGCGCCACCTGCCGCTGAGCAGCTGATCGCGCCGGTCCGGGAACGCCCCCTCGGACCGGCGCGACCGGCCCGGCCGGTCCCCACCGGCCACTGGCGGCCGCGCCGGCTCATGCCGGATCCGGCAGGTCCAGCAGTGCCAGCTTGGCCGGGGCGACCACCGCGGTGATGGCGGTGATCCGCCCGTCGACCACGGTGAACGCGACCACCGACCGCGGCGTGCCGTCCTCGTGCCACGCGGCGAACCCCGGCAGGCCGTTGACCAGCACCGCCCGCCCGCCGCCGGCGCCCGCGGCGCCCAGCCGCGCACCGGCGGCGACCTTCGTGGCGCCGAGGACGACGAACACGCCGTCGGGGCCGTCGACGGTGAGCTTCACGTCCGGGTCGAGGATGCGCAGCAGGCCCTCGAAGTCGCCGAGGCGGGCCGCGGCCAGGAACGCCTCGAACGTCTCGGTCGTGTCGGCCATGCTGTTACCTTTCCCGGCGCTGCTCCGTCATGGGTGATGACGGGCCCGGACGGGCCCAGGTAACAGCCACACCACCGACGAAGGAGCAGGACCGATGGAGACCCGTCTGAAGAGTGCCACCAGCCCCGACGTGATGACCGCCGTGCAGCACCTGTACAAGGCGATCCACGCCGGCGGCGTCGACCGGCGCCTGCTGTCGCTGGTCCATCTGCGCGCCAGTCAGATCAACGGCTGCAGCCCGTGCGTCTATGCCACGCTGCAGTCGGCGAAGCAGGCCGGCGAGACCGAGGAGCGGCTGTTCAACGTGGTCGCGTGGCGCGAGACGCCGTTCTACACCGAGCCGGAGCGGGCGGCCCTGGCCCTCACCGAGGCCGCCACCCGCATCCAGGACTGCGCGCCGGGCGTGACGGACGCGATCTGGGACGCCGCGGCCGAGCACTTCAACGACGACCAGCTCAGCTCGATCATCCTGGAGATCGCGCTGACGAACTTCTTCAACCGGATCAACCACACGATCCGGGAGCAGGCCGGCAAGACCTGGTGAGCGGTCTGCGGCGGACCGGGGCGCCCGCTCCGGTCCGCCGCGACAGCGCTCAAGGACGGCAGCTACCGCTGGTTCCGGGCCACCGGGGCGACGAAACGGGACCGCAGCGGGGTCCCGCTGCGGGTCGCCGGCGCCCTGTTCGACATCGACAACGAGAAGACGCTGATGGCCACCGCGGAGCACCAGCTGGCGCAGCTGTCCGCGTCCGCGGCGAAGCTCGGGCAGGTCAGTCAGGACCTCAGCCAGGCCGTGACGGCGGCCGCCGCGCGGGCGGACGAGGCCGCCGCCACGATCGGCAAGCTCGACGCCAGCAGCACCGAGATCGGCAACGTCGGCAACCTGATCACCAGCATCGCCGCGCAGACCAACCTGCTGGCGCTCAACGCCACGATCGAGGCGGCCCGGGCCGGCAGCGCCGGAAAGGGCTTCGCCGTGGTCGCCGGTGAGGCCAAGGAGCTGTCGACGGAGACCAGTCAGGCCACCGAGCAGATCGGCGTGCAGATCAAGCAGATCCGGGCGCAGACCGGCGAGGCCGTCAGGAGCATCCAGCAGATCAACGAGACCATGGAGCGGTTGCGTTCGACGCAGGAGGCCGTCGACTCCCTCGTCCGGGAACAGCGGGTGTCGGTGCCGCAGCGCTGATCGGGCCCCGCGGCTGGTATACACGAGCGACACCTCGTGAAAGGGGACCCGTCGTGGGGTACGAGACCACCTTCACCGGGCAGGTGACGATCACTCCACCGCTCAACCGGCACGAGATCGACTACCTGCTGGCATTCGCCGAGACCAGGCACGAGCCGCGCACCACCGGACCCTACGCCCTCGGCTACGGCGACGAGCTCGCGGATGCCCGGGACGCGGATCCGGGCAAGCCCGGGTACTGGTGCAAGTGGGCGCCGACCGCCGACGGCACCGCGATCGCCTGGAACGAGTGGGAGAAGTTCTACGACGCCGACCTCTGGATGGGGTACCTGGTGGACACGTTCCTGGCGCCGGGCGCCACCGTCGCGCGGGAGCTGGCCGAGCCGGTGCCGGGCCGGGTGTATCCGCCCGCGCTGCACGGGTTCACGTTCGACCACGTCGTCGACGGCGTCATCGAGGCCGAGGGAGAGTGGTCCGACGACCGGTGGCGCATCGAGGTGCGCGCCAACGCGGTCTACGTGGTGCGGCTGCTGACGGAGCCGGACTCGGCCGGATACCCCGACACCCACCACGACGACTGGACCGACGAGCAGCGCGCCGACTACGCCGCCCGGACCCGGCACAATTTCGTGTACCAGGTGCGCGACGGCCGGCTGCACGAGGTCGGCCCGGCGGACGGGACCTCGTTCGACCCGATCCCGGCCGACGGGTGACGCCGGTCATCCGGGCCACGCGATCTGCGGCGACCGGCAGTAGTTGACCCCGTCGGCCTCCCACCGCGGCCCGTGCGCCGCCAGCCGCTCGGCGAACCCGGGCCAGTCGTGCGTGCTCCACGGCGACCAGGCCACCTCCGCCAGGGCCGCGAGCCGCGGGAACGCCATGTACTCGACGTCGGCGTACGACGTCAGCGTCTCCACCACAGTGGAGCCTCGACGCTCAGGACCGCCGCCTCGGGCACGCCGTGCATGTAGGTGCCCCGGGTCCCAGTCGTAGATGTCGGCGACGTCGATGCAGCCGGCCCACGTGTAGCCGATGGGGGTGCTGAGGTCGTACTTCATGTCGAGGTACACCTTGTGCGCCGGTGACAGCAGCACCTTGCCGCCGCGGGCGACCGCCAGCGTGTCCATTCCGGACGGTCGCATGGTCCACACGGTACCGCACCGGCACTCAGGCACCGGGCAAGAGCTGCTGACCTCCGTCGATGTCGTACGTGGCGCCGGTCAGCGCCTCGTTCGTCATGATGTGCACCGCGAGGGCTGCGACGTCGCCGGGTCCGACGACGCGCCGGATGGGCAGGGTGGCGCGTAGCTCGTCGCGGCGCCGTTCGAGGTCGTCACCGAGCAGCTCGGCAGAGAGCGGCGTATCCACGAACCCGGCGGCGATGAGGTTGACCCGGATCGGCGCGAGCTCCAGCGCGAGGTTCGCCGTCAGGGCGGGCAGCGCGGCCGTGCCCATGGCGGCGAACACCAGCCCGGGCGCCGGACGCCGCGCCCCGGTGCCGCCCATGAACAGCAGCGTCCCACCGGGCCGCACCATGCCGGTGGCGTGCCGGGCCACGGTGATCGGCAGCCACAGGTGCGCGTCGGTGGAAGCCCTTGCCTCCCGTACGTCCACGTCGGCGACCCGGCCGTAGTACGGACGGCCCGCCGTGACCATGACGTGGTCCACGGTACGCGGGAGCCCACCGAGAAACGCTGCGAGCGCGGCGCTGTCGGTCGCGTCGAACACCTCGGCGTGTACGGCGTCCAGCTCGGCCACGGCCCGCGCCAGCCGCTGCGGGTCACGGCCGGTCAGGATGACGTCGGCGCCGCAGGCCCGGGCCAGGCGGGCCGTCTCGAGCCCGATGCCGGCGCTGCCGCCGATGACGAGCACGGTCTGTCCCCGCAGCGTCCGGTCGTCGTCCATGCTCGGCGTCCACCTCTCCCGTTCGCGCCAATCCTCAGACCGGGCGGCTCGACGCGCATCGCCCGCGGGAGGTGGCGGCGGAAAATGTCGTACCCCGCTGCGATGATGCCGGCGTGGTGGATGAAGGGCGGGCAGGGATGCCCTCGGGCCGGGCGGTGGTTAGGGTGGGTCGTGATCGAGCGGCGGGTGTACGGCACGAGCAACACGCGGCAGCTGGTCGAGCCGGGCGACCTGCAGCGGGCCATGGCCTCGGCACCGCCGCAGGACGATCCCTCGTTCTCGTGGCGGGACGGGCAGCGGGGCGTCGCCGTGGTCGTCTCGGTGATCGGTGACAGCCACTGCCAGGTGGCGATGCTCGACGGCGGGCGCTGGCACGACCTGGTGACGTCCGGCTCCGACGAGCAGGTGTGGGTGTCGCTCGCCGGCGTGCCCGGGGTGGTGCCGCGGGCGTCGGTCGTGCCGTGCCGGTACGGCCTTGACGTGCTCCTCGCGGTGACCGGCGCGGCGAGGTTCGACGGGGTGCGGGCCGCGTACGACTGGCGGCCGGCACCGGCGTGGGTCGACGACCGGCGCGGCTACCTGCTGCGCGACGTGGCCGAGGTGCTCTGGGACGCCGCGGGTGAGCTGTGGCTGCGCATCGCCATGGACGGGCCGGGCGCCGACACCGGGCCGGCCGGGCTGCGGCACCTGGCGCGCCTGCGGGGACTGCACCACCGGGCAGTGGCCGGCGGGCTCGGTGCGGCCCTGGCAGGGTTCCCGGCGGACTGGTCCGACGCCGTGGTGCGGGCGGCGCGGTACTTCGCCCTGCACGACCTCGCGGCGCTCCTGCTGGATGCCGCGGCCGGCGGGGACCGGGACGAGGCCTACGAACGCCTGGTGGAGGACGGCGGCACGATCCGGGCGGCGCTGCAGCGCCAGGTCGAGACCGCGCCCGGCGACTTCGGGGTCGCCGACGTGCCCCGGCACGCGGGCACCGACCTGCTGCACCCGTGGGCCGGCCCGGACCGCGACGACCTGGACACCGCCGGCCTCGGCCCGTGACACTGCGGGCCGGCGGCCTCAGCCGGTGATGACGCGCAGGAAGGCGTCCGCGATCACCGCGTGCCCCGGCAGCCCCGGGTGGATCCGGTCGTCGGCCCACAGCGACGCCGGCGACACCGCGAGCACCTCGTCGAACGCGGCCTGCGTCGCCACGTGCGGCGCCCCGAACTCGGCGGCGAGGCGGGCCACCGCCGCCGCGTAGCGGTCGCTCTCCGCCCGCTGCGGATCGGTGCGGTCCGGTTCGATGAGGTACGGGTCGGCGAGCAACAACCGGCACCCCGTGGCGTCGACGGCGCGGCGCAGCAGGGTGCGCAGGGTCGTCTCGTACTCCGGCAGCGGCACGGCCTCGGCGGGGCGGCCCGCGAACGCCCGCCAGACGTCGTTGATGCCGATCATCACGGCCAGCCAGTCGGGTCGCTCGCCGATCGCGTCGCGGTCCCAGCGGGCCGCCAGGTCGCGCACGGTGTCGCCGCTGACGCCGCGGTTGACCCAGGCGAGCGGGGTCGCCGGGTGGCGGGCGGTGACGAACGCGCGGACCAGGCTCAGGTAGCCGTCGCCGTACGGTGCGCGCACGTCGCGCCGCCCGCAGTCGGTGATGCTGTCGCCGATGAAGACGATGCGCTGGTCAGCCTCGAACATCATCGCGACATGATGTCACCGGCCGGCGGCCCAGTCCTGACCGGCCCCCAGGCCCGCACCGTGGTGGGACCGGGCACGACGAGCGCCGAACGGCTCGACACCGGGGTCGGTGGACGGCCGGCGACGGCGCGGACCTGGTGGCCCGCGGCGCGCAGCCGGCGGACGATCGCGGTGCCCTGCCTCCCCGGTGGCGCCGGGCACGACGACGGTGTGGTCACTCATGGCGCCGACCGTGGTTCCCACCGGGAACCAGTACCCAGCGCGACATATTGTTTCACTGTGGAAACCATTGGCGCCGAGCAGCTCAAACAGGTGACCGGCGCGCTGCCGGGACCCGGCTGCGGGGTGGAGCGGGCGCTGCGCGTGCTCGACGGCATCCTGCATGCGATGCTCGTGTGGGGCGAGGCCCACCCGGACCCGGCGCCACCACAGCGCTGACGGCGGGGGCACACCCGGACGGATGGATCATGTATGCCGATCGGCGGAGTTGGGCAACAATGCCTATATGCGAACCGGTCGGCCGTTGGTGGCGGCGCTCGTCGCGGTGACGGCTACGGCGCTGGTGGGTGGCTGCGCGGACGGCGGTGCCCGGCGCGACGCGGTCTCCGGCGTCGCGGTGCGGCTGCTGACCGCGGCCGGTGACGGGGACGGCGCCGCCGCGTGTGCGCTGCTCGCCCCGGACACCGTCGCGGCGCTCGAGCGATCCGCGGGAGCGTCCTGCGCCAAGGCGATCCTCGACGAGGACCTGCCGGCGCCCACCGACGTGCGGCGGGTCGACGTGTACGGGCAGTGGGCCCGCGTGGTGCTCGCCGGCGACACCGAGTTCCTGGCCGCGTTCCCCGGCGGGTGGCGGGTCGTCGCGGCGGGCTGCCGGTCGCGGGGCGAGCGTCCGTACGACTGCGTGCTGCAGGGAGGTTGAGATGCGGACCATGTTCGTGCTGTGCCTGACCGTCGTCGGGGCCGGCCTCGCGTACGTCATCACGATCGGGCTGCTGCACCGATGACAGGCGAGGGACGGATGCGGCGGTTCGTCCGGGAGAACTCGCTCGGCCTGGTGTTCGGGGTGCTGTTCGCGCTCGCCCTGATCGGGCAGGCCTTCGCCGGGCACGCCGCGTTCAACCAGCAGCAGGTCGCCGACGGGCTGCCGCCGATCTCGTTCGGCCGGTACGTCACGTCCTCGGACTTCGGCGTCGACGTGGCGGAGAACTGGCAGTCGGAGTACCTGCAGTTCTTCCTGTTCATCGTGCTCACCGTCTGGCTGTTGCAGAAGGGTTCGCCGGAGTCGAAGTCGCTGGACGAGGCCGGCACCGAGTCCGACAAGGACCAGATGGTCGGGGTCCACGCACCCGACGGAGCGCCGGCGTGGGCGAGGGCGGCCGGCTGGCGGCGGTGGCTGCTGTCCAACTCGCTGGGGCTGGTGATGGGCGCCATCTTCCTGCTGTCGTGGCTGGCCCAGTCGGTGGCGGGGGTCTCCGCGTACAACGAACGGCAGCTCAGCCAGCTGCAGGACCCGGTGTCGTGGCCGCAGTACCTCACCGAGCCGGAGTTCTGGAACCGCACGCTGCAGAACTGGCAGTCCGAGCTGCTCGCCGTGTTCTCCATGGCGGTGCTCGCCATCTACCTGCGTCAGCGCGGATCACCGGAGTCGAAGCCGGTCGGCGCCATGCACTCCTCGACCGGCGTGGAGGGCTGAGCCCTCCCCCGCGTGGCGCGTTTGACGACCGGCGAGCGCGGGCACCACGGCGGCAACGTCGAAAGGGATGACTGCGTCACGGCCTTGGAGGGACGTCATGGGCGCCGACACGCCGCCGGACCCGCAGCAGCTGCAGGCCGAGATCGCACGCACGCGCGCCCAGCTCGGCGCGACCGTCGAGGCGCTGGCGGCCCGGGTGGACGTCAAGGCGCGGGCGAAAGAGGCCGCGGCGCACTCGGCGGGCGAGGTGAAGGCGCGGGTGACGGCGCAGGCGCGCCGGCCGCTGCCGCTGGCCGCGATCGCCGCCGCGGCCGTGGGCATCGCACTGGTCATCGTGGCAATCCGGAGGAGACAGGCATGAGCGGCATCGTCGGGAAGATCGCGTACAAGCCGGTCGGGCTGCTGCTCGGCGCCGGCGCTGGCCTCGCGGCCGGGCTGATCTTCAAGCAGGTGTGGAAGATGATCGGCGACGACCGGGACGCGCCGAACGCCACCGACGAGGACCGCGGCTGGGGCGAGATCCTCACCGCGGCCGCGCTGCAGGGCGCGATCTTCGCGGTCGTGAAGGCGGCCGTCGACCGCGGCGGCGCCGTCGGGGTCCGCAAGGCGACGGGCCGCTGGCCCGGCTGACCGCAGCCCGCTGCCCGGCGACCGGCGACCGGCGACCGGCGGAAGAATCGTGCGGTGATCCCGTTGCGCGTGTCGACGAGCGACTACCACACCGCCGGGGAGCCGTTCAGGATCGTCGCCGACCCGCCGGTGGACCTGCCCGGCGCCACGGTCGCCGACCGGCGGGCCCAGGCCCTGGACTGCCTCGCCGCACAGGGGCTGCGGCCGCTGAGCCGTCCGTCGGTGACCGCCGCGGTCCCGGGCGGCGTCAGGCCGCCGGTTCGACGGTGAGCAGGGCGGCGAGCTGGCGCAGGATCGCCGGCCGCGCCCGGTAGTACACCCACGTGCCGCGCCGCTCCGCGTCGACCAGACCCGCCT
>NZ_JBFAIC010000101.1:0-28112 GCF_040654515.1 Dactylosporangium sp. NPDC050688
GGTTCCGCTCCGATCTTGACGGCCGGGCAACGTGTTGGCCAAGAGGAAGCGGGCAGAGCCCACCACCTGCATGGATGGCATTCTCGGCAGGCGCAGAGCCCGCGGTCGACGTGCAGGCCCCAGTACAGGCGGGCGATGTCGTCGGGTTCGCGCAGCGGCGCGCTGTCGAGGGCGTCGGGTGGGCCGGTGATCCAGGCGTCGATCGCGATATGGCTGGCGTAGATGCCCTTGCCGGCCAGTGCACCGTTCAGGGTGAGGACCCACGTGCGCAGGGCCGCGCCGCTCACACTGCGGCGCCCGACGTCGCCTCCTGAGGCGACACCTCAGGAGGCGGGTCCTCCGTCGGCACCACCACTGCGATCTCCAGGCTACGCAGCTTCAGGTTGGACAGCCCCGAGATCGAGCCCACCGCGTGATGCGGCTCCCGGATCTGCGCGCCCGCCGCGTTGCGCCACAGCTTCGCCCGTGGCGAGCCCACAACATGCGCCTCGACCTGACGCGTCGACTCGGGCAGTCGGCCGAACTGCGCGCCGATCACCGGCGCACTGTCCAGGCCCTGCAGTTGCAGCAATGCCAGGTCCGACACCGGATCCTGCCAGACCACGGCCGCGCCGGTGGACCACCCGTCGCTGAACTCGGCGCGGAACCGCGCCCTCACCTCGGCCGCGTCGCCGCCCACATGCGCCGCGGTCAGCAGCAGCCGCTCACGAACCCGGTAGCCGGACCCACGCCACCACGAACCATCGGCGCGCTGGACGACGACCTCCGCGACGTGTCGCGGATCCAGCGTTTGCTATCGACCGTCACGGGGTGTGCACATCGCTCGTCGCCTATCAGCCCACTCGCTGCTCATGGCGGACCCTGCCGGATCGGATCGGCCGGCACGATCGCGACATCCATTCACGCCCTCCAGTCTTCGCCAACAACCCGCATGCCGCCGGCCGTAGCCACCCGCCCGCCACGCCGAGGGGACCGGCCGGGACTGTACAACCGGTCGGGCCGGTCCCGCGTGCCCGGCACCCAGTCGGGCGGGAGGGGGTACGGTACGATCCGATGACTGCTATTGCGACGTATCGGGGCCTCGTTGCCGTCGGGCATGCGGTGTTGTGTGTGCAGGATGCGGGGCGGCCCTACGGTGATGATGCCGACGGTGAGGACGCCCGGGTCGCGACGATGCGGACCGTGGTGGCGGCGACCGCGCATCAGCTGTTCGTGCGGGTCGCGCAGACGACGGTTGCGGTGGCGATCCAGGTCGATGTTCATGACGCGGCGCCGGCCGGCGCCCTCGACGCCGTGGGTGCCGCCGGCTGGGGTGGGCTGTTCGAGGCGTCGATCGGGTGTGCGTCCGGGCGGTTGCGGATCGAGAACACGACGTCAGGGCCGGTGACACTGCTACCCGGCGACCTGACCGAGATTCCGGTGGTTGCGGCGGGGGCGGTCCGCGTGCGGGTGTCGGCGCGCGGGCGGGAGGAGACGGCGCGGCAGGCGTCGGAGGTGTTCCGTTCTCACCCGGATGCCGGGGTCGAGGAGCGGCATGCGCTGCTGGCGGCGCTCGACGGCGGCGAAGCGTACCTGGTCGAGATCTGGCCGGTCTGAGACCGGGCGGTGCCGCTGCACTCGGACGGCTGCGATCCGGCCGGTTCGTCTGATCAGCGACGTAGACCCAAGCTGGGCAACCCGCCTCGCACGGTCCGCAGTGGCAGCGGCTCCATCACCCGATCGGGTCGCGATCGGCGGTCGCCGCCGGTTGTCGTCCTGGCGATCGCGTTCACGTACCTCCGTCAGCCCGTCAGCACGCATAGCTTGACAGTCGTGACAGCCTCGCCTACTGCCGATGCGTCGTCGCAATACTGGAGTTTTGGCAGGCAGCGGTAGCTCGCACATCACCTGGTTGAACCGTTCTGGATGCGGCTGGTGCCAGACCGAACGATCATCGAGGCGCACCCAGCCGATTGGCAGTTGCCAGGGCTCCGTTGCGTTGGGCGTTGGCAAGATCGAGGCAGACTTGAGCAGTGAAGTCATCGATCCGCCCGCGCCTGTGGCTGCCGCCGAAGTCGGCGTTCGCTGGGTTCCGGTTCCCGGCCGAGGTGATCGTCGTCGCGGTTCGTTGGTACCTGCGCTACAACCTCTCCTATCGCGACGTTGAAGAGCTACTGGTCGAACGTGGCGTGGAGGTCGATCACGTCACGGTCTATCGGTGGGTGCAGCGGTTCACCCTGCTGCTGGCCGACGCGGCTCGATTCGCCCGCCACTCGCCGGGCGGCAGGTGGTTCGTTGACGAGACGTACGTCAAGGTCAACGGAGTCTGGCGGTATGTGTACCGCGCGGTCGACCAATACGGGCAGGTCATCGACGTGCTGGTCTCGGCGCGCCGGGACGCCGACACGGCGCGGAGGTTCTTCCGCCGGGCGCTGTCCACGTTGAAGGTCAAGCCCAGCGAGGTGGTCACCGACGCCGCCGCGGTCTATCCCGCTGCTTGGCCTCGTCGGCATCGAGCCGCATGAAGTCCGCTAAGTGCTCGACGGTCGACGCCGGTGGCCCAGGACGGCGACCGACGCCAAGACCGGCCTGCAGGTCCTCACGATCTGGGGCCGCACCATGACCGGGCGGGCGTTGATCGTGGCCGAGTACCACGTTGGCGGTCTGACCTGGAAGATCATCGGCTCGCGTGAGCTGACACCCGCCGAACTGGATGAACTGGCCCGCTGGGAGGGGACGCGATGACGGAGCGAGACCTGCCGAACACGCCCGACGAGGCGCGAGCGCTGATGGACAACCTCACATTCGACCAGCCGCTCTCCGCCGAGGAGGAGCAGGCGGTGCTCGCCGGTCTGCCACCTCGTGGCGCCGAGGTCATGGTTGTGCGGTCCCTGCGCCTGCCCGTCGACGTTGACGAAGCCGTCGCGGCCGCCGCCAGGGACGCCGGTATTCCGAAGAGCACGTGGATCCGTCAGGCGATCGAGGCCGCGCTTGCGTTGCAGGGCGACGACCAGCCGATCTCGCGCGCTGACGCGCTCCGGGCGCTGACGTTGCTGCGTTCCGCGCACCGGGCCGCGTGAGCCGTGGCGGCTGCGCGGACTCCTTTACTCGGCCGGTTTATGCTGTCGCCGACCTGGGAGAACGTGCTTGAGCACGTCGCTGGGGCCTCCGACGACGCCAAATCAAGTGCTGTCAGTGTCGCGGGGTGTCATCCGTTAGCGTTCCGTTCGCGGTAGATGTTCACCGGTCGCACCGGCCAACCACTGCGGTCGGACAACCTCACCAGCCGGCTCGCCGTCGGCGCCGGGGTGCCCGATCGGACCGCACCAGATCCGGCACCTACTGGCCTCAACCTGCTCGACGACGGGTACGGCATCCGCGAAGTCGCCGCTGTAGGACTCTGTTGCCTAATTCTGTCTATACGGCGAGGGTGAGATCGAGCCTGTTCAGGTGGGTTGTTCGGGTGCGTTGTAGGGGTGTGCCGGTCCACCAAGCGTTGAGGCGAATGAGGTTGACCGCGGTCGCGGCGAAGGCGTGTTCCAGGCTGACTTTGCCGAGGCCTGCGTATCGGGCTTGGTGGATTCCGGTGACTGCGGTGGCCTGATGGATGGTGCCCTCGATTCCGGCGCGGGCGCGGTAGGTCTGTTTCCAGGCGTCGGTGTGCTGCTCGGCGCGGGCGTCGCGGAGGGCTTCGTGCAGGTCGCGGGGGCGTAGCGTCAACTGTCGTCGACGCTGCTGCGAGCGGGTGCACTCGGTCCGGGCCGGGCAGGTGATGCAGGCGCTGAGGGGGAAGCTGACCACGATGACGTCCTGGCCGTCTTGCCGGGTGGGGTTCCAGGTCGCCGAGCGGTGGCCTTGTGGGCAGGTCGCACGCTGTTGGTCGAAGTCGATGGTGAACGCGCTCCGGGCGTAGGGGCTGTTGGTGCGGGCGTGGCGGGAGGAGTCGCCGCGCATCGGGGCGATCAGACGGACCTGGTACTCGGCCCGGCAGGCAAGCAGGTTCGCGGTGGACGGGTAACCGGCGTCCATGAGGTGCTCGGCCGGCAACAGGTCCCGGTCGGCAAGCAACAGGCTCTACAACCGCCGCAATGTGATGGTGTCGCAGGAACGTCCGCCAACTGGTGTCGATCTCACGCGGGGGGCAGGCCCGACCCGGGAACCGGCGAGGATGCGGCGGATGGCGCCAGCACCGACCCGGTGACCGAGCCCGACGAGCTCACCCCGGATCCGTCGATGCCCCCATCCCGGGTGCTCCCCGGCCAGCCGCAGGACCAGGTCACCGACGTCGCCGCTGACCCGTGGTCGTCCCGGCTGGTTCGGGTAGATCCAGTGCCGGCGGACTAGCCGGCGGTGCCAGGCCAACAGCGTGGCCGGGGTGACGATCCGATGCTTCCACAACTCCCGTGGCAGCGCCCGGACCAGCCCGGACAACACCGCACATTCCGGCCACGACAGGCGCGGCCGACCGACCTGGCGGCGTAGCACCGCCACCTCATGACGCAACACCATCAGCTCCGCGGCCATCGCAGACTCACTCCGCACGGCCTGCGGCAGCCAGCCGAACACCCGCACAACGCTCAGGTACAGCACCCGCACCAACACGCCCGCCATCCTCCACCAGCATCACGGAACAGCAGCTCACGCCCCTGTGCCACGAGTATTGGCACGGTACACGGATGACAGATGAATCATGCAGATAAATGCTCGCGAATCAAGGAGCGAACAGGACGGTTGCTAGAAAGAGCACGGGAACGCCTCGTTACCGGGCCGATAGGAACATCGGCCCGGCAACGAGGGATCAAACCATCCGAAAGATCTTTCGAGCTAATCGAACACCTGAAGCACGTCCGGATTGTCGGTCCAAATCTTGATGCACGGGAGCGACATCTTCGTCAGTTCGTACCAGATGGCACAGTAGAAGATATCGGTGGTCCCGTCAGTCAACCACCAGGTCCACCGCCCACTGGCCGGGCCGACGGGTCGCACCGAGCCGACCCACTCCATGATGTCGGCCGGCCCGGCCAGCAGCTTGTCCACATAGACCGCCCGGTGCGCGGATCGGTGGACCGCAGCTTCGAACATCGCATCGCTTTCGATCAGGGCGTCGACGGACCCGAATTCGATGG
This sequence comes from Dactylosporangium sp. NPDC050688, assembly GCF_040654515.1. Lineage (NCBI taxonomy): Bacteria > Bacillati > Actinomycetota > Actinomycetes > Micromonosporales > Micromonosporaceae > Dactylosporangium > Dactylosporangium sp. NPDC050688. The sequence goes on from NZ_JBFAIC010000101.1 coordinate 5,106, forward strand.
TGCTGTCGGTACTTTCCGACACCACCAGTTCACCTGTCCGGGTCGCCGACGCGCCGCAGTCCCTATCCGTTTCCACGACATAGGAGATCTCGTCCTCGTCCTCGTACGGGTCGGGTTCACAGACCGGCACGAAGGTGACTACCGAGTCGAAGAACCGACTGGGATACGTGAGGCCGGCGTATCGAGCTTGAAGACCCTCCAACGTTTGTATCAGAACTTCGTCCACCGCTCCGCGGACGCTTTCCAGTGCAGTTCGAAGCGCGTCGCCCGTCAAACCAGAATCAACTTCTACACGAGCGGCGTGCTGTGCTAGGAAAGCGGTGGCCCGATGGGACAAGCCCTGCGGCGAATCCATCACGAAATCCGATGGCACAGCAACCTCCAGAAATCCTCTAGCTACCCATGCGTCATGTTCAGATAATTCAACAATCGCCCACAGCCCCCGCACGGATTCACGATCGTCCTGTGCCGCCTCATGCCCATGCCACGGCTGAAGGTCGCCATCGCCGTTGTATGTAGTGGCACCGCACCCAGGTTCCTGATCCTGCGGATGCCCTCGATCTCACTGCACCTCCCGCTATTATGCGAGCAGATGGTCATCTCCTGCTGGAGCAGTCTGGGGATTGGACCGACCCGTCCTGACTGGGTCTGCACGACCACCAGCAAGCCTGACGGCCTGATGCCGATCGTCTCGCCGACTGTGGCTCCGTTGCATTGAGCGTTGGCAAGATCGAGGCAGACTTGAGCGGTGAGGTCATCGATCCGTCCTGGCCCGTGGCTGCCTCCGAAGTCGGCGTTCGCCGGGTTCCGGTTCCCAGCCGAGGTGATCGTGGTCGCGGTGCGCTGGTATCTGCGCTTCAACCTCTCCTACCGCGACGTCGAGGAGTTGCTGGTCGAGCGCGGCGTGGAGGTCGACCACGTCACGGTCTACCGGTGGGTGCAGCGGTTCACGCCACTGCTCGCCGACGCCGCCCGGTTCTGCCGCCATTCACCAGGCGATAGGTGGCTCGTCGACGAGACGTACGTCAAGGTCAACGGAGTTTGGCGGTACGTGTACCGGGCTGTCGACCAGTACGGTCAGGTCATCGACGTGCTGGTCTCGGTCCGTCGGGACGCCGACGCGGCCCGGCGGTTCTTCCGACGGGCCATGTCGGTGTTGAAGGTGACGCCCAGCGAGGTGGTCACCGACGCCGCCGCGGTCTACCCCGCCGTCCTCGACGAGCTGATCCCGTCCGCGTGGCACCACGTCGCGCAGTACGCCAATAATCCGATCGAGGCCGATCACAGCCGGCTCAAACAGCGGTTGAGACCGATGCGCGGCCTACGAACGGATAAGACAGCACGGGTGATCATCGCCGGACACGCCTTCATGCAGAACCTTCGACGCGGCCACTACGAACTCGCTGTCGATTCCCCGTCGGCTACGTGGGTCGCCGCAGCGTTCGCCGAACTCGCCCACGCGATCTGACCGCGGACCCGACGCGGTTCAACGCGTCCGTCGATCCCACAACGCAACGGCGCCCCGAGCAATCCGTACACCGGTCAGTCAGACCCCGGAGACTATGTGACGACCGCGATCGGCATCAACCTCCACGGCTCGGTCCCGGCGGGCCGGATGACCACCGCGCTCCTGCATCAGGCCATCATGGACAACATGGCCTCACTTCTAGGCAACGGTAAAGCGCAGTTCGTATGATCACGCGAAGCCGCTCCACGGTCCGCTGGCTGGTGGCCGCGCTCGTCGTGGCCACCGTCCTGGCCGGGGCGGCGGTCGTGGTGCATCGGTTGCAGGCGGGGCACCGGGCACCGCTGGACGCGTTGCTGGTGCCCCCGTCGACCATCGACCTGCTGTCGGGAGAGCAATGGCAGGAGGATTCCGCGCGGGCGGTCGGCGGGGAGCTCACCAGGCAGTGGGTCAACGCCAGGAGCCGGGACCGTTTCGTGCAGAGGATCATCGAGCACTCGGGTGGGATCACGGCGCGGTACGGATACTCCGCGGAGGATCCGCGCATCAATGACCGTGAGGATTTCGGTCCCGAAGGAGTGCGTGAAACCCCGCTCGGCGTGCCCGTGTCAGCGGATCAGTCACTCATCTACTGCCTCCTGGCCGGGCGGCAGAACGAGCCGTGCTCGCTGTGGGTGTACTGGTCGCGATACGGCCTGTACACGGTGAAGATCTACTATCGCGAACCGGGTCTCGACGCGGCTCGGTTCGCGGAGAAAGTCAAGATCGTGGACGCGAGAATCTCGGCGGTGCTGGACTGATCGAGCCGGTCGTGGACCTGTCACGTGCGCAGGCCCACGACCGGGATCGTCAGTTGGTGAAGGCGAGGTGTCGATGGTGATGCTGCTGTTGCTGCCGTACCAGAAGCCCATGGCGAGCTGGGCCGGGCTGGCGCGGTTGATGCCGTTGGCCGCCAGGGGGATCTTGATGTCCTGGTAGGTGGTGGTCAGGGCGGGGTGCCCGCCGCCGTCGAGGGTGTAGTCGCCGAACACCTTGGTGGCGCCGCCGAGGCTGAGGTTGAAGTGGGACTGCTCGCCACCGGTGGCGCCCTTGATGCGCACGACGAGGTAGGTGTAGGCGGACACGTCGGTGCCGACGTCGCTGCCGAACCAGCCGCAGTTGTTGTACTGCAATGTGAGTGCGCCACCGGTGACGACGCCGTTGCCGCCGCCGTTGCTGAAGCAGTTGCCGCCGGTCCACTTCGCCAGGTCGTTCTTCGCCGCTGACGGGTAGGCCGGGTTGCCGTCGAAGTCGTCGAGACCGATACCCCCGCCTCCGCCGCCGGTCGCGCTGGTGGTGACGGTCAGCGGGCTGGACGCGTCCGAGGTGTTGCCCGCCGCGTCATAGGCGCGCACGGTGTACGTGTAAGCGGTCGACGCGGTGAGCCCGCGTTGTCCACCGGCTCGCCCGGCAGGTACGCGCCGCATCCTGTGATGTACACCGCTCGCGTCTGTCCCATGTGGACCATTGAGCCCCACGGATGCCCGGCCGCGGATCCGTCGCGTGACTCAACCGGCCTGAGCCGCGGTACCTAGGTAGCCGAGCAGGGCCGCGGGCCGCGCCGGATGAATACGGCCACGGAGGTCGGCGCTGTCTGCGGAGGATGACATTCACCTCGACCGCCGAGTCGCTGAGTGCGGCATGAACGACTGTCTCGCGGATCCGCTCGACGACCGCGAATGCAGCGCGGACGCAGCAACATGAACGGCACTTGACCGGGAAGCGCTCACAACGGGCTCACAGCGGAGATCAATTCCTCGCGGATACGAACGTATGACGCAACACCAGCCGGCACGGGGGAGGAGTAGTATGAGGAGGTCAGGAGAAACGTGAGGGCATAGACCGGCATCGGGCAACACTCAGTAGCAGGGTCGTTACGAGCCCCCCTGGGGGTCAAGGGGTCGTGGGTTCGAATCCCGCCGTCCCGACATTGCGAAAGGCCAGCTCAGCTGGCCTTTTTGTTGACTAAGTTCAATGTGTGGGTTAGGTCATGACACACGATTTTGCCCGTACGACCGTACGGTTTGCGTCGTAGCCAACTGTTCGGGGCGCTTGAAATCTGCTTGCCGTTACGCCGGACGGAGTCAAGGGGTCCGTGCGGTCTGCTGACAATCGACATGAAACTGCGTTTGAGCAGGCATTATGCAACACCAGCTGTCGTGGCGCCACGCGATCGACACCTTGACTCGGACGGTTGCATCCCGCTCAACCTAAGTGTCCATTGTGGATGATCACGACACATCTTTGACACGAACGTCCGTACGGTGATCTTTCTCGGCAGTCGGTTGAGCGTGCAGTCATGAGCGCGGCTGAACCAGGGGTTTGTTGCGCCGGGGCTTCCAGGGCCGGTCAGCCTGAAGTCATGATCGGCCGTGCGGACGCGTGCGCGTTGTCCTTCCTCGAGGTCGTACGTGGCGGCGCGCCGGTCGTCTTGGGTCGTGTTTCTCGTGGCCGTGATCGATTGGTTGCAGCTGCGGGACCCGGGCGTCGAGGTTGTGGCGCTGCTGGATCGGGCAGAGCGGGAGCCGAGCTGCGCCGGCGCCGGGACCCGGCTGTCCCTCGGCGCCGGGAAGCGCACCAACCTCGCGCTGGCACGCCGGCCCGGAGCCCGTATGTTGGCGGCCCAGCGCCGGCTACTCGCGGAGGCCGACGCGGCGTCGCTGCTGCGGCTGCTCGAGGCGCAGCGGGTAAGCCCGGTGGAGTCCCTTGACTACGAGGGCCTCGACGACTTGGCTGCACAACGAGCACGTCGTCCGGTCGGGGGCCGGAGGCTGCGGGTGCAGGCCACCCCGGGTCACACCCGGGCGGGGCCGCGTCGTCTACATCGACGACGCCGCTGGACTCGCTTTCACCGGCGATCACGTGCTGCGCACAGGTGCTGTTGCATTGCCGGTTCGCGTGATCGAGGCACGCTTGAGCCGTGAAGCGTGCAGCCCGCCGTAGCCCTGCCGTGTCAACACGTTCGGCGTTTGCCGGGTTCCGGTTCCCGCCGGAGGTGATCGTGGTCGCGGCGCGCTGGTACCTGCACTACGGGCTCTCGTACCGCGACGTCGAGGAACTCCTCCTCGAACGCGGCGTCGAAGTCGACCACGTCACCGTCTTTCGCTGGGTGCAGCGCTTCACGCCGCTGCTCGCCGACGCGGCCGGGTTCTGCCGCCACGCTCCGGGCGACCGGTGGTTCGTAGATGAGACCTATGTCAAGGTCAGTGGCGTGTGGCGGTACGTGTACCGGGCGATCGACCAGCACGGGCAGGTCATCGACGTGCTCGTTTCAGCGCGCCGGGACGCCGCGGCAGCGCGCCGGTTCTTCCGGCGGCCGTTGACCACATTGAAGGTGACACCGACCGAGGTCGTCACCGACGCTGCACACGTGTACCCGGCAGTCCTTGACGAGCTGATCCCGTCGGCGTGGCACCACGTGGAGCAGTACGCCAACAACCCGATCGAAGCCGACCACAGCCAGCTCAAACACCGGCTCAGGTCGATGCGGGGCCTACGCACCGACCGGACCGCACAGACGATCATCGCCGGGCACGCCTTCGTGCAGAACCTACGCCACGGACACTACGAACTCGGACTCGACGCACCACGCGGACTGCGTGTCGCCGCGGCGTTCACCGAACTTGCCGCCGCCATCTGAAGCCGGCCCTCTCGGCTCAACCATGCTTCCCGATCGCCGAACGCAACACCGCCGATTCCGTGGCTCCAGATCAGGAGTCGGACCGTGGACGCGAATGTGGTGCAGGTGCAGCAGCGCCGTGAGGACCGATGAGGTGGACAGATGCGTCGCGTCATCGGGGTAGCAGATGTAGGCGGCGGCAGTCTTGCGCGGCCGGTTGCGTATCGATCAGTGTGCTGATCTTCGTGCATACTGTATCGATGATCGTTGAGCAGCCGGGTGGTCGACCATTGCGGATCCTGCAGATCAGTCACGCCTACCCGCCCACCTTCGGCGGCGTCGAGAGCCACGTGTGGGACATCGCGCACGGGCTGGCCGCCCAGGGGCATGAGCTGCTCGTGCTGACCGGCGGCAGCCCACTGCCGGGCGACGACGACGGGCCGGTCCGGGTGCGCCGGCATCCGCCGATCGGTGTGCAGCCGCTGCTGGCGGCCCGGCGGGGCAGCAAGCCCGACGAGCTGCAGCCGCAGTTGCTAGCCGACCTGCGCGGCATCGTCGGCCCGGTGGTCAAGGAGTTCCGGCCCGACGTGCTGCACCTGCACAACGGGCACCATTTCGGCCCGGAGCTGGCGCGGGTCTGCCTGGACACCGGCGTCCAGACCATCGTCAACGGGGTGCACGACCGGGTGGGGGAGCGGTTGTGTCTCGAGGTGCTCGACTGGCCGTGGGACTTCGTCGTCTACGCGAGTCACTACCTGCTCACCGCGTTGCCGACCGAGCGCCCGGCGGCGGTGCGCTGGCTGGGCATCGACCGGGTGGCGTTCAGCCCCGACGGTCCGCTCGACGAGCGGCTCGTGGCCCTGCCCGGCCCGGTGGTATTCCACCCGGCCCGGTTGCTGCGCTGGAAGGGTGTCGAGGACGGTGTGCGGGCGTTCGCCCGGATGCGCCCGGTGCTCGGCGGGGGGACGCTGGTGCTGTGCGCCTCGGAGGACATCGCCGACGACCCGGCCGAGGTGGCGGCGCTGCGCATGGAGCTCACGGAGCTGGCCGGGCAGCTCGGGGTCGCCGACGCGGTTCGGTTCATGCACTTCGACCGGCTGCGCATCGCCGAGGCCTACCGGGCCGCCGACCTGGTGTGGTATCCGACGATCGACGAGGAGCCGCTGGGTCTCGTGCCGCCGGAGGCCATGGCGGCGGGCACGCCCGTCGTGGTGACCCGGTCCGGCGGGATGCGCGAGACGGTGGTCGAGGAGGTCACCGGACTCGCCGTCGACAAGGGCGACCACGTGGCCCTGGCCGACGCGGCGCTGCGGGTGCTGACCGATCCGCAGTTGCGCGCGAAGCTGGTGGCCGGCGGACGGGAGCGGTCGGCGCTGTTCGACATCGGTGAATACGTCAGCTGGCTGGCCGAGGTCTACGAGAAGCCGCCGCAGGGCTGAGCCGGCCGGTCGCCCATGCCACCGGTTGCCCACGCAAGGGCGGCCGGCCGTCAGCCGGCCGGTCGCACGGTCGGGCGGCAGTCGGCCGGGGCCAGCGGGTCGGCCGCCGCGACCGCCACGTCCCACGTTCCGGTGAACGGCTCCCGGCCGTGCGCGGTCAGCAGGTTGTCGACCAGCACGACGTCACCGGCCCGCCACGGCAACCGGACCTGCACGGCCTCGTATGCCGCGACGATCGCCCGGTGGTCGGCCTCGCCGATCGGCTGCCCGTCGCCGAAGCGCGCGTCGAAGGGCAGGCCTCGTTCGCCAAACGAGGAGTGCAGCAGCGCCCGCTCGGCCGGGTCGAGGGTCCAGGCGCTGAAGAACCCCACGTCGTTGAACCAGCACTCCTCACCGGTCACTGGGTGGGTCACCAGCGCGGACCGTAGGCGGCTCAGCCGCAGGACACCGTCGCGCTGGTCCTCGACGGAGACCAGCCGTTGCGCGCAGGCCCGCTCGATCGCGGCCACGTCGTCAGTGCCGAACGCCGTGGCCGGTCGCGGCCCGAAGCCCGGCCGGAACGTGCGCTCGAAGCGCCACCCCTGCGCGCGGAAGCGGGCGGCGAGGTCGGGCGGCAGGGCGGCCAGCGCCGCCCGGGTGTCGCCGAGCAGCAGCTCTCCGCCGGTGCGCGCCGGTGCGAGACAGGCGAACAGCAGCAGTCCGGGCACGGTGAGACTGTAGGACTCGTCGTGGTGCAGGCACTGTTCGCGGTCGGCGCCCCACTCGGGGGCCGACCACACGTCGTGGCCGAGGTCGGTCCGGTCGGCGAACGGCTCGACGGGCCGGACCGGCGCGCGGCCGAGCGCGTCGCGCAGCGCGGCCAGATCGGCCGGGGTGCGCACTGGCAGGCCCGAGAGGTGCACGGCGCCGTGGCTGCGCAGCGCCGCGTCCAGCTCGGTGCGGTGGGCCGTGGCCCAGGCCGCCACGTCGGTCACCGCCGCGCAGTCCATCGTGGCCGGCCCGGCCGGTGCGACCCGCCGCGCTGTGGTCCGCCCCGCTGTGGCCGGCCACGCGCGCACCGCCGTCGCGGTCGCACCTCCCGCGGCGTCAGCTCTCGCGGTGCCTGATCCCGCGGGGGTGGTGCCCGCGGACCGGTCGAGTGCGGCCGCCAGCTCGCTGAGCGCCGGGGTGTCCAGCAGTTGTGGCAGCGTGACCAGGCCGTCGAGGCTGCTGACGACCCGCATGGCGGACAGCGACCCGCCACCGAGGTCGGCGAACGAGTCGTGTCGGCCGATCCGGGCGACCGGCCAGTCCAGCGCGGCCGCCCAGGCCGCGGCCAGCCGCCGCTCGGTCGGCGTCCGCGGCCGGGCGTCGGCGGCGGCGGCGCGGTCGTCGCCCTGCTCGGCCAGTGCCTGCAACCCGATCAGGTCGTCGGCCGGGGCGTCGGGCAGGTCCTCGTCGAGCCGGGTCAGCAGCCGGACCCGCAGCGCGACCAGCGCGACGAGCACCATGCCCAGCCCGCACAGCACGTAGGCCAGGCCGAGCCCGCGTCCAGAACCGGTGCCGAGGACGCGTCCGACCGTGGTGGCCAGCGCTCCACCCGGGTCGAGCAACGGCTGAAGCTTGCCGCTGAGCGGCACCAGTACCAGGAAGCCGATCGGCAGCGTCGACCAGGTCAGGGTCTGGTTGAGCGCGATGACCCGGCCGTGGAAGCGTTGCGGCACCTTGGTCTGCACGATCGTCAGATAGATGCCGTTGGCCAGCGAGAGTCCCAGCGCGGTGCCGAAGACGCCGAGGATGACCAGCGGCACGCTCGGGCGCAGCCCGCTGAGGGCGACGCAGACCCCGGCCGCGCCGATGGCGAGGATGTTGGCGACCATCCGGCGCCGGGCCGGCCCGCCCCAGATCGTCATCGCCAGGCCGCCGACGAGGACGCCGAGGCCCTCCCCGAGCGCCACCTGACCGACCTGGCCGACCCCGGCGAAGCCGAGCACCAGCGGCGGGACCAGCAGCACGGGCACCGCGTAGAGCAGGTTGGTGACGCCGTAGTAGACGAGCATGGCCCGGAAGGCGGGCGTGCCCCAGGAGAGCCGGGCGCCGCCGGCGAGCTGTGCCGAGAACGTCTCCAACCGGCGCTGACCCATCAGGTCGGGGAAGCGGATCACCAGCAGCACGGCGATCGCGACGGCGTAGGTGACCAGGTCGATGATGACGATGCCGCGCAGTCCGATGGCACCGTAGAGCCCGGCGGCGAGCAACGGCACGAACAGCAACGCGATGCCGTTGACGAGCTGGGCGATGCCGTTGGCGTGACCCAGATATCGTTTTGGCACGAGCTGCGGGATCGCGGCGGTGTAGGCGATGCGCTGGAACGTGCTGGCGAAGGACAGCAGCCACACGGTGCACAGCACCGCGATCAGTGGTGCGTCGCCGCTGCCCAGCAGGAACGCGATGGCCACCACGACGGCGGCCGCCGCCCACGAGGAGCCGAGGATGACCCGGCGCCGGTTGTAGCGGTCGGCGACCGCCCCGGCCAGCGGGGTGGCGAGCAGGATCGGCAGCACGGTGGCGACCCCGGTCAGGCCGAACGCGGTCAGCGAGCCGGTCGTGGTGTAGATCCAGACCGGGATCGCCCAGCCGGTCAGGGTGGAGCCGGCCAGCGAGACGAGTTGCGCGGCGGAGATCAGCGCGAAGCGCCGGGCACCGGGCTCGGCGGGAGCCCCGACGCCAGTCGCCGTGCCGGTCGTGCCGGTCGTGCCGGTCGGGTCGGTGTGGGACACGCCGCCCGGCCACCACCGGCCGGTGGTGGCCGGCGGGTCGGCCAGTGCATCGACCGGCCGGGTCAGCACGTCGGCCAGCTCATCGGCCCGGTACCGCAGGAAGAAATGCCCCGCCTCGGCCAGCACGACCAGCGCGGCGGTGTCGGTCAGGAAGTGCCATTCCCGGTAGCGCTCGTGGTGGTAGTCAGTGACCGGGTCGCGTTCGCCGACGACGGAGATGATCGGTGCGCGCAGGCGCGGCGGTGCGGTCTCGAGCAGGTCGGTGAAGTGCTCCGCGGCGTCGCGGCCGTCGCGGCGCATGTTGCTGATGATCCGGTCGGCCTGCACCGGGTCGACCCCGGACAGGTCCACGCCCATGGACTTGAGCCAGTTGGCCTGCACCCGGTTGCTGCCGCGTTCCTCCAGCCAGCCGTACATGCGGCTGAGCCGCCCGCGCGGTTTGGCGAACGGAAAGACCGCGCCGGTGTAGACCCGTTCGATCTCACGACCGGCCAGCTCGAGCAGCCGGGCCAGCTCGATGACCAGTGCCCCGCCGACACCGCAGTGCCCGTAGAGCACCAGGGGCCCCTCGACGCGGGCCAGCACCTCGTCGGCGCACCGGCGGGCCAGCTCGGCGAAGGGCAGCGAGTCCTCGTCGAGGCCGACGTCGTGGCCGGGGATGGCGACGGACCACAGCGCGTGGCCCAGCGGCAGGGCGTCGGCCAGCGGCTGGTAGACCACGGCCGACCCGCCGCCGTAAGGCACGCAGACATAGGACATGACCCGGTCGGCGGCGGCCACCGGCGGGGTGAGCTGATACAGCAGCCGCCGGGGGCGTCCGCCGCCGTGGGGTCCTCGATCAGCGCGGCCAGCCCGCGCACGGTGGGGCTGGTGAAGAAGTCGATGACCCCGACCCGCCGCCCGGTGCCCTCGGTGAGTGGCCGCATCTGCGCGACCACCTGCGTGGCCAGCAAGGAGTGCCCGCCCAGGGCGAAGAAGTCGTCGTCGGCGCCGACCCGCTCCAGGCCCAGCACGGCACTCCAGATCGCGGCGATCGCCCGCTCGGCGTCGGTGTCGGGCTCCGCGCCACCGGCCGGTGCGGTAACCGGCGCCGGCATCGGCAGGGCGGCCCGGTCGAGCTTGCCGTTGGCCGACAGGGGCAGCGCGTCCAGGGGCACGAAGGCGGCCGGCACCATGTATTCGGGCAGCCGCCGGCTCAGCGCCAGTCGCAGCGCGGCGGAGTCGGGGTCGCCGACGACATAGGCGATGATGCGCTTGTCACCGGGTGACGGCTCCTTGACCGCGACGGTGGCGTCCAGCACGCCCGGCTGCTCGCGCAGCGCGGCCTCGATCTCGCCGAGCTCGATGCGCAGACCGCGCAGCTTGACCTGGCCGTCGATCCGGCCGATGAACTCGACCGCGCCGTCGGCGCGGCGGCGGGCCGAGTCGCCGGTGGCGTACAGCCGCCCGCCCGGCGCGCCCCAGGGATCGGGGATGAACCGCTGCGCGGTGAGCCCGGGTCGCCCGTGGTAGCCGATGGCGACCTGGACGCCGCCGATGTGCAGCTCTCCGACGGCGCCGACCGGCACCTCGTGACCATGCCGGTCCAACAGGTGGATGCCGACGTTGCTGATCGCCCGGCCGATCGGCACGCGGGACCGGCCGCGCAGCGCCTCGGTGGTGCAGTGCCAGGCGGTGACGTCGATCGCGGCCTCGGTCGGGCCGTAGAGGTTGTGCAGCTCGGCGCCGGGCAGCGCGGCCAGGCAGCGGCGGGCGAGCTCGACCGGCAGCTCCTCACCGCTGCACACGACGAGCCGCAGCGCCGCGCAGTCCAGCGGGTCGGGGTCGGCCAGGAACGCGGCCAGCATCGAGGGCACGAAGTGGACGGTCGTCACCCCGTGCCGGTCGATCGTCTCGCGCAGGTAGGCCGGGTCGCGGTGACCGCCCGGCTCGGCGAGCACCAGCCGTGCCCCCTGCAGCAGGGGCCAGAAGAACTCCCACACCGACACGTCGAAACCGAACGGCGTCTTTTGCAGCACGACGTCGTCGGAGCTGAGACCAAAGGTGTCCTGCATCCAGCGCAGGCGGTTGAGCACGCCACGGTGGGCGTTGAGCACACCTTTGGGCCGGCCGGTCGAGCCGGAGGTGTAGATGAGGTAGGCCGGGTCGTCGGGCCCCGCGACCGGGCCCGGGTCGGTGTCCGGCTCACCGGCCCAGGTCGCCGGGTCGTCGAGCAGCAGCACCGGCACGTCACCGGCCGGCAGCCCGTCGGTCAGGGTGCTGTGCACCAGCACGGCGTCGGCGCCCGCGTCGGCGAGCATGTAGGCCAGCCGGTCCGCCGGATAGTCCGGGTCCAGCGGCAGGTAGGCGGCCCCGGCCTTGAGCACGCCGAGCAGGCCGATGACCAGCTCGGCGGAGCGCTGCGCGCAGACCGCGACGATGCCGCCGGGCCCGACGCCGTCGCGCCGCAGCCGGTTGGCCACCCGGTTGGCGGCGCTGTGCAGTTGCTGATAGGTGAGGCTGTCGCCCTGCGCGACAACGGCAACGGCTTCAGGTACACGCGCGGACTGCTCGGCCAGCAGCCCCGGCAAGGTGTCGTCGTCGGTGCCGGTTGCGTCGGTGGCGGTGTCGTTCCAGGTGGCCAGCTCGGCGCGGGCCGCGGCGTCGAGCGGGTCGAGCGCGCTGACCGCGGCGTCCGGCGCGGCGAGCATCCCGCTGAGCACCGCCCGCCACGCGTCGGCCAGCCGGGCCACCGTCGCGGCCTCGAACAGGGCGGTGTTGTAGACCAGGCGGCAGTAGATCCGCTCGCCGGGCACCGGCACGGCCTGCAGCTCCAGCTCGAACCGGGTCGCCGGGGCGTGCACGGGCTGCCACGGCAGCTCCGGCTCGGCGTCCACGGCCCGGTCACGCAGGTAGTTCTGCATGACGAACGCCGCCTGGAACAGGGCCGGGCGGCTGGTGTCACGCACCACGCCCAGCTCGCTGATCACCCATTCGAACGGCACCTCGGAGTGCGACAGCGCGTCGAGCACCGAGTCGCGGGTCGCGTCGAGGAACGCGGCCACGGTGTCGTCGCCGGTCAGGTCGGCGCGCAGCGGCAGCATGTTGATGAACATCCCGACCGCGCCGTCGAGATCGGGGTGGGCGCGTCCGGCCACCGGGGACCCCACGGCGAAGTCGGTCGAGCCGCCGTAGCGCGACAGCACGATCTGGTAGCCGGCGAGCAGCACCATGAACAGGGTGGCGCGGTGGGCCCGGCCCAGCTCGGTCAGCCCGGCGACGAGGTCGGCCTCGAGGTAGAACTCGTGGTCGGTGCCGGCGAAGGTCTGCACCGTCGGGCGGGACACGTCGGTGGGCAGCTCCAGGGCGGGCACGGCGTCCAGGCGCCGCACCCAGTAGTCCAGGTGTGCCCGCCCGACCGGCGACTCGGCCTGCGCACGTTGCCACGCGGCGAAGTCGCCGTAGGGCACCGGGTCGGCGAGGTCTGCCGTCTCGCCCCGCCGGGCGGCCCGGTAGAGCGTGTTGAGCTCGACGAGCAGCACCTCGTTGGACCAGCCGTCGGTGACGATGTGGTGCATGTCGACCAGGGCCAGCACGTCACCGCCGGTGATCCGGATCGCGTCGGCGCGCAGCAGCGGACCGGCGGCCAGGTCGAACGGCCGGCCGACGAGGGTGAGCACCAGCGCGCTCGCGGCCGCCTCGTCGGGCACCTCATGCACGGGCATCGGCACCGCTGCCGGCGGGTCGAGCGCCACCCGCGGGCGGCCGTCCGCGCCGGTCGGGAAGTGCGTGCGCAGACTCTCGTGCCGGGCGGAGATCGTGCCGAGGGCGGCGGCGAACGCGTCGAGGTCGGGCTGCGGGCCGAGCCGCACCTGCAGGGTCGAGCCGTAGGCGCCGTTGTCCGGCGCGAACTGCTCCATGAACCACAGGCGTTCCTGCGCGTAGGACAGCGGGGGCATCTCGCCGGGCGGGCGCCGGGGGATGCCCGGGCGCTGCTCCCGCGCCGCGACGGCCTTGCGCAGCCGTTGCTCCAGCATGCTGCGCTTGGCCGCCGACATCGCCGGGCGTTGCTGTGACGTGGTCACTCGGCACCACGACCGGCCAGCTCGGCGGCCTCGTCCTCGTCCAGCTCGTCGATCTGCGCCTCCAGCAGCCGTTCCAGGGTGGCCGCGACACCGGCGACGGTGACGTCGGTGAAGAACTCCTGGATGGTGAGCGGCACCTCGGCCAGCGCGGACAGCCGGCCGATGACCCGCAACGCGAGCAGGGAGTGCCCGCCGAGGTCGAAGAAGTTGTCCAGCGCGCCGATGCGGTCGCGGCCGAGCACGTCGCTCCACACCCCCGCGACGAGCTCCTCGGCCACGGTCCGGGGTGGGATCCACGCCGCGGTGCCCGGCGCCGCCCGGCTCGTGGGTACTTCGGTGGGCACCGATCGGGTCGGTGCCTCGACCGGCAGGGCGGCGAGCGGCACGTCGGGATCGCTCAGCACGATCGGCATGACCTGGGTGTAGGCGGCGGCGATGCGCTGGGCGGTGACGGGCTCGAACAACGCGGTGTCGTACTCCAGCCGGACCCGCCCGCCGGTGACCTCGAGCATGAGCTCGTCCTCGACCGCGCCGGGCCGGCGGCTGGCTCCGGCGTCGAGGTGGTTGAAGCCGATCTGCTGCAACGGCGCCACCCCGGGCAGCCGGGTCGTGACCATCGCCTCGACGAGCTTCTGGTAGGGCACCTGGTGCTCGTCGACGTCGAGCAGGGCCGCGCGGACGGTCCCGGCCAGCTCGCGGTAGCTGCCCGCGGCGGGCACCTGGACCCGCACGACAGCGAGGTTGACGAACATCCCGATCAGCCCGGCCAGCTCCGGCCGGTCGCGGCCGCCGAGGCGGATGCCGAGCACCACGTCGTCCCGGTCGGAGCAGCGGTGCAGCACCGCGACCCAGCCGGCAAGCAGCAGCGCGTACGGCGTCGTGGACAGCGTCCTGGCCGCCGCCGCCAGCGCGGCGCCGAACCCGACCGGCAGGTCCAGCAGGATCTCGCCGCCGACGAAGCGCCGCACGGCCGGGCGCGGGTGGTCCAGCGGGACACCGTGGACCGGTGGCAGGTCGGCCAGCGCGGCCCGCCAGTGGACGAGCAGCTCCTCGTAACGCTCGGTGAGCCGGTCGCGTTGCCAGGCGGCCCAGTCGGCATACTGCACCGGCAACTCGGGCAGGTCGGGCTCGCGTGCCTCGGTGGCGGCCGCGCACCGCTCGCCGAGCTCGGCGCGCAGCACCGGCTCGGACGCCGCGTCGAACACGGCGTGGTGGATGCCGAGCAGCAGCAGCCACTCCCCGGCCCCGCGGCGCGCGAGCACGGCCCGCCACAACGGTGCCTCGGACAGCGGCAGCGGCACCCGGGCGAGCCGGTCGAGGATCTCCTCGACCTGCCGGTCGGCGTCTTCGACCGGTCGGTCGGTCAGGTCGACCCGCTCGACCGGCAGCGGCGGGGCCGGGTGCACGACCTGCCGCAGCACGCCGTCGTCGAGGCGGAAGGCGGTCCGCAGCGGCTCGTGCCGACCGACGGTCGCGGCCAGGATCGCCAGCAGCCCGTCGACGTCACCCGCCCAGGCCAGCGGGATGCCGGTGACCACGTGATAGACCGGGACGTCGCCGGTGAGCTGACTGGCGAACCAGACCCGTTCCTGGGCGAACGAGGCGGGCGTCACCCACGGCTGCCCGGACGCGGCGGAGGTCTGCACCGACTCAGCCATCACACTTCTCCCTCGATCGTCTTCTATGCAAGACTATAGAGCGTGATCGATCATGTGCCAGAGGACGTCGAGGCGACTGCCCCGCTGTCCTTCCAGCAGGAGTGGATGGCGGCCAGCAAGCTGCGACATCCCAACCCGGGCTGGAACATGCTGCTGCCCTGGCGGCTGACCGGCTCGCTCGACCGCGCCGCACTGTGCGCCGCCATCGATGCCGTGATCGCCCGGCACGAGGCACTGCGTACCACCCACGCCATCGGCGCCGACGGCCGGGCGGTGCAGCACGTGCACCGGCACCGCCCGGGCCGCACCGGCGAGGTCGACCTGCGCGCCCTGCCGGCCACCGAGCGGGGCGCCGCGCTGGCGCAACTGGCCCGGGAGCGGCACTCCCGGCCCCACGACCACGTGCGCGGGCCGCTGTTCGAGCCGACGCTGGTGCGCTGGGCCAACGACGAGGCCTACCTGCTTTTCGCCATCGACCACTCGATCTGCGACGGCTGGTCGGTCGGGGTCCTGCAGGCGGAGCTGTCGGCCGCCTACAACGGCCTGGTCACCGGTCGCGGGCTGCGCCTGCTGCCGCTGCCGGGCCGATACCGTGACCTGGCCGTAGAGCAGCGGGCGCTCGCCGCGGCCGGTGCCTTCGACGACCAGCTCGAGCTATGGGCCGACCGACTCACCCCGGGCCCGCTCGGGCAGGCCGCGGCCCCACCGGCGGGCGTCGACGGATACGGCAGCGCCCAGCACCCGCTGGTCGTGCCGGCCGAGACCGCCGAGCGGCTGCGCCGGCTGCGCGGCACGCTGTTCATGACGCTGCTGGCCGCGCTGGCGGCCGTGCTGGCCCGGCGCACCGCGACCGGCGAGGTGGCGGTCACCAGCATGGCGGCCGGTCGCGCCCGCGCCGAGCACCAGCGGCTCATCGGGCTGTTCGCCAACCCGGTGGTGGTGCCCACCTGCGTCGCCGGCGGTGACACCTTCGCCACCCTGCTCGACCGGGTCCGCCCGGCCGTGCTCACGGCCAACGCGCGGCCCGATGTGCCGTTTCCACTGATCGCCCGGCGGACCGGGGTCACCGCGCCGGAGATCTGGCTCAACGTCGCCCCCCGGTCCTCGATGGCCCGGTTCCGCGGCCTGACGGTCGACACCGCCGCGCTCACCCACGACTATCCGATCGACGTGCCCGCCGGGGCCTGGCGCGGCGAGATGCTCATCGTCAACCTGGCCGACACCGGCGCGGCGGTGTCCGGCCTGATCGACTACAACCGCCATCAGCTCGACGCGCCGACCGTCGCCGGCATCGCCGAGGACTTCGTCGGGGTGCTGAGCCGGGCCGTGCAGGAGCCTGGGGCGCTGCTGGCGGAGCCGGGCACCAGGCCACCGCTGCCATGACGGGCGGTGCGTCGCGGGCCGGTTCCGCCGATCGAGGTTCATCACCCAGGGTGAGGAGTGCCATGGCCGACACGTTCACCACCTCCACTACCTCTACCGCCGACACCGGCGGGCCGGTGGGGGACTGGTTCGCCGTGCCCGCCTGGCAGGACGAGCCCGCCCCGGCGCCGGTGCCGGTCGGGCGCTGCCTGGCGTTCACCGGTGACGGCCTCGCGGCCCGGCTGACCGATCGGCTGCGGTCCTCCGGCGCAGGCCTGGTCGCGGTGGTGCCCGGCCCGGCCTACGGCATCGACGCCGCCGGTCGCTACACCGTGCGGCCGGGTGAGCGGGCCGACGTGGAGAAGCTCCTCGCCGACCTGGCCGTCTCCGGAGGCATGCCGTCGCGGGTCGTGCTCGCCTGGCCGCTGCTCGGTGAGCCCGCCGGCCTCGACGTCGCCGCCGCCTGGCAGGCCCAGCAGCTCGGCCTGTTCGCCGCCCTCGCGCTCGCCCAGGCGCTGGGCAGCAGTCAGCTCCTCGAGCCGGTGCACCTGGATGTCATCACCGCCGGCACCGAGGACCTCGACGGGACCGGGCTGAGCCGGCCGGAGCACGCCACCCTGGCCGGCATCGTGCGGGTGCTGCCGCTGGAGATGCCGGACCTCAGCGTGCGTCAGTTGGATCTGGATCCGGCCGAGGGTGACGCGGCGATCGAGGCATGTCTGGCCGAGCTGACCCGGGCCGCGGCCGGTGGGGCCGGCGACCAGGTCGTGCTGCGCGGCGGGCGGCGGCTGCGCCGCGACTACCGGGCGGTGTCCGTGCCGGCCCCGGCCGATCCGGCCGACGGCCTGCGCCGGGGCGGGGTCTACGTAATCACCGGCGGTCTGGGCGGGATCGGGCTGGCGATGGCCGAGGATCTCGCCCGGCGGGCCGGTGCGAAGCTGGTGCTGTTCGGCCGCACCGGCGCGGGCAGCGGACCTGACGCGTCGGTGCGGCGCATCGAGGCGGCCGGCGGCGAGGTCCTGGTGCTGACCGCCGACGTGACCGACGAGGCCGACCTGGCCCGGGTCCGGCAGGCCGCGCGGCACCGCTTCGGCCGCATCGACGGCATCTTGCACGCCGCCGGCGTGGCCGGTGGCGGCACGGTCGCGGTGCAGGAGCGGGCGGCGATCGAGCGGGTGCTCGCCCCGAAACTGGCCGGCACGCTCGCCCTGGCCCGCGTCTTCGGCGCCGACGACCTCGACATCGTGGTGTTCTTCGGCTCCACGACCGCGGTCGCGGCGCAGCCCGGCCAGCTCGACGCGTGCGCCGCGCACGCCTTCTGCGACGCGGTCGCCCGATCCGGGCACGGCTTCCGCGGCCGCGTCCTGGCGATCGACTGGGGTGGCTGGCTCGACACCGGCATGGCGGTGGCCGGGGCGGCCCCGGACCGGCCGGTCGGGCACCCGCTGCTCGACCGGCGCCACTCCGACGGGTCGTTGAGCGGTGCGCTCGCGCCGGCGACGCACTGGGTGCTGGACCAGCACCGGGTCGGCGGCGTGCCCATGCTGCCGGCGACCGCCCACCTCGAGCTGATGCACCGCGCCGTGCTGGAGCTGACGAGCCCGCCCGCGCCCGACGCCGCCGTGGAGCTGCGCGACGTTAGCTTCGTCCGGCCGTTCGCGGTGCCGCCCGACGCCGGCGCCCCCGGCGTGCGGGTCACGCTCACCCCCGCCGCGACCGGCTGGGACGTGCGGGTGTTCGGCCCGGCCGGGCTGCACGCCAGCGCCACCGCCGACTGGGTCCGGCCCGGTCCGCCACCCCGGCACGACCTCGGCGCGATCCAGGCCCGCTGCGCGCCGGCGCCACCGGCCCCGAAGCTCGCCGCCGACGAGGAGCTGCTCATCGTGGGCCCCGACTGGCCGGTGGCCACGCAGATCCGGGTCGATGCCGAGGAGCAGACCGCCCGCATCGAGCTGGCCGACCCGCCGCCGGGGGACTACTGGCTGCACCCCGCGCTGCTGGACCGGGCGGTCGGGTTCCCCCAGCTCGACGGGGCCGGCTGGCTGCCGGTCGGCTACGGCAGCCTGCTCGCCCGCGCACCGCTGCCCGGCATGGTGCACGGCCATGTGCGCTACACCAGCCGGGGCGACGAGCTGATCTCCGCGGACGTCACGGTGACCGACGCTGACGGCGTCGAGCTGGTGGCAGTCACCGACCTGCTGCTGCGCCGGGTGCCGGTCGCGCCGTCGGCCTGGGCGTCCTGGGCGCAGACGGCCACGTCGCCCACCGGCGAGGAGGGCATCCGCCCGGCCGCCGGGCTCGACGCGTTCGCCCGGCTGCTCGCCACCGACCTCGGCCCGCAGGTGGTGGCCACCCCGGAGTCGCTGCCGGGCCTGCTCGCCCAGGTGCGTGCCGCGTCGCGGGTGCCCGGCGCCGGCCCGGTGCCCCCGCCGGAAGACCTCGAGCAGCGGCTGCTCGACGGGCAGTACGTCGCGCCGCGCACCGAGCTGGAGGGCGCCCTGGCCGCGGTCTGGAGCCGGGTGCTCGGCGTCGGGCAGATCGGGGTGACTGACGACTTCTTCGAACTGGGCGGCGACTCGCTGCTCGGCGTGCAGCTCGCCGCCGCGATCCGCGCCGAGGTCGGCGTTAAGGTGCCCATGCGCACCCTGTTCGACCTGCCCTCGATCGAGCGGTTGGCGGTCCGGATTGAGCAGTTGCAGGGCTTCCTGTCCTCCGCTGATCCGGGCGCCACCCCGGCCGGCTCGACCTCGACCTCGGACTCGGTCGCGGACGAGCCGATTCCCCGACTGGCCCGGCCATGACGGTGACCGCGGCGGCTGTGGGCGAGCGGCTCGCCGCCATCGCCGCCGAGCAGCCCGACGCCGCCGCCGCTATCGACGCCACGGGGTCGCTGTCGTGGCGCCGGCTGGCCGCACAGACCACGGAGGTCGCCGGGCGGCTCCGCGCGGCCCTGCCGCCCGACGCGGGGCAGCCGGTCGTCGCGGTGCCGGCGGCCACCACCGCGGCGACGCTGCCGCTGCTGCTCGGTGTGCTGGCCGCCGGGCTGCCCCTGCTGCCGGTCGATCCGCGGGCACCGACCGAGGAACGCGACACCCTGCTGCGCTTCGTGGCCCGCTCCTACGGCCCGGTGCACGTGCTCACCGACACGGCCCTGTCCGCCGTCAGCGACATGACGCCCGGTGACAGCCGGCCCGAGGTCGGCTTACCCGGTGCCGGCCGGCGGGCGGGCTACCTGCTGACCAGCGGGGGCAGCTCCGGCCTGATCAAGGTGATCGCCGTCCCCGGGCCGATCCGCCACGACCCGCGCACGGTGCCCTCACCGCTGCTGCGCCGGGCCGGCTGGCAGTCCGGCCAGCGGCAACTGATCTGTGGCCCGCTGCACCACACCGCGCCGTTCACCGCCACCCTCGACGGCATCCTCGACGCCAACACCCTCATCCTGCTGCCGGCGTTCGCCCCCGACCTGCTGGTCGAGCTGATCCGGGCCGAGTCTGTGGCGTGGATGCAGCTCACCCCCGCGCACATGCGCAGCGTCGTGCAGCTCACCGACGCCGTCCCGGCCGACTTCGCGAGCGTCACCGGGGTCCTGCACACCGCGGCGGCGTGCGACTTCGCCACCAAAAAGGCCTGGATCGAGCTGGTCGGCGCCCACCGCATCGCCGAGACCTACGGCTCGACCGAGGCGGTCGGGGTGACCTTCGCCCGGGGTGATGAGTGGCTCGCCCGGCCTGGCACGGTCGGCCGGGGCTTCCTCACCCAGCTACGGATCCTCGACGAGGCGGGCCGGCGGCTGCCGCCCGGTGACGTCGGCACCGTCTACATGCGCAGCGGCCGGATGTCCGCCCGCTCCACCTATCTGGGCGGGCTGTCCCTGCCGACCACCCCTGACGGCTTCGCAACCGTCGGTGACCACGGCTGGCTCGACGAGGACGGCTACCTGTTCCTGACCCCCCGGCGCACCGACCTGATCAACGTCGGCGGCGAAAACGTCTACCCGGCCGAGGTCGAAGCGGTGCTGATGGAGCACCCGGCCGTCGCCGACGCCGCTGCCGTCGGCGGCGCCGACGCGATCCTCGGCGCCGTCGTGCACGCCAACGTGGTATTGGTCGGCCCGAACGCCGCCGGCCGGCCGGAGTTGGTCCGGCACTGCGCCGCGCGGCTCTCGCCGCACAAGGTGCCCCGAACCATGACGTTCGTCGCCTCGGTCCCGCGGTCCGCCGCCGGGAAGCTCGAGCGCTGGCGTATGACCGGAGGAGACCCAGCATGAGCGCGCAGGACCTGACCGGCGTCGAGCCGCACACCCCGGCGGCTGGCGCACCGCCGCCGGGCGGTCCTGCCGATCCGGGCGGTCCGGGTGAACCGGCCGAACCGGGCGCTGCCCGGCTGGACCTGGTGGAGGCCACGACCGCCCGGCACCCCGACGTCGCCGAGGTGGCCGCCGTGCTGCTCGACGGCGCGGTGACCGCTGCCCTCGTGCCGATCGACTTCGCCAGCGCTCCGGCCATCCGCGACCACCTCTGGGCCGTGCTCGGCGACGACGCACCGGCCACGGTCGCACTGCTCGCGGCGCTGCCCCGCGACGCCGCCGGCGAGGTCGACCGCGCGGAGCTGCGCCGCGTCCTGGCCGAGGACGACCCGCCCCGGTCCACTTTCGTCCCACCCCGGTCCGGCCGGGAGACCCAGATCGCCGAGGTGCTCCAAGACGTGCTCGACCTGCCCCGGGTCGGTCTCGACGACGACTTCCTGGAGCTCGGCGGCGACTCGCTGCGGGCGATCGAGCTGGTCAACCAGCTCGATCAGCGCCTCGGCGTCCAGATCAGCCTGGAAGACGTCTTCGACGCCGCGACCGTGCGCAAGCTGGCCGGCGGCGCATAGCGCATGCCCGTCACCGGACCCGAGCTGTTCACCGCCCTGACCGGCGGCGCGCCAGGCGCGCCGGCAGTGCTGACCGGCGACGGCGCCACCGTGGCCCGCGGCGGGCTGGCCGCCTGGACCGACCCGTGGGCCCGGGCGCTGGACCGGCCACGCAAAGCCCTCATCGTCTGCTTCGCCGGCCGGTCGGCCGCGACGGTGCAGTGCTGGCTGGCGGCGCTGCGGCTCGGGCACGCGGTGGCCATGTTCGACGCCGCGGCCCCCGCCGCGGTGCGGGACCGTTTCCTCGCCGCCTACCGGCCCGACCTGATCGCCTGGTGCCCCGATGACGGCCGGCTGCCCGGCGCCCCGCCCGCCGGATACCACGCGGTCGACCAGCCCGTGCCCGCGGCGGCGTTGTGGCAGCGTGACGACCCGTCGCCAGTCCAGCCGCACCCGGACCTCGCGCTGGTGCTGTCCACGTCGGGCAGCACCGGCAGCCCCAAGGCGGTGCGGCTGTCCTACGCGAACCTGGCCGCCAACTCGGCCGCGGTGGCCGCGTCGCTGGACGTGACACCCGCGGACCGGGCCGTCACGTCGCTGCCGCTGCACTTCGGCTACGGATTGTCGGTGCTCAGCAGCCACCTCGTCGCCGGGGGCAGCGTGGCGGTGATCCCGGACCGGCCGACCGGTCTGGCGTTCTGGCGGCGGTTCGCACGCGCCGGTTGCACCGGCTTCGCCGGCGTCGCCCCGACCTACGAGCTGCTCTCCCGGATGCTGACCGATCTGGACCGGGTGCCCGGGCTGCGGGTGATGACCTGCTCGGGCAGCCGGCTGCGCGGCGAGCTGGTGGTGCGCTTCGCCGACTGGCTGGCGCGGCGCGGCGGGCGGCTCTACATGATGTACGGGCAGACCGAGTCGACCTCCCGGATCGCCTGCCTGCCCCCGCGGCACCTCGGCGACCGGCTCGGCTCGGTCGGCACCGCCATCCCGGGCGGCCGGATATCGATCGAGGGCGGTGCGCAGACGGCGGGCGACGGCCGGTCCGGCGAGATTGTCTACCAGGGGCCCAATGTCATGCTCGGCTACGCCGAGGACCGCGCCGACCTGGCCCTCGGCGATACCAACGGTGGCGTGCTGCACACCGGGGACCTCGGCTACCTCGACGACGGGTTCCTCTACCTGACCGGCCGCAGCAAACGGATCGCGAAGGTGCTGGGCGTGCGGATCAGCCTCGACGACGTCGAGTGGCTCTTCGAGGACGCCGGGACGGTCGCCGTCGTTGACGGCGGTGACCGGCTGGTGGTGTTCACCGACGGTCCGGCCGAGCCGGTCGAGCAGGCCCGGGTGCCGGTGGCGGCCAAGCTAGGCATCCCGGCGACCCTGCTGACCGTCCGGGCGATACCGGCCCTGCCGCGCACCCCCAACGGCAAGCTCGACTACCGTTCCCTGGCGATCGACTGATCCCGCCTACCGCGACCTGGAAGCCGCCGGCTACTCCCGAAGTACCCTGTGCACGCTGGACCTGGTGCTGTGCAAGGCGTTCGCGGCGCAGACCGGACGCACCCTGGGTGCGCACAAGCCGCAGAAGAGCGACAGGGTGCAGCCGGTGTGGACTCTGGCCGAGGCCCGGGTGTTTCCTCAAGCACGTTCGGGGGCGCTGTTGCGTTGCCGGATCGATGGCCGCGTTGAACCCGTGTCGGGTCCGCGGTCAGATAGCCCGGGCGAGTTCGGTGAACGCAGCGGCCACT
>NZ_JBFAIC010000102.1:0-28096 GCF_040654515.1 Dactylosporangium sp. NPDC050688
TTCAGCGCGATGACGGCCTCGCGCAGCTTCCGGCCGTAGGTGACGCCCTCCAGCTCGGCCCACTTCCGCGCGTACTGCTGGCTGATCGTCGAGGCGCCCTGCCGGTCGCCGCCGGTGACGTTGTTCCACGCGGCCCGGGCGACGCCCCAGTAGTCGACGCCGTCGTTGGTGTAGAAGGAGTTGTCCTCCGCCGCGACGACGGCGTGCTGCACGTGCAGCGGGATCTCCTCGTACGTGACGAGCGTGCGGTTCTTGCTGCCGATGCGCGCCATCAGCGGGCCGTCGGCGTAGTAGATCGACGTGGACTGCTCCAGGGTCAGGTTCTCTGGCAGCTCCACCTGGTCGAAGTAGTACGTGCCGGTCACCAGGCCGATGCCGGTGAGCATGATGAACGCGGCGATCGAGGCGATGATGACGTTGCGCCGGCGGCGCCGCTTCGCACGGGCACCCGGCGACGGCCTGCCCCCGTCGGAGTCCGGCGGGATCTCGGCCGGCGGCCCGCCGACCCGCGCCGAGGCACGCACCGCGGGCGCCGCCGCCCCGCGCGCCGGTGGCGCTGCCGCACCACGCGCCGGTGGCACCGCGGCACCGGGCACGACGGGCCGCGCGGCGCCGCGGGCCGGTGGCGGGGCGGCGCCGGGCACGGACGCCCGGCCGGTCGGCGGCTCGTCCCCGCCGGGTGGCATCGGCACCCTGGCCCTGCCGGTCACGGGATGTTCCGGCTCACCGGAATGGATCGGTCCCACGTGTGCAGCCCCCATGTCTGTGCGTCCGGCCGCGGCACGGCTGGCCCGCCACGGCTTGCCTGGTCACCTCACGGAACTCACGGAGCGTCATCGCCGGCAGCGGTGCGGCCATCGACCGTCGCTGCGTACGCATGGGGCCGAGCGTACGGACATCCGCCATCGACGGCTGCCCCGCTCGCGCTCAGTGACGGGCAGGGCACCACAGGGCAGGTCGGGCACGTTGGTCTTGCGACTCCCGCAATGACCGGCGGCGGTTACCATTGCCCGGTCCGCGTCGCGAAAGTCAGGAGATCTTGCGTGAACGTCGAAGCGCTGCGCTTCCCCGGTCGGGAGTTCGACCCGTCGACCGGCGTCGCCCGCTTCCACTACGCGCTCGGTGACCTCGTGCTCACCGAGACCGTCGACTTCGGCCCGCCGTCGGTGCTGCACCCCGCGCTCGACCGGGTCCTCGACCTGCTCTACGTCGCGGCCTCGACCTCCTACTACAAGATCGCCGCGCCGAAGCGCGTGGAGCTCGGTTTCCCCCTCGCCGAGAAGGCACTGCCGTGGGTCACCGCGCTCTACCGCGAGGGACTCGGCGAGTTCGCGTACCAGAACCGGCTGGAGTACGTGCTGGACCTCGACGTCGTCCCGGGCCCGTTCGCGGAGCCGCCCGCCGTCGTGCACGAGCCGTCGGGGCCGCCCCTCGCCGCGGTCGGCGGCGGCAAGGACTCGATCGTCACGATGGAGGCGCTGCAGCGCGCCGGGCTCGACCCGGTGCTGTTCGCGGTCAACCCCAACCCGATCATCCGCGCCGTGTGCGCCGTGTCGCCGCAGCCGACCCGCTTCGCGCGCCGCACCCTCGACCCGCGGATGCGCGAGCTCAACGCGAGCGGCGCGTACAACGGCCACATCCCGGTGACGGCGATCAACTCGCTGATCGCGGTCGCCGCCTCACTCATGCACGGCCTCGGGCCGGTCGTCATGTCCAACGAGGCCTCGGCGTCGGTGCCCAACCTCAACTGGCTCGGCCGCGACATCAACCACCAGTGGTCCAAGGGCCTGCCCGCCGAGGCGCACCTGCGCGACGCACTGCTCGCCCACGCCGGCCTGCAGGAGGCGTACTTCTCGCTGCTGCGCGGCCTGTCGGAGCTGCACATCGCGGCGCTGTTCGCGAAGTTCACCGCCTACGACGCGGTGGTGACCAGCTGCAACGCCGCGTTCAAGCAGCGTGACGCGACCGAGCGGTGGTGCGGGCACTGCCCGAAGTGCCGCTTCGTCTTCCTCGCCATGGCCCCGTTCACCGGCCGCGAGCGCCTGCTCAAGATCTTCGGCACCGACATCTTCGCCGACGAGACGCAGCTGCCGGGGTACCGGGAGCTGATGGGCCTCACCGCGCACAAGCCGTTCGAGTGCGTGGGCGAGATCGAGGAGTCCCTCGTCGCCCTGCGCCTGCTCGCCGGCCAGGACGAGTGGAAGGACACCCGCATCGTCGCGGCGCTGGTGGCGGAGGCGACCCTGCCGCCGGACGCCGAGGTCGAGGCCACGTTCCGCGGCGACGGACCCAACCTGGTCCCGCCGGTCTACCTCGCCGCCCTGGAGGGTCTCGGTGCAGCTCGCTGACCTGCGCGGCCGGCGCGTCGCCGTCTGGGGCACCGGCCGGGAGGGCGTCGCCGCCGTCCGCGCGATCGCGCCGGTCGGGCCCGCGTCGCTGGTCGCCGTCGACGACCGGCAGAACTTCCTCACCAAGGACTGGTCGCCGGAGCTCGCCGCGCTCGCCCCGCTGCACACCGGCCCCGCCGCGTTCGACGCGCTGCGCGCCGCCGACGTGGTCGTGCGCTCCCCCGGTGTCGCGCAGACCCACCCGTGGATGGTCCAGCTCCGCGCGGCCGGCAGCCGGGTCACCGGGGGCACCGCGCTGTGGATGGCCGCGCACCGCGACCGTACCGTCGGCATCACCGGCAGCAAGGGCAAGAGCACGACGAGCAGCCTGGTCAGTCATCTGCTCGCCGCCGCCGGCCAGCCCAACGAGCTCGGCGGCAACATCGGCATCCCGGTGCTCGACCTGCCGCCAGCGCCCGCCTACGTGCTGGAGCTGTCGGCATACCAGTGCGCCGACCTGGACGACTCGCCCCGCGTCGCCGCGGTGACCTCGCTGTTCCCGGAGCACCTGGACTGGACCGGCGGCGAGGACGAGTACTACCGGGTCAAGCTCAACCTGGTCGCCAACGGCCCGGCCGCGGTCGTCGTGCACGCCGGCGCCACCACGGTCCTCGACGAGCTGGCGCGCCGCCACCCCGGCCTGCCCCTGCACGTCGTCGGCGGCGAGGACTCGTTCCACATCCGCGACGGCGTGTTCCGGCTCGGCGCCGAGCCGCTGTTCCCCCGCTCGGCGCTGCGCCTGCTCGGCGCGCACAACGAGGCCAACCTGTGCGTCGCCCTCGGCGTGCTGCGTGCCTACGGCATCGACGTGGCGGCCGCCGCGCCGGCCCTGGAGGCGGCCCTCGGCGCGTTCGCCGGGCTGCCGCACCGCCTGGAGCGCATCGAGGACCCGTCGGGGCTCACGTTCGTCGACGACTCGCTCTCCACCATCCCGCAGGCGGCGATCCACGCCATCGAGGCCTTCCGGGACCGCCCGCTGACCGTCCTGCTCGGCGGCGAGGACCGCGGTGTGGACTACACCCCGCTGCGCGCCCACTTCGCGGCCGCGACGGTCCCGACGACCGTGATCGGCATGCCGGACAGCGGCGCCCGGCTGGTCTCCCTGCTGGAGGACCTGCCGCTGGTCACGACGTACGTCTCCGACAGCCTGGTCGACGCGGTCGCCCTGGCCCGCAAGGTGACCCCGGCCGGCGGGGTGGTGCTGATGTCCCCGGCGGCCCCGAGCTACGGCCGCTTCGACAACTACGCCCACCGCTCCAGGGTGTTCCGCCAGGCGATCGAGGACTCCGCCCCACCGGCGGGGTGACCGGGCGGTCAGGCGGGGGTCCGCCAGGCGGCGATGATGGCCTCTGCCTCGTCGGCGACCTCGGCCTCGTCGAGGTCGTCGGTGTCCAGGACCGCGTCGACGCGGCGCAGGTCGTGCCGGGCGGTGAGGTAGGCGCCGAGCTGGTCGAGGCGCCAGATCTGCGGGGCGTCGTCCTCGTCGCTCTCGACGCGCTCGATGAGCACCGGGGCGGACACGTCCAGCAGCAGATGGCGCACCTCGTGGCCGCGGCCGCGCAGGCCGTCGAGGAGCTCGCGCAGGACGGGGGCGCGCAGCACGGTCATGGGCACGATGAGCGGGTCGGCGCCGCGGGCCTGCCAGGCAGCGGCGGTGACGGTGGCCGAGCGCCAGGCCGGCAGGTCCTGGTAGTCGCCGGGGCGCAGCAGCCCCACGGTGCGTTTGAGGACCCAGCCGATGCGCTCCGGGTCGAACGCGCGCACCCGCCGGTCCCGCCGGCACAGTTCCTTCGTCAGGGTCGTCTTGCCGACACCGAAGGGGCCATTGATCCAGACGATCACCGCATCAGCCTTTCACGGCCCGGCGCCCGCGGGCCAGGCGCCGCGCGCGGGGGCGGGGGCCGGCTGCCAGGTTCTTCGCAGCCCGCGTCGAGCCCAATGGCAGGCCGGGGCGCGATAAATGAGCCATGGACATCTTGACGCTGCCGCGCTCCGCCTCCGACCTTGACCACGTCACCGTGCTGCTCGCCGCCGGCGACACCCGCTTCGCCGACATCACCCGGTACCTGCCCCAGGACTGGACGGTCCTGCGGCGTCCGACGCACGAGCCGGTGGTGCGCCAGCCGGACATCGTCGTGCTGGACGACCCCGGACCAAGAGCGGTGACCGCCGCCTGCCTGCGCCATCCCGCCTCGGCGATCGTGGTGGTGCTCAGCCCGTACAGCGATCACCAGGAGGTTGTCGACGTGCTGGAGGCCGGCGCCGACGCCTGTGTGCGTTCCAACACCACCGCGGTTGTGGCCGCACACGTCGAAGCTTGCCGGCGGCGCCAGGCGGCATAGGCATTTGGCGTTTCCGACAACATATTCCAGAGAGCGCTTTCAGGGGGTTTCACGATTGACAATACGCTAGTCATGAGCCACTCTGAATCGTGTCTTGAGAGCGCTCTCAGGCCGATTGGCGGCCAGGGTGACCAGCCGATCGTCCAGGCGAATCGTGATCAGGGTGTAACCGGTGTGAGGGTGCGACGGGCGGCGGAGCGGCATGCTTCGTCGCCCGTCCCTTTTTGTGCGCCATACCATCGGGCGGCTTCAGTCATGATGAGTCCGGCAGACAGATATGGGGGAAAGCGCACATGGTGATGTCGGGGCGCGACAGGCCCACGCTGGAAAACGTCGCACAGCGCGCCGGGGTCTCCCGAGCGACCGCCTCCCGCGTGGTCAACGGCTCGACCTCCGTCGCGCCGCACATCCGCGACAAGGTCCTCAACGCCGTCGACGCCCTCGGCTACGTGCCCAACCAGGCCGCCCGTAGCCTGGTCACCCAGCGCACCGACTCGATCGCGCTCGTCGCGTCGGAGACGACCAGCCGGGTGTTCTCCGACGATCCCTTCTTCGCCGCCGTCATCCGCGGGGTCAGCCTGGAGCTGGAGGCCGCCGACAAGCAGCTCGTGCTGATGATGGTCGGGCCGTCCGGGCCGAGCCACGACCGGGTCGAGCGCTACGCGACCGGCGGCCACGTCGACGGGGCGATCATCTTCTCCATGCACGGCGCCGACCCGCTGCCGGAGCGCCTGAGCCGCGCCGGCGTGCCGGTGGTCTGCAACGGCCGGCTGCTGACCCAGTCGCAGGTGCCCTACGTCGACGTCGACAACGAGGACGCCGCCCGCGCGGCGGTGCACCACCTGCTGGACACCGGCCGCCGCCGGGTCGCCACGATCGCCGGACCGCAGGACATGAGCGCCGGCATCGACCGGCTCAAGGGGTACCGCTCGGCCATGCAGGACGCCAGCCGCCGCTCGATCGTGGCGGTCGGCGACTTCACCCGGCAGTCCGGCGCCCTGGCGATGAGTCAGCTGCTCGCCGACGACCCCCAGCTCGACGCCGTGTTCGCCGCCTCCGACGCGATGGCCGACGGGGCGCTGCGCGCCCTGCGCCAGCACGGCCGCCGGGTGCCCGACGACGTGGCGGTCGTCGGGTTCGACGACATGGAGTTCGCCCGCGACACCGAGCCGCCGCTCACCACGGTCCGCCAGCCGATCACCGACATCGGGCGCACCGTTGCCCGGCAGGTGCTGCGCCTCACCGCCGGCGAGCAGATCGAGCCGGTGCTGCTGCTGCCCACGGAGCTCGTCAAGCGCGAATCAGCTTGAGTGCGCCGCTTGCGGCGCATTGGGGGGCCCCGGGGGAGAGAATCCCCCCGGCGGGACCCGCCGCTTGCGGTGGGGCAGCCAGCAAGAGCTTGAGTGCGCCGCTTGCGGCGCATTGGGGGGCCCCGAGGGAGAGAATCCCCCCGGCGGGACCCGCCGCTTGCGGTGGGGCAGCCAGCAAGAGCTTGAGTGCGCCGCTTGCGGCGCATTGGGGGGCTCCGGGGGAGAGAATCCCCCCGGCGGGACCCGCCGCTTGCGGTGGGGCAGCCAGTAAGAGCCTGACGATCGCATCGAGTTGCGGCATTGTGGGACGGGTGAGACTCGCGACCTGGAACGTGAACTCGGTCAAGGCCCGGCTCCCCCGGCTGCTCGAGTGGCTCGAGCTGGCCGGCCCCGACGTGCTCTGCCTGCAGGAGACCAAGGTGGGCGCCGACGGCTTCCCCGCCGAGGAGGTCGCCGCGCTCGGTTACGCCACCGCCGCGCACGGCGAGGGCCGCTGGAACGGGGTGGCCCTGCTGTCGCGGGTCGGCCTGGACGACGTCGTGCGCGGCCTGGAGGGCGACCCCGGCTGGGCCGGCGAGCCGACCGGCGAGGAGGGGCTGTTCGAGACGCCCCGGATCGAGGCCCGGGCGGTCTCCGCCACGTGCGGCGGGGTGCGGGTGTGGTCGGTGTACGTGCCGAACGGCCGCACGCCGGAGTCGGCGCATTACGGGTACAAGCTGCGCTGGCTCGAGGCGCTGCGCACCCGCGTCGCCGGTGAGCTGGCCGGCACCGACCGGCTGGTGGTGTGCGGGGACTTCAACGTCGCGCCGACCGACGCCGACGTCTTCGACCCGCGGGCCTTCGCCGGATCGACCCACGTGACGGCGCCGGAGCGCGAGGCGCTCGCCGCGCTACGGGCCGCCGGGCTGCGCGACGTCGTGCCGGCGCCGATGAAGGGGCCGAACCCCTTCACCTACTGGGACTACCGGGCCGGGATGTTCCATCAGGACAAAGGCATGCGGATCGACCTGTTCTACGCGAGCCCGCCGGTCGCCGAGGCGGTCAAGGCGGCCTACATCGACCGCGAGGCGCGCAAGGGCAAGGGCCCCTCGGACCACGCCCCGGTCGTGGTGGACATCGATCTCTGACTACGCTCCGTGATCGGCGACGCGCGTCCGGACGGTACTGTTAAAAGTGAAACGATCAAGTAAAGTGATAGATGACCCCCATGCCTCCCGTCGCGCGCGGTTCGTCCGCGACGCAGTGTGATCGCACCGTTACCCTGAGCCGGTAATTCACCCGATTCAGGGGTGTATGATCCAAAAGTCCCTGAGCTAGGATCACGCCCTCATCACGGCCCGGCGTGGACTTGGTTACAGGACGGGGGGTGACCCTTGACGATCGGCCGAACGAGCGACAGGGTTCCCTCAACGGAGGCGACACACCAAGTCGGCTTCGTGCCCGCTCTGCCCGTGGACCGAACCTGCGGATAGGGCACCAGGAGTCCACGAAGACACAGCCGATCGGCTGCTGACTGCCACGGGCCCCGGTCTGGCCGACGCGCGTTCCCATGCTGCGACGGCCATCGCTGGCGGCTGCGCAAGGCGGGCAAGCGGCCGGGGAGAGGGGCACCACGCCCATGACTATGGGACCCGTCACGTCCAAGAGCGACGCGCAGGTGCCGAGTGTCGAAGAGGCGACCAGCACGCCATCCGGTGTCCCCGCCAAGGCCATCGAGGGCAGGTCGCTCGGTCAGATCGCCTGGACCCGGCTGAAGCGCGACAAGGTCGCCCTCACCGGTGCCGGCATCATCGTGTTCCTCGTGCTCGTCGCGATCTTCGCGCCGCTGATCAACAAGGTCTGGGGCCACCCGATCAACGAGTACCACCAGGACAAGATCAACCCGAGCCTCGGCGGCATCCCGGAGCCGGGCACCTGGGGCGGCATCAGCAAGGAGTTCCTGCTCGGCGTCCAGCCGGTCACCGGCCGCGACATGTTCTCGCAGATCATCTACGGCGCACGGGTCTCGCTGCTGGTCGCACTGTCCGCCACCGTCGTCGCCGTGATGCTGGGCGTCGTGCTCGGCATCAGCGCCGGCTACTTCGGCGGTTTCGTGGACAGCATGATCAGCCGCCTGATGGACCTGATCCTCGCCTTCCCGTACCTGCTGTTCTCGATCGCGCTGATCTCCGTCGTGCCCGGCACCACCGCGTGGCGCATCGGCGTCGTCGTCGGCGTCATCGCGTTCTTCAGCTGGCCGTACATCGGCCGTATCGTGCGCGGGCAGACCCTTTCGCTGCGAGAACGGGAGTTCGTCGAGGCCGCCCGCAGCGTCGGCGCCGGCCCGACCCGGATCCTGTTCCGGGAGCTGCTGCCCAACCTGGTCGCGCCCATCCTCGTGTACTCGACGCTGGTCATCCCGACCAACATCGTGTTCGAGGCGTCGCTGTCCTTCCTCGGCGTCGGCGTGCTGCCCCCCACCCCCTCGTGGGGCCGCCTGCTGTCCGACGCGGTGAACTACTACACCTACGACCCGGTCTACATGTTCGTGCCGGGCCTCGCGATCTTCATCATGGTCCTCGCGTTCAACCTGTTCGGCGACGGGCTGCGCGACGCGCTCGACCCCAAGGCCAACCGGTAACCCCGCCACCGGCTCCCGCCATCCCGGCCGGACCGGGTCCCACACCAGGGATCCGTACCGTGCCACCCCGATCTCCGCTCGCACAGCAGCACAGCTCGGACGGCCCGTCCCTCGGCGGGTCGCGCCAAACAAGGAGGGAAACCTAGTGAGAATGAGGACAGGGGCATTGGTGGCCGGTTCGGCCGCTGTCGCCCTGGTGTTGTCCGCCTGTGGGTCGGGCGGCGACGACAAGACGCCCAGCACGGGCGAGAGCACCGCGGGTGTGACCGGCTTCAACGCCGCCACCAAGGGCGTCGTCAACCCTTCCGACAAGAAGGGCGGCACGCTCAAGCTCGTCAACCACTCCGACCCGGACTCGTTCGACCCGGTCCGCGCGTACTACGCGTGGGTGTGGAACTTCCAGAAGGGTTACTACGTCCGGACCCTCCTCACCAACGCGTCGAAGCCCGGCGAGGACGGCCTGAAGCTCGAGCCCGACCTGGCCGAGAAGCTGCCGGAGATCACCGACGGCGGCAAGACGTACACCTTCAAGCTCAAGGCCGGCGTGAAGTTCGAGGACGGCTCGCCGATCACCTCGAAGGACGTCAAGTACGGCATCGAGCGGGTCTTCGCGCAGGACGTGCTGTCCGGCGGCCCGACCTACCTCGTCGACGTGCTGGACCAGGGCCAGAAGTACCCCGGCCCGTACAAGGACACCGACCCGGACAAGCTGGGCCTGAAGTCCGTCGAGACCCCGGACGACACCACGATCGTCTTCAAGCTGAAGGAAGCGCTGTCGGACTTCAGCTACCTGCTCGCCATGCCCGGTGCCGGCCCGGTCCAGAAGGCCAAGGACACCGGCGACAAGTACGGTGACAAGCCCGTCTCGACCGGCCCGTACAAGTTCCAGTCGTACGACCCGGGCAAGAAGGCCGTCCTGGTCCGCAACGAGAACTGGGACCCGAAGACGGACACCATCCGTAAGGCGCTGCCGGACCAGATCGACCTGACCATCGGCACGGCCGTCGAGGAGATCGACAACCAGCTGCTGAGCGGCGACCAGGACATCGACACCGCGCAGACCGGCGTCCAGCAGGGTGCGCAGCCGAAGATCCTGCTCGACGCGACCAAGAAGGCCAACGCGGACACGCCGACCACCGGCTTCATCCGCTACTTCTCGATCAGCACCAAGGTCCCGCCGTTCGACAACATCCACTGCCGCAAGGCCGTGCAGTACGCCACGGACAAGATCACGATGCAGACCGCTCGTGGTGGTGCCGAGGCCGGTGGCGACGTCGCGATCAACATGCTGCCGCCGAACATCGCGGGCCACGACCCGGCGCTCGACCCGTACAACACCAAGTCGGGCAAGCCGCAGATCGACAAGGCCAAGGAAGAGCTGGCGCTGTGCGGCAAGAAGGACGGCTTCGACACCGTCATCGCCACCCGTAACGCCGGCAAGGAGCCGAAGACCGCCGAGGCGCTGCAGGCCGCGCTGAAGAACGTCGGCATCAACGCCCGTCTCGACCCGACCGACGCCTCGCTGTACTTCCGCTCCACCATCGGCGCGCCGTCGAACGTCAAGGCCAAGGGCTACGGCCTGATGATGGCCGGCTGGGGCGCGGACTTCCCGACCGGTTACGGCTTCCTGTCGATCCTGGTCGACGGCCGCACGATCTCCCAGTCGGGTAACAACAACTACGCCGAGCTCGACAACCCCGAGGTCAACAAGCTGATCGACGAGGCGAAGGCCGCGACCGACCCGAAGGCCGCCGCGGACATCTGGGGCAAGATCAACAAGATCGTCATGGACGAGGCCGTCATGGTGCCGTTCGTGTACGACAAGGCCCTGAACTACCGCAACCCCCGCCTGACGAACGTGTTCGTCACGGAGTACTACGGCATGTACGACTTCGCCAGCCTGGGCGTCTCCAGCTGACCTGGTCGTACCTGACCGAGCAATGCCAGTAAGCCGGTAACCCGCCCTTCCGAGGAAAGAAGGCAGGTGAAGGCCACGGCGCCGGCCGGTGAGACGGGAACCCCGTCGCGCCGGCCGGCGTCAGGCCGCACACGTGATCAATTACATCCTGCGCCGCCTGGTTGTGGCAGTTGCGCTGCTCGTGGCCGTTTCGGCCGTCACCTTCCTGATCTTCTTCGCGATCCCGAAGGCCGCTGGCGCCGATCCCGCCCAGATGTACGTCGGTAAGTCGGCGACCCCGCGCGACGTCGAGGCGACCCGGATCAAGCTCGGCCTCGACAAGCCGATCTACGTCCAGTACGGCCGTTTCCTGAAGGGCATCGTCGCCGGGCGCGACTACAACAACGGCCCGAGCGTCACCCACTGCTCCGCCCCCTGCTTCGGCTACTCCTTCCGCACCGACCGCGAGGTGTGGCCGCTGCTGATCGACCGGCTCCCCGTCACCATCTCCCTCGCCCTCGGGGCCGCCGTCATCTGGCTGCTCTTCGGCGTCGCCGGTGGCGTCATATCCGCACTGAGACGCGGCTCGATCGCGGACCGCACAGCGATGATCATCGCGCTCGCCGGTGTCTCACTGCCCATCTACTTCACCGGTCTGGTCGCCCAGCAGCTGTTCGTGCACACCTGGCCCATCTTCGAGGGCGGTGAGTACGTCAACTTCAAGGACGACCCCGCCGGCTGGGCCAACAAGCTCTTCCTGGCCTGGGTCACCCTCGCGCTGCTCTTCGCCGCCCAGTACACCCGCCTCACCCGCGCGCAGATGCTCGAGACGATGAGCGAGGACTACGTCCGCACGGCCCGCGCCAAGGGCCTCAAGGAGCGGGTCGTGATCGGCAAGCACGCGATGCGCTCCGTGCTGACCCCCATCGTCACGATCTTCGGCCTGGACCTGGGCGGCCTGCTCGGCGGCGCGATCCTCACCGAGAGCGTCTTCAGCCTCCCGGGCATCGGCCGGCTCAGCATCGACGCGGTGAACGTCAAGGACCTGCCGATCATCCTGGGCGTCACGCTGTTCGGCGCCTTCTTCATCGTCATGGCCAACCTGCTCGTGGATCTGCTCTATGCCGTGATCGACCCACGGGTGCGGCTCTCGTGAGCCTGCCGCAGTCCCGCACCGCTCGACCCGGCACCCCTGGAAAGGAGTGAGCATGTCCACCAGTCTGCTCAAGGACGGCGACCCGTCCCCCGCCCGCGCCGGCACGTCCGCACAGGCCTTCCTCGACGTGCGCGACCTGCGTATCCATTTCAAGACCGACGACGGCGTCGTCAAGGCCGTGGACGGCCTGACGTTCCAGCTGGAGCGCGGCGAGACCCTCGGCATCGTGGGTGAGTCGGGCTCCGGCAAGAGCGTCACCAGCCTGGGCATCCTCGGCCTGCACCGGCGGGGTTCGGCGAAGATCTCCGGCGAGGTCTGGCTGGACGGCGAGGAGCTCATCGGCTCCTCGCCGGAGCGGGTCCGCGGGCTGCGCGGCGCGAAGATGTCGATGATCTTCCAGGACCCGCTGACCGCGATGCACCCGTACTACACGGTCGGCCAGCAGATCATCGAGGCCTACCGGGTGCACCACAAGGTCAGCAAGGCCGACGCCCGGCGGCGCGCGGTGGAGATGCTCGACCGGGTCGGCATCCCCCAGCCGCAGAAGCGGGTCGACGACTACCCGCACCAGTTCTCCGGCGGTATGCGGCAGCGCGCGATGATCGCGATGTCGCTGGTCAACAACCCGCAGCTGCTCATCGCCGACGAGCCGACGACCGCCCTGGACGTGACGGTGCAGGCGCAGATCCTGGACCTGATCCGCGACCTGCAGGCCGAGTTCAACTCCGCGGTCATCATCATCACGCACGACCTGGGTGTGGTCGCCGAGCTGGCCGACGACATCCTGGTCATGTACGGCGGCAAGGCCGTCGAGCACGCCTCCGCGCAGGACGTCTTCCGCCGGCCGGAGCACCCGTACGCCTGGGGGCTGCTGTCCTCGATGCCACGCGTCGACCGGGAGGTGCGCGACCGGCTGGTCCCGATCAAGGGCAACCCGCCGTCGCTGATCAACCTGCCGGGCGGCTGCTCGTTCCACCCTCGCTGCCCGTACGTCGAGCGCAACGGCATCCCTTGCAAGACGGTCGAACCGACGCTGGCGGAAGGCACGGCCGAACACGGCGTCGCGTGCCACATCCCGCCCGCTGATCGGCTGGCCATCTTCAAGTCGGACATCGCCCCATCCCTCTGAGGAGCACGACAGTGTCGACGAGCACCCAACCCCAGCCCGCCGCGGCACCTCAGCGGGGCGGCGAGAACCTCCTCGAGGTCCACGGCCTGGAGAAGCACTTCCCGATCATGCGGGGCGCGTTCTTCAAGCGAAAGGTCGGCGCCGTGCGCGCCGTCGACGGCATCGACCTGGCCGTCAAGTCCGGCGAGACGCTCGGCCTGGTCGGCGAGTCCGGCTGCGGCAAGTCCACCACCGGCCGGCTCATGACCCGGCTGCTGGAGCCCACCGGCGGCAAGGTGATCCTCGAGGGGCGCGACATCTCGCACCTCGGGGTCGGCCAGATGCGCCCGCTGCGGCGCGAGATCCAGATGATCTTCCAGGACCCGTACTCGTCGCTGAACCCGCGGCACACGGTCGGCTCGATCGTCGGCGCCCCGCTGCAGGTGCAGAACATCAAGACCGCGCACGGGCAGAAGCGTGAGGTCCAGCGGCTGCTGGAGCTGGTCGGGCTCAACCCCGAGCACTACAACCGCTACCCGCACGAGTTCTCCGGCGGCCAGCGCCAGCGCATCGGCATCGCCCGGGCCCTGGCCCTGCAGCCGAAGCTCATCGTGGCCGACGAGCCGGTCTCCGCGCTCGACGTGTCGATCCAGGCGCAGGTCGTCAACCTGCTCGACGACCTGCAGCGCGAGTTCAACCTGACCTACGTGTTCATCGCGCACGACCTTTCGGTGGTCAAGCACATCTCCGACCGGGTCGCGGTCATGTACCTGGGCAAGGTCGTGGAGGTCGGGCCCCGCGACGGGCTCTACGCCGCGCCGCTGCACCCGTACACGTTCGCGCTGCTGTCGGCGGTGCCGGTGCCGGACCCGGACCGGCGCGACAAGGCGCAGCGCGAGCGGGTGCTGCTGACCGGTGACGTGCCCAGCCCGATCGACCCGCCGTCGGGCTGCCGCTTCCGGACCCGCTGCTGGAAGGCGCAGGACGTCTGCGCCCAGGAGGAGCCGCCGCTGCGCGAGCTGCAGCCGGGCCAGACGGTCGCCTGCCACTTCCCGATCACCGACGAGGAGCGCTCCGGCACGGGCGCGCAGGCCGCCCGGGCCGCCGCCGCGGAGATCCCGGTGGCCGCCTCGACCGACCCGTTCGCCGAGCCGATCGCATAACCGGACGAATTGCGTCGGGGAGCTGCCAGCCGCGGCTCCCCGACGTTGTTACGGTCGCGCCATGGACGCCGCCGACACCATTCGCCTGGCCCGACTTGAGCGTCAGGTCGCATTTCTCTACCGTCATTTCGGACTCGACCCGGCCCTCGCCGATGTCTTCCCGGCCGCCGACGGCCTGCCGCCGCAGTTCCTGGCCGCGCTGCGACGCCACGACCTCGTGACCGCGATCAAGATCTATCGCCAAGCCACCGGTGCCGGCCTGGCGGACGCAAAGGAAACCGTGGAGCGAATCGCCCGGGGTATTTGAAAATCTTGGCTGAATGCCTTCCGCAGCCCGATGTTTTTCGATCTCATAATCCCATCCCTCGAACCGGGAGGACATGTGGGATTCAACAAAAGGCTCACGAGCGCCGCGGTCATCACCGCGGCGTTGACCGTGACCGCGGCAGGCTTGCCGGCCCCGGCGAGCGCCGAGGCCGTCGCCAACACGGAGTACACCGTGGTGGCCGCGGACAACGTCTCCGTCAGTGACGCCGCCGCCGCCATCACCAAGGCCGGCGGCAAGGTCGTGGCGACCAACGACACGGTCGGGATGTTCACGGTCCTGGCACCGCAGAGCGGATTCGTCGAGAAGGCGGCAGCCTCCTCGAAGCTCGTCGGCGCCGCTCACCGCACCGCCATCGGCAAGGCTCCCAAGAAGGAGCAGCCGGGCAGCGTGGAGAAGGAAGCCCAGGCCGCGGCAGCGGCCGCCAAGAAGCCCGGCGGCAAGAAGCCCGCAACCGCCGGCATGGACCCGCTGGACGACAAGCTGTGGGGTCTCACCACGGTGAAGTCGGACAAGGCCCGCAAGGTCAACGCCGGTGACAAGCGCGTCACCGTCGGCATCCTGGACACCGGCGTCGACGCGACGCAGCCCGACATCGCCCCGAACTTCAACTGGGCGCTGTCGAAGAACTTCGCGCCGGACAAGGTCGACATCGACGGCCCCTGCGAGGTCGCCAGCTGCCTCGACCCGGTCGGCACCGACGACGGCGGCCACGGCACGCACGTCGCCGGCACGATCGGCGCGGCGGCCAACGGCTTCGGCATCTCCGGTGTCGCGCCCAACGTGTCGCTGGTCGAGCTCAAGGGCGGCCAGGACTCGGGGTACTTCTTCCTCGAGCCGGTCGTCAACGCGCTCGTCCACGCGGGCCAGACGGGGATCGACGTGGTCAACATGTCGTTCTACGTCGACCCGTGGCTGTTCAACTGCACCGCCAACCCGGCCGACTCGCCGGCCGCGCAGGCTGAGCAGCGCACCATCATCCGTGGCATGTTCCGGGCCCTGACGTACGCCCACTTCAAGGGTGTCACGCTCGTCGGCGCGCTCGGCAACAACCACGAGGACAAGGGCAAGCCGCGCACCGACATCTCCAGCCCGGACTACCCGGCGGACTCCGCGTACGACCGGCCCATCGACAACGGCTCCTGCTGGGACCTGCCGGTCGAGGGCCCGTTCGTGATCGGGGTCTCCGCCCTCGGCCCGTCGCTGAAGAAGTCGGACTTCTCCGACTACGGTGTGGAGCAGATCGGCGTCTCCGCCCCTGGTGGCTGGTTCCGTGACGGCTTCGGCACGGACACCTACCGCACCAACGAGAACATGATCCTCTCCACGTACCCGAAGAAGGTGCTGCAGGAGGAGGGCTCGGTCGACGCCGACGGCAACGTCGTGCCGGAGGCCGAGGGCCTGGTCTACAAGGAGTGCACCGCGGCCGGGAAGTGTGGCTACTACACCTGGCTGCAGGGCACCTCGATGGCCTCCCCGCACGCGGCCGGCGTCGCGGCGCTCATCGTGAGCGCGCACGGCGCCAAGCACGGCAAGGACTTCGGTCTCGAGCCGTGGAAGGTCGAGTACCTGCTGTACAGCACGGCCGCCGAGCACGCCTGCCCGACGCCCGCGCTGCAGACCTACACGCAGGAGGGGCGCAGCGAGGAGTTCAACGCGCTCTGCGAGGGCAACCTGGAGTTCAACGGCTTCTACGGCTTCGGCATCGTGGACGCCTACGCGGCCGTGACCACCAGGGCCTGGTGGGAGCACCGCTAGCACGTGCTGACCCGGTCCGGTGGTGCGCCTGCGTGCCGCCGGGCCGGGTTTTCTCTTCCCGCGGGGCGTTCAGGTCCGCGGGCTTTTCATTTCCCGCGGGCGGTCAGGCGTCCGCCGAGCAGGGCGTCGACCTTGCTGACCAGCATGCTCGGCCGGATCGGCTTGGTCAGGTACTCCGTGGCGCCGACCAGCATCGCCTCCTCCCGGCCGCGCATCCGCCCGTACGCGCTGAGCATCAGGATCGGCAGCCTCGCGGTGGCGGGGTCCGCCCGCAGCGCCTTGCACAGGTCCAGGCCCGACACGTTGGGCATCCACATGTCGGTGACCAGCAGGTCGAACTCGGCGTCCCGCAGCGCCTCCAGGGCCTCGCCGCCGCTGTTCACGGCCACGACGGCGGCGCCCGCGGACTCCAGCGCCCTGGCGAACAGTTCCCTGATGTCCGAATCGTCCTCTGCCAGCAGGACCGAGGCGACCGTCTCCACGCCCTCATCCATGAGCCCAGCTTAAGATCCTCTTCGTGGTGTACGAGGCGGCTTCGGGCCGATACCAGGACATGCAGTACCGGCGCAGCGGGCGCAGCGGACTCAAGCTGCCGGCGATCTCGCTCGGCCTGTGGCACAACTTCGGCCACGCCCGGTCGTACGAGACCCAGCAGGCGATCGTCCGTCGCGCCTTCGACCTCGGCGTCACGCACTTCGACCTGGCCAACAACTACGGCCCGCCGCCGGGCTCCGCGGAGCTCAACTTCGGCCGCATCCTCGCCGAGGACCTGCGCCCCTACCGGGACGAGCTGATCATCTCCACGAAGGCCGGCTACGACATGTGGGAGGGCCCGTACGGTGAGTGGGGCTCTCGCAAGTACCTGACGGCGTCGCTGGACCAGTCGCTGCGGCGGATGGGCCTGGAGTACGTCGACATCTTCTACTCCCACCGGCCCGACCCGGACACGCCGCTCGAGGAGACGATGGGGGCCCTCGACCGGGCCGTGCGGGCCGGCAAGGCGCTCTACGCCGGCATCTCCAACTACTCCCCGCAGCAGACCGCCGAGGCGGCGCGCATCCTGCGGGAGCTGGGCACGCCGCTGCTCATCCACCAGCCGCGGTACTCGATGTTCGACCGCTGGATCGAGGACGGGCTGCTCGACGTGCTGGCGGCCGAGGGCGCGGGGTGCATCCCGTTCTCGCCGCTCGCGCAAGGGCTGCTGACCGACCGGTACCTGCGGGGCATCCCGGCCGATTCACGGGTGCGCACCAGCCGGTTCCTCAACGAGAGCGACCTGAGCCCGGCGCGGCTGGCCACCATCAAGGCCCTCGACGAGGTGGCCCGCGGGCGGGGGCAGAGCCTCGCACAGCTGGCGCTGGCGTGGGCACTGCGGGACCCGCGGGTCACCTCGCTGATCATCGGGGCGAGCTCGGTGGCGCAGCTGGAGCAGAACCTGGGGGCACTGTCGGCTCCGGCGCTGTCCGCCGACGAGCTCGCCCGCATCGACGCGGTGCTAGCTGAGCAGGCCGTTTAGCGTCGTGATCACGGGCTGGAGGGCGGTGGGCACCGCACCGTCCTTCACCACGACCTCGTCGCCGCCGTAGGTGATGCCGTACGTGTAGCCGTCGGCGACGTTGGTGCTGCCGGTGACCTTGGGCAGCTTCGAGAAGCCGACCTGCTCCAGGGCGCCCTTGAGCGCGGTCAGCTCGGCCGGGGTCAGCTTGCCCTCCTTGGTGCCGGCCTTGGTGGTCAGCGTCCAGGCGCCGTCCGGGCGCACGACCAGCCGGTCGTTGGTGCCGGCCAGGCCACCCTGGCGGGTGAAGATCAGCAACGTGTCGCTGACGCCGGGGCCGGCGCTCGTGCTGGCGCCTGCCGACGCGCTGGCCGCGGGCGCGGCGGTGCTGGTGGACGGGGCGCCGCTGGCGCCTGCGGTCGCGTCCTTGGTCTCGTCCGCGCAGCCGGCCAGGGCCAGCGCGAGCAGGGCGGTGACGGCGATCGGGGTCCTCGACTTCATCGAAGGTCTCTCCATCTCTCTTGGACTGCTCGGTCGTTCGGCGGGTTCCCCGTAGTGTGTTCTTCGTTACCTTCGGTGCCCGTTGGGGCCGGTCGGGCGGTAACTCGCTCGTTTCTTGTCGTACCCCCACGACATGATTGCCCCATGCGCCTCGACCCGTACCGTCACGTCCTCGCCCTTCCTGGGGTGCGGTCGCTCATGGTGCTGGCGCTGCTGGCCCGCATCCCGATCACCGCCATCGGGGTCACGATGACGTTGCACGTGGCGCAGGATCTCGATCGCGGCTGGGCCGCCGCGGGTCTGGTCGGCGCCGCCCTCACCGTCGGCACCGCCATCGGCGGCCCGCTCAACGGCCGCTTCGTCGATCGTAAGGGCCTGCGCCCGATGCTGGTCGTCACCACCGTGTGCGAGGCGCTCTTCTGGGCCGTGGCGCCGTCGCTGTCCTATCCCGCGCTGCTGGTCGGCGCCCTGGTCGCCGGCGTGTTCTCGCTGCCGGTGTTCTCCGTGGTGCGCCAGTCGCTGGCCGCGCTCGTCCCGGCCGAGCAGCGCCGCCAGGCGTATGCCCTGGACTCGATGTCGGTGGAGCTGTCGTTCATGGCCGGCCCGCCGCTCGCCGTGCTGCTGATGAGCAGCCTGTCCGGCCGGTTCACCATGTGGTCGATCGGCGGCTGCCTGGTGCTGGCCGGGGTCGCCCTGTTCGTGACCAACCCGCCGGTGCACGCCGCCCCCGACCCCGCCGAGCCCGCCGAGGCCGCGGCCCCCGTGCGCCGCCGCGACTGGCTCACCCCGCGCTTCCTCGCCGTCTGCGCCGCCGGCGCCGCCACCACGATGGTCCTGGCCGGCACCGACCTCGGCATCGTCGCGATGCTGCGCGAGGCCGGCAAGGTGCAGCTGGTCGGCGGCGTGCTGGCCGCCTGGGGCGTCTACTCGCTGATCGGCGGCTTCGTCTACGGCGCCCTGACCCGCGCGGTGCCGCTCGTCGCCCTCATCGGCGGCCTGAGCCTCTTCACCCTGCCGATCGGCCTGGTCGGCGACCGCTGGTGGCTGCTGTTCATCGCCCTGCTGCCGGCCGGCGCCCT
This sequence comes from Dactylosporangium sp. NPDC050688, assembly GCF_040654515.1. NCBI lineage: Bacteria > Bacillati > Actinomycetota > Actinomycetes > Micromonosporales > Micromonosporaceae > Dactylosporangium > Dactylosporangium sp. NPDC050688. The sequence goes on from NZ_JBFAIC010000102.1 coordinate 19,142, forward strand.
CTGCGCCCCCACCCTGAGCGCCAGCGCCGACCTGGTGAGCCGCCTCGTCCCCTCCCCGGCCCGCGGCGAGGCCATGGGCTGGCACGGCTCCTCCCTGACCGTCGGCCTGGCCGTCGGCTCGCCCCTCGCCGGCTGGGCCATCGACCACGGCTCACCGGGCTGGGGCTTCGCCGCCGTGGGCACCGTCGGCGTCCTCATCACCGCCGTGCTGCTGTTCCTGCGTCGCAGCAGCACCCCGCTGGACCCGACCACCTCTCCTGCGCCCGCTTCGACGGCATTCACCACCGACGTGGCCGCGGCTGCTCCCTCTGCGGCGACCGTCCCCGCTGCGACCGCCTCTGCGGCTGTCCCCGCCGCGACCGTCCCCGCCGCTGCTGACGCCGCCGCGTCGGCTGCCAGCGTGTCGGCTACCGACGCTTCGGCTGCCGACGTTGACGTCGTCGCGGCGACCGCTGCGTTTGCTCCCGCCACAGCCGCGCCTCGCCGCTGACACCGTCCCGTACGACCGCCGCTCCCCCTGCCGCCGCGACCCTTGCGGCCGCCGCTCTCCCTGCCGCCGCGACCCTTGCGGCCGCCGCTCCCACGGCCGCCGCGTCTATTCCCGCTGGTGCTTCGACGGCGACGGTCACCCTCACCACCGCTGAAACTGCTCCGGTCGCCTCCACCACCGTTCCCACCGCCAAACACACCCCGCCACCGGCCACCGCTCCCCTCGCTGCCCCCCCCGATCGCTCCCACCTGCGATTGCTCCCACCACCGCCGCCCCCCGCCGCTGCCTCTTACGACCACCACCCAGCGCCCCGGACCGGCCAACCGCCGCGGCACATCGACCCGGCACAACCCGGTGGATTCCTGCAACCCGGTGGATCCCTGGTCCCCTGACCCCAGCAGGACACCGCGTTGCGAAACCGCCCCGCGCCGAAGGGCGCGGAGTGGGCACAGTGGCTCCCCCAGTCCAACCCCTGACGGAGCCCGACCACGACGGAACAGTGATGACATCGTCGCAACGGCTGCGGCTTCTCCCACCACTGCGACCGCAGCTCCCGCCGCCGCCCAGGCGACCACCGCCATCACCGACGAAGCCCTTCTGCCCGACAACCACCGCCACCATCGAGGCTCGTCCAACCAGGGCGACGGACCCTTGGCCCATTGGCTGGCGCAAGTCTCTGCTCTCCTACCCGGCCAACCTCACCGAACTCAGCGCACGCACTGCCCGGTGGATCCCTGGGCTTCTGACAACCACCTCGGGCTCACGGCCACGGCGAGGGGCGCGAAAGGCAGAAAAGCCTCAATCAGGGGCGGTTGGGGTCATGCGACGAACTGGGGGTCCGTTAAATCTTTGTGTTGGCACGTTTCGGGCAGGAGTCACGCTGTCGTGACGTTCGGGTACGGCCGTGGATCACCGAGCGTGTGCCGGCGGCGCTGCGGGCACCCGGCGGGGGTGGCGGCGGGCCGGAATTGTCCGGAAGGGGACCGTTCCTCGGCAGGAGCGGACGGGAATCGGCGGTCGCATGAGGTAAGGGGTGTGCGAGAACCGGACGCGGGAAAGCGCCGGATCACGGTTTCCGCGGCGTCGCGGGGCGGCGGGAATGCAATGGCGGCACGGCCGGGTATACGGCAGGTGAACGGCGTCTTGCCGCCGCTCAGCGCCCTTGACCCGGGCATCTTGCATGGTGCGGCCGGCGGTGGCGGTACCGGTGCCGCAATGGACGGCGCACCAGGGGGCGGCGGGCGCGCCGGGGAGCGTTGCCGCATCGGCGGGCGTCGTTGAGTGAATGCGATTCGGTGGCAGGTGGAGATCGAGTTGGGCGGCGGACGTGTACTTCGTCACCCGGGCCGGCCCGGGCGGAGGGCTGGACGGGACACGTAATGGCTGGTCAGAGTGGATGCGGTCAGTCAAGTCGGGGAAGTTGACGGGCTGTGGCACACAGGACACAAAGGCGATCAGCGGGTATCCAGGAATGGGGCTGATCGATGGGTCCCGCCCGGGTCGACCGATTGGAGAGGTTTTGCAGGCAGTGAGAACAGCGGCGGAGGCGATCACCGCAAGGACAGCGGCGATCACGGAAAGTATCCGTCGGGTGGGGACCGCTGACATGCGCAACTCTCCGGAAAACCCGTCATCAATCGGGGTGAATCGGGCTAGATCCACCCGGCTGTCGGCCATATCCGCCGGGTCCGGCGACAAACAGGATGGTTGCGTCCGTCACTCAGCGCGGTACGATCCGCCAGAGCCGCCATGCGGTCATCGGTGCGGAACCCCCTCCGCATCGCACCGCTCGTGGCACACCCGACGGAGGGCGATCTTGACTATCTGCTGCCCGCTTGCAGCAAGCGCGCCGGACCAGCAGGCTGCGATGCGCATCTCGGCATGGCCGCCCGTCGGGGCAGCAGATCGTGTGAGGTGCGCATGAGTACGGCGATGCAGGTCCGGCTGCGGCACTGGCCCGGCATGAAGGTTTCCTGGCTCGGCGCGGGTGCGGTCGTCCATTCCGGCGACGAGCCCAGCCCGGGCGCGGCGGCGCTGGTCGTCTCGCCGCACGGTTCCACCGAGTGTGCGGTGGTCATCAGCTCGCACACCGTCAAGCTCCAGCCCGCGATGGTCGAGGAGTTGGCCGAGGTCCTGGCCAACGGGCTCCCGCGAGGGTTCACCGCGATGCGGTTCGTCGCCTGGGACGGCGCCTGCGCCACCAATGAGCGACCGGCCGCGGCGCACATGATCGCGATGCGGCTCGGGATCGACGTCATCGCCGCCGCCGGGCCGCTGCTGGGTGTGCCGGGTGGCTCGCTGTTCGCGCCGATCGGGCGCGGCGAGCACCGCCCCGGCGGGTTCTGGCGCTTCCGGGCGGGCGCGCAGCCGGCACGGGTCGGCTGGCGGTTCCCGGCGCCGCACTGGGAGCAGGATCTCGGTGAGGTGCCCGAGCTGCCCGGCGACCTGGTGCTCGACCAGATCCCGGCCGGTTTGTGGCTGCACCGCCGCCGCGTCGGCAGCGTCACCGACCTGGCGTATTCGGTGCCGACGGATCACGCGAACCCGGCGATGATCCTCTCGCACCCGAGCGAGGAGCCGCTGCACCGCGACGAGCTCATGCAGGCCGTCTCGGTCATCCCCACGCTCGCCGCCGACCGGTGCGTGTTCACGCCGTACGGTCAGCGCCCCCTCCTCGACGGGCCCGTGGGGCCGGTCGTCGCCGACCTGCTGGGCCGCGCCGTGCACGTGCGCACCGGGCTGCCGCTGTGCGCGCCGGCCGGGCAGCGCGCCGTCGTCACCATCGACCAGAAGGGTCTGCCGCGCTGGCGGACGTTCGCCCGGGAGCTGTGGCACGCGCCGCGCAACGGTGCGCCGCGGCCGGTCGACTGGGTCAACCCGTGCCCCGACGTGCTCGACACGCCGGCGGGTGCGGCCACGTTCACGCTCGGCAGCGGCTGGGTCCTCGAGGTCGTCCAGGCCGGGCTGTGGATCCGCCCGGAGCACCTGACCGACCCCGCCGACTGGATCCGCGGGCTGCCGGTCGACGTCAACCGGTGCGCCGTCATCATCGGCGCCCCCAATGCGCCGGAGCTGCCGCCGCCCGGGCACGCCATGGCCGACGTCCTGGAGAAGCTCCCGGTCGACGCCCGCAAGCGCGCGTACCTGGCCGTGCCCCGCGGCGCCGCGCCGAACGTGTTCATCCTCGCGACCGCGCTGCGCGACTCGCTGCCTGAGCCCGGCGAGGTCGAGCTCGTCGGACCGGCGGTGACCCCGCCGGCGGCGGCGCTGCCCTCGTTCCCGCCGTCGACGACCGGGTCGTTCCCGGCGGTCGGCTCGACGGGCTCGTTCCCCTCGGTGGGCTCGACGGGCTCGTTCCCCTCGGTGGGCTCGACGGGCTCGTTCCCCTCGGTGGGCTCGACGGGTTCGTTCCCCTCGGTGGGCTCCACCGGGTCGTTCCCAGCGGCGCCCGCCGCGCAGCACCGTCCCGACGGGCCGTTCCTGGTCAACGGGCGGCCGGCGAACGGGCACCCGTCCGGCGCGCACCCGACGGTGGCCCGCCCGGCCACATACGGCCAGTTCGAGCACGAGGGGCCGCAGGACCCGTACCGCAACGGCTACGAGGGCCAGCGCACCGCGTCGTTCGAGCCGCTGACCAACGACCGCCGCAACGGCAGTGAGCACCGCAACGGCAGTGAGCACCGCGACGGGGCCGAGCCTCGCACGGGCGGGTTCGAGCCGGTCAGCGGGTCGTTCGCGCCGGTTGAGCCGCGGTCGGGGTCGTTCGCGCAGGTCGAGCCACGGTCGGGGTCGTTCCCGCCGGTGGAGCCGCGCACCAGCTCGTTCGCGGTGCCCCGTAACGGAGCGGACCCGCGCAACGGCACCGACCCGCGTAATGGCGCCGACCTACGCAACGGTCACGACCCGCGCAACGGCGCTGACCCTCGCAACGGTCACGACGCCCGCAACGGGACCGACCCGCGGACCGGGGCGTTCGCGCCGCTGAGCCCGAACGGCATGAACGGCACCAACGGCCAGCACGCCCCCGGCTTCGGCCCCCAGCCGGGCCCCCAGCACCCCGGCGCGCTGCACACAGGGCCGCAGCCGGGCCAGTACGGCCGCCCGGTCGAGAACGGCCGCCCCGGGTTCGCCAGCGGCCGCCCGGAGGCCACCACGTCGTTCCCGGCCGTCGCGCCCGAGGTGTACCCCGCCGCGCCGCCCCGCAACGGCTCGCACCCCGACCTGAACGTGGCGCCGCCGCGGACGTACCACCGCGAGCAGCAGCCGCCGGCATACGACCCGCAGGCCTATGAGGCGGGCCGGCCCGTGAACGACGGGTACCGGTTCGACGCCCCGAACTACGACGAGCACCACTTCGACCTGCCGACGCCGCCCGGGCAGCGGGCTCCGGCGCAGCGGATGCCCGCGCACGACGAGGCCGAGGAGCAGACCGGCGGGACCGAGGACACGTCGTCGATCCGGACCGGCCGGGAGATCCGCTCGCACGGCAAGAAGGCCAAGGGACCCCGCGCCGACGACAAGACCAGCACGCAGGAGCTCGACCGGCTGCTCGGGTTCTTCGACGAGATCCGCCGCGCGAAGGCGTGGGACGAGGACTCGCCGGGTTCGGTGAGCGACGAGGCCGCGGCACGGCGCGCGGCCGCGGGCCAGCCCCCGGCCGGCCCCAGGCGCGCCCGCTGAGGATGCGCCCCGCCTGACGGCGGACACGCACGGCGACGGCCCGGTCTCCCACGGAGACCGGGCCGTCGTGGTTTCCCCGCGCGGGGCGGGGTCGATTAGGATCGCACGGTGCTCGACATCATGCTGCCGCACTACGGCGACGTGGAGCTGCTCAAGCTCGCCGTCAACAGCGTCATCGCACAGACCGACGACCGGTGGCAGCTGACCGTCCTGGACGACAGCACCGTCGAGGGCATCCCCGAGTGGTTCGCGTCGCTGGAGCACCCGCGCGTGCAGTACCGGCGCAATGCGAAGAACCTCGGGGTCACTGGCAACTTCCAGCAGTGCGTCGATCTCGCCACCGAGCCGTTCATGGTCATCATGGGCTGTGACGATGTGATGCTGCCCAACTACGTGGCGACCGTGCACGGGCTCATCGACGCGCACCCGGAGGCGGTGCTGATCCAGCCCGGGGTCGAGGTGATCGACTCGCGGGGCGAGGTGGTGCGGACGCTCGCGGATTCGACGAAGCGCCGGGTGTACGCGCCGAAGATCGACGGCACGGTGGTCATGTCGGGCGAGGAGCTCGCGGTGAGCCTGCTGCGGGGCAACTGGCTCTACTTCCCGTCGCTGTGCTGGCGCACCTCGGAGATCAAGGCCGTCGGGTTCGACCCGTCGCTGAAGGTGATCCAGGACCTGGCGCTGATCCTGGAGCTGGTGACCAGGGGCGGCACGCTCGTCGCCACCGACGAGCTGGCGTTCCGGTACCGGCGGCACGGCTCGAGCCTGTCGTCGTCGTCCGCGGTGACGGGCGGCCGGTTCAGCGAGGCCCGCGACTTCTTCCTGGCCGCGGCGGACCGGATGGACGCGCACGGCTGGCGGCGCGCGGGGCGGGCCGCCCGCTGGCACCTGTCCTCACGCATCCACGCGCTGACGATGCTCCCGGCGGCCGCCAAACAGCGCAGCGGCAGCAGCGTCGGGGTGTTGACGCGGTACGCACTGGGCCGCTGACGCGGCGCCGCCCGTAGGGCGGCCGTGACGCGGAGAGGGTGGGAGTCGAACCCACACGGGCGTGAACCCAACGCCGTTTTCGAGACGGGTGCCGGCACCGATCGGCTGGCCTCTCCAGAACAAACGCACCCTTGGAAGGACTCGAACCTCCGGCCTCTTCGTTCGTAGCGAAGCGCTCTGTATCCACTGAGCTACAAGGGCATGGTCGTGCGCGGAAAGTGAGGGGATCGAACCCCCGCGGGGTCGTCCCCCGTCGACGGCTTAGCAAGCCGCAGCCTTGCCTCTCGGCCAACTTTCCAAGTACCCGGAAGAGGATTCGAACCTCCAACCTCCTGACCCTGAATCAGGCGCCTCTCCCGTTGGGCTACCCGGGCACGGGATGGTGCGGTGGTGCGTGGACCCGACCGGACTCGAACCGGTCGCCTCCGCTGTGCAAAAGCGGCGCTCTTCCTGATGAGCTACGAGCCCTCTGCGGGACCGGCGGGGTTGGCAGACCCCCGTCGAGCCCTTGCGGGCCCGGCGGGGAGGTAGCAGGGCCCCGCCGGGCCCGGGGTTCAGCGCTGGGCGAGCGCGGCCCACGTCGGGACCGACGGCTGGACCCGCAGCACCATGCCCGCTTCGGCGGGGGTGCGGTCGCCCTTGCGCTGGTTGCAGGCCATGCAGGCCGCAACGGTGTTCTTCCAGGTGTTTCGCCCTCCCCGGGACCGGGGCAGGATGTGGTCGATGGTGGTGGCGTCCTTACCGCAGTAGCCGCAGCGACGGCCGTCACGGGCGTGCACGCCGGCGCGGGACCACGCGGGCCCGCCGCCGAAGCGCCACCGGGTGACGACGTAGGACACGAGCCGGACGACCTTCGGCATCGGGTAGATGCCGATGAGCCGGTCCGGCTCGGATTCGTGCACGACGGCCACCTCACGCAGCAGCATGCGCACCGCGTGGCGGAGGGTGACCCGGTGCAGGGGTCCGAGGTCGGCGTTGAGAACGAGAACCGCGGTCACCGGGCCTCCCTTCGCTGGTGATTTCCCAACTGGTACCAAACGATCTTGCGTGCCGTGAGCGGGACTCGAACCCGCACTGATCCCATTTTGAGCGGGACGCCTCTGCCGATTGGGCTACCGCGGCATTTTGAACACACCAATGGAATTGTCAAACAACAATGCTGCACGGGCGGCAGGAATCGAACCCGCAACCGTCGGTGTTGGAGACCGGTGCTCTACCTGATTGAGCTACACCCGTAGGAAGGTACAAAAAAGCCGCCCAATGCTGTGGGCGGCCGGTGAGGCGGGGTGAACCCTAGCCTCGCCACCGTCCGGGCAGCTCCGAACTGGCCAGCAGGTCGCTGAGCAGCATGTTCTGCCAGCTACGGGACGCTGACGATCGACCGCCACGGGCGGACGCCGTCAGTCGTAGCTCGATGCGTGCGGCCATTTCGCGGTCTCCCTTCAGGCCCCGGTGGATCTTGGTGTTCCTCGTTGACGTATTCAAAGATACGACCCCGGCGCCGCCTCGGCAACCGTTTAATTCGGGCGGCGCCGCAATGCCGTTCAGGCGGCGGCCGTGTAGTGCGCCAGGTACAGGTCCATCTCGTCGGTGGACTCGTCGCCCTCGTTGACGCTGAACCAGAGCGAGTTCTCCAGCCAGAACCGGTGAATGAACTGCTCGAAGCCGTCGGCGGCGTGCACCATGTTGGCGATGAGGGTGTCGGGGTCGACCTCTTCGAGCCCGACGATCTCCAGCAGCCACGGCGAGGCGATGACGAACGGCTGGACGCCGGGGCGCAGGTACAGGTACCAGATGACGGCGTCCTGCTGGTCGCGCAGGAACCGCACGAGCTGCGCCTCGGGCTCGACGGGGCTCGGCACGGGCCGGGGCGCCAGGTCGAAGTCGCAGCCGGTGCAGGACGGGATGGCGTCCATGAGGACCTGGCTGCTCATGAAGCGTTTGAATGCGGCCGGCAGCTCGACGTGCGCGGCGAGGGCACCGAGGTCCATGGCGCGCAGCGGGTCGTGCGGCGCGTCCGGGACCAGCCAGCTGAACGTGCCGTCGAAGCGTGACTCATCCACTACCGGGAGGCTCTCGGTGGGGTACAGCTCGTAGGTCCCCATGCTCGCCCGGGCGCTGCCCAGGTCCGTGCCCCACCAACCGCGTGGAAAGTCGATCGTCATGTGTCGCACGGTACGACGCCGCCTGGTGTTCTTCCGTCGCCTATCGGACCAAGACGAGCGCGTTTCAGGTCACGTCTGCATGTGCATGCGGGGTCAGCCGTTGCCGGCCGGTTCCAGCGCCGGGATCTGCGGCAGCACGCCGAGGTAGCTGAGCTTGCCGACGATCGCCTCGGCGGTGAAGGGCTTGATGACGTACTCGTGGGCGCCGGCGGCGAGCGCCCGCACGATCTGCCCGTGCTCGCTCTCGGTGGTGACCATCATCAGGGTCATCTGCCGGAGGTGTTTCTGTTTGCGGACCGCCATCACGAACTCGAGGCCGTTCATCTCCGGCATGTTCCAGTCGATCAGGGCGAGCCCGGGCTGCAGGTCGTGGTCCCAGATCTGGTCCAGGGCGTCCTTGCCGTTGGTGGCCTCGCGGACCTCGAAGCCGAGCGGCAGCAGGATCCGTTTGAGGATGCCCCGCATGGCACGTGAGTCGTCGATGACCATGGCGAGCTTCGTGTCCATTCAGACTCCGGCAGGTTGATAGACGGTTTCGTACGGGTTGGTGGTGTGGTTGATGGTGGTGTGGAAGAGGGGGTCGGCGGCGAGGATGGCGCGGCGGACGTCGAGGAGTTCGGTGACGCGGTG
>NZ_JBFAIC010000103.1:0-27847 GCF_040654515.1 Dactylosporangium sp. NPDC050688
GGTGTAGGAGTTCCACCACGCCGTGCCGACGGTGTAGGTGTTGATCGGCAGGCGGACCGTGTTGGCGCCGAGGTTGCCCTGGAACCCGGCGTAGACGGCATCGGCCTTGGCCCGCACGGTGCTGTAGCTGTCGGTGCTGCTGAGCCCGGCCAGGATCAGCGGCGAGCCCGTGTAGTTGTCGCCCCAGCGGGCCCAGTTGACGCCCTGGAACTGGCTGGTCGCCGCGGACGCCGACGGCGTGTTGGCGACCAGCGCGACGGAGGCCGCCGCAATCGTGGCCACGGCGCCGACGACTGCCGCGACGACGCGGCCACGACGGGAGAAGCGTGCCACGTGCCGTCCTTTCTGCCGGTGCTCGAGCGGTGGCGGACCGGCTGGTGTGCCGGGCTGTGACGTCAGGCGTCCGAGGGCCGGCGCGGAGGCTGCGGCCGCCAGGCCTGGACTGGTTGGTGGACGTTGCCGTCGGATCATGGGGTGCTCCTTGTGGAGGGGTGCGTGCCGCTGTCCCAGGCGGCTGGATCAGGTCGCAACGCCTACGGCGATGCTGACCGTGGACGGACGGTGCACTTCGTGCTGTCGTGCGCGTCGGCATCACGGCGGTCGATGTCGACGTACTGCGGTGGCCGGTCTCTAGCGGTGAGAACGGTCCGATCGGAGCCGTTCGAACACCGCGAGGGTTCGCACCAGGAGGTGGTGCGCGGCGTCGACGTTTCCTGCGGCGAGCACCTGCGCCACGCGGGCGACGTGGTGCCGGAGCTCGGCGAGGTCGGTGGTGGTGGCGGCGGCGGTTGCGCCGCCGTGGATGCGCTGGAGGGCTCCGGCGCGGTCGAGGTCGTCCAGGTCGCGGCGCACCGTGGACAGCGAGGCACCGGTGACGGCCTTGGCCTCGGCGACGGTGATGTACTGGCGTTGGGTGACGAGCGCGACGATCGCCTCATGTCGCTGCTGCTGCGGCGGCGGGGCGTGGCCGATGAGCTTGTCCGTCTTGGTCTCGGTCATCGGCCGAGCCAGCCGCCGTCGACGGGGATCACCGTGCCGTGGACGTACCGGGCGGTGTCTGAGGCAAGGAAGACGATCGCGCCCGCGAGGTCCTCGGGATCGCCCCACCGGCCGGCGGGGATGCGCTCGAGGATGGCCGCGGCCCGGTGCGGGTCGTCGCGGAGTGCGGCGGTGTTGTCGGTGGCCATGTAGCCGGGCGCGATCGCGTTCACGTTGACACCGTGGCCTGCCCATTCGTTGGCCAGGGCGCGGGTCAGGCCGAGCACGGCGTGCTTGGATGCGGCATATGCGGGCACCCTGACGCCGCCCTGGAAGGACAGCATCGAGGCGATGTTGATGATGCGGCCGCCCCCGCGGGCGAGCATGTGCCGGCCGACCGCCCGGCAGAGCCGGAAGACGGCGTCGAGGTTCACGGTGAGCACGTCGTGCCAGTCGTCATCGGTGACGTCGGCGGCCGGCGCACGGTGGATGACGCCGGCGTTGTTCACCAGGATGTCCAGGTGGCCGAACACGTCCATGGCGGCGGCGACGGCGGCGTCGATCCCGTCCGGGCCGGCCGTGGCGAGGTCGCACGGCACGTGGACCGCGCGGCGGCCGAAGGTCTGGACACGTGCCGTGGTCTCGGCCGGGTCGGAGCGGCCGAGCAGGACGACGTCAGCGCCGGCCGCTGCCAACGCCAGTGCGAGGCCCTGGCCGAGGCCCCGGTTGGCGCCGGTGACCAGTGCCACCCGTCCGTCGAGGCGGAAGTCGTCGAAGGGCATGTCGGGTCCTCAGTGGCCGAGGTCGCGCAGTAGCGGCGCGCTGCGTCCGACCCACGCCAGGTCACGGTCCTCGAGGGCGCCTTGGGTGCGCTGTGTTCCGGCGAGTGCCCACAGGTAGTACGTGGTGTACCCCGGAGCGCTGACAACGGTGTGGTAGCCGGCCGGCATCAGTTGCATGCCGTGATTGCGGACGGTGTAGTTCTCCTCGTAGCCGTCGTCGGTGTAGACGCGGCTGATGCCGAAGCCGTCGCCCGGGTTGACCCGGAAGTAGTACAACTCCTCGTGCGCGGCCTCGCCGGGCAGGGCGTCAACCGTGTGCCGGTGCGGCGGGTAGGTGCTCCAGTTGCCCGACGGGGTGAACGTCTCCCCCACGATCAGGCGCCGTGCGGGCAGGTCGGGTTGCGACGCCTCGGTGAGGATCTGGTGGTAGGTGCGGCCGAAGTTGGCCGCACCCCATCGGCCGGACGCCACCCGGGCGGGCTCGATGACGTAGGGCTCGGCGGCGAGGTCGCTGGGGGCGCTGGGCAGTGCGATTTCGACCGGGGTGCTCGCCTCGATCGTGACGGTGGATCCGGCCGGGAGGTAGACCGAGTGCGGCCTGCCGGAGAACACGTTCGCGCGGCCGCCGACGCCGGCGAACTTCTGGTCGCCGACGGTGAATTCCGCCGTGCCACCGAGGATGACGGCGAGGACCTCCCGGTCGCCGGTCTCGCCGGACCATGTCGCGCCTGCCTCAAGGCGCAGCAGGGCGAAGTCCAGCAACTGGCACGGGTTGACCGGCAGGGTGTTGTAGCCGTTGGCGGCCGGGATCTGGCAGTGGTAGCGGTACGTCATCTCAGGTTTCCTCATCACCAGGGGGAGGTCCAGCCGGGCCGGGCCGTGCGGGTCAGTGCCTCGAGGTAGAAGTAGTCGCCCCAGAGGTTGCCTTCGTCGACGCCGACGCCTTTGGGTTTGTCGTAGACGCCGTGCCGCAGCAGTGCGTCGGAGTCCGGGTCCCCGGCCGTCGAATAGTTGTCGACCAGTGAGCGCAGGATGCGGCCGGCCGCGGCGCGGTACTGCTGCGCCGCCGGTCCGGCCTGCAGGCCCCGGGCGAGCTCCAGCAGGCCGTTGACGGCGATCGCGGCGGCTGAGCTGTCTCGCTCCTCGCCGCTGCCGTCGCCGAAGACGAGGTCCCAGTAGGCGACGTGGTCGGCCGGCAGGTGGGCGAGGAAGTAGTCGGCGCAGCGCTGCGCGGCCTGCAGGAACGACGGTTCCCCGGTGTACCGGAAGTTCAGGGCGAAGCCGTAGATGCCCCAGGCCTGCCCACGGGCCCAGCACGAGTCGTCGGCGCTGCCCTGCTCGGTCTCGCCCCGCAGCGGCGCGCCGGTCGTCGGGTGCCAGTAGAAGGTGTGGAAGGTGGTGTCGTCCGGGCGCAGGATGCGCTCGCGCAGCTGGTCGGCGTGGCGGCGGGCCGCGGCGGCGTAGCGGGATTCTCCGCTGACGTCGGTGGCCCAGAACAGCAGGGGCGTGTTCATGAGGCTGTCGATGATGGTGCGGCCGCGCTGGCGCGGGTCGTCCAGGTCGCCCCAGGCCTGGATGATGCCGGCCGGTTCCAGGAAGCGGGTGAGCAGGTGGTCCGCGGCGGCGAGGGCGGTGTCGCGGGCCCGTTCGTCGCCGTGCCGTTCCCAGGGCACCACACAGCTGAGGGTGTACAGGAAGCCCAGGTCGTGGGTACCGAGGTCGATGCGCCGGTCGATGCGCTCGACGAAGCTGCGCACGTGGGAGCGGGCCTCGTCGCGGTAGCGGTCGTCGCCGGTGAGTTCGTGGGCGAGCCACAGCATCCCGGGCCAGAAGCTCGTGGTCCAGCCGACGTTGCCTTGCCGCAGGGGGTACCGGTCGTCCTGGGTGGTGTCAGCCGGATACCGGTCGGCGAACTTGGTGATGTTCGCGTCGATCGTGCGCAGGGCGGCGTCCACCGCGTTCCCCGTCGCTTGCGCGTCCGGGCCGGTGTGAACCTCAATCGCCGTCATGCTGTCATCTCCTTGCTTATGGGCGGCCCGGCATCGGTCGTGTCGGGGCGCGTTGCATCGCGGGCGCACTGTCTCGGGTGTTCGGACAGGTCTCGGTGGCGGTCAGTGCCCGGTCGCCACGGACCTCCCGGCGGTCGGGCGCAGCACGCTGCGCAGCGCGAAGCGGCTGTTGGCCCACACGACGTACAGCAGCGGCGCGGCGGCCAGGCCGAGGGCGACCGCCGGGCGGGACGCGAACACCGTCTGCAGCAGCACCAGGACGACCAGTGAGAGCAGTGTGAGCGGCCAGTGCCGGACCGCCTGGTAGAGCGACACGCGCAGCGCGTCGCGCAGGCGTGCCGTCGGGAGTTCGGCGAGCACGGCCAGCGCGAGCAGTGCCGCAGCGGTGGTGAGGACCGCCGCGGTGGCCAGGAGTGGAATGGCGACCGCGCCGACGGAGTGGCCCCAGGCGGCGCGGGCGTCGACGCCGAGCACCACGAGCACGCCGGTGGTCAGCGCGCCGAGTTGCGACGCGCGGCGGAAGGAGGCCCGCCAGGTCCGGGCGAACGTGCTGGCCACGGTGGTCGACCGGTCGTCGGTGTACGCGGCGAACACCGCGAAGACGCCGCACAGCGCGGGTGCGCACAGCGGTGCGAGGAGGGCCAGCAGCGGCCAGGACCGGGTCGTGTCGGTCGTCAGCGCGACGGCCAGCAGGGGCAGGCAGCCGAGGACGAGCAGCAGGTTGGTGGTGAGGGTCAGGTAGGCCAGGTCGAAGACGGTGGCGATGATGCCGGGCCGGATGCGCATCCGATTCACCCCTTCAGGCCGCTGGTGGCGATGCCTTCGACGAAGTGCCGCTGCCCGAGCAGGAAGATCAACGCGATCGGCAGCACGGACAGCACGGAGCCGGTCATGATGAGCGCATAGTCCGCGTTGTACTGCGAGATGAACGTGGACAGTCCGAGCTGGATGGTCCGCACGTCGGGGCTGCGCAGGTAGATCAGCGGGCCGAGGTAGTCGTTCCAGGTGTTGACGAAGGTGAGCAGGGTGAGACTCGCCAGGCCGGGCGCGGACAGCGGCAGCATGATGCGCCGGTAGATGCCGTACTCGGTCATGCCGTCCATCCGGGCGGCCTCGCTGAGCTCCTCAGGGATGGTCTCGTAGTACTGCTTCATGAGGAACACCCCGAGCGCGTTGAACGCCTGCAGGGCGATGATGGCCCAGAGGGTGTCGGACAGTTGCAGCTTCGACATGAGGATGAACTGCGGCACCATGTAGGACTGCCACGGCACGGCGAGGGTGCCGATGTAGGCCAGGAACAGCAGGTTCCGGCCGGGGAAGCGAACCTTGGCGAAGCCGTAGGCGGCGAAGCTGCCGGTGAAGACCTGCAGCGCGGTGACCGTGACCGACAGCAGCAGGGTGTTGCCCAGCCACGTGGTCATGTCGGACTTGCGCCAGATATCGAGGTAGTTCTGCCAGACGACGGGGTCCGGCAGCCACTGCACCGGCACGGTGTTGACGTCGCTGTTGGCCTTCAGCGAGGACACGACCATCCAGAAGAACGGCAGCAGCACGGCGGCGGCGGCGACGACCAGCGTCAGGTAGCCCAGGAACCGCCAGACCGGATGTGCGCGCCGGCGGTTGCCGCTGGTGGGTGCGGGCCCGGCGCCGATGTGCAGCGCGGGTGGTTGCAGCAGGGTGCCGGTCACGAGGCCCTCCGCTTGTTGACGGCGAACTGCACGACGGTGATGGCGAAGCAGATGGCGAAGAGCACGACGGAGACGGCCGAGGCGTAGCCGAACTGGTTCTCCTCGAAGCCCTTCTGGTAGATGTACTGCGACAGCACCAGCGTCGACTGGCCCGGTCCGCCGTCGGTGAGCAGCAGGATGAGGTCGAAGACCTTGAAGCTGCCGATGGTGAGCATCACGACGACGAAGAACGTGGTGGGGCGCAGCGACGGGAGGGTGATGTTGCGGAAGCGCTGCCAGGAGCCGGCGCCGTCGATGCGGGCCGCTTCGTAGAGCTGGTTCGGGATGGTCTGCAGTCCGGCGAGGAAGATGAGCATGTAGTAGCCCATCTCGCGCCAGGTGCTCACGATGATGACCGCGGGCATGGACCAGTCGGCCGACACCGTCCACCCGGGTGGGTTTGCGGCGCCCAGTGCCCGCAGCAGTGCGTTGATCGGGCCGTACTGCGGGCTGAAGAGCAGGTTCCACACCTGGGCGATGGCCACGATCGAGGTGATGTAGGGGAAGAACGCGACCGTCCGGAAGAACGCGACCCCGCGCAGCTTCCGGTTGAGCAGCAGGGCGAGCCCGAGCGCCGCGCCCATGGTGAGCGGGATGTGCAGCGCGGTGTAGTACAGGGTGTTGCGCAGCGCGGTGAAGAAGCTGTCGTCGCCCAGCATCCGGGTGAAGTTGTCGACGCCGACCCACTCGGCGACGCCGAAGATGTTCCAGTCGGTGAAGGCGTAGTAGAACAAGGCCAGCACCGGGACGAGTGTGAAGACGCCGAAGCCGAGCAGGTTCGGCAGGATGAACGACCATCCGGTGAGGGTGTTGCGCCATGCGGGCCGCAGCCGCCGCCGGCGCCTGCGCCGGCCGGCCTGGATTGTTGCCATGTGCTTCTCCTGAAGGAAGTGACCGTCGGGTGCCGGGTCCGGTGTGCGCCGGGCGCGCACCGGACCCGGCCGTCGTGTCAGGACTGTCTGGTCATCCCTTGAGGACCTCGTTCTTGGCGCGGTCCTGCGCGGCACTGATTGCGCTGTCGACCGGCTTGCTGCCGGACAGCACGGCTGAGTGGGCGTCGTTGAGAATGTTCTGCAGCGCGGCGGTGTGCTTCGACACCGGGTTCTCCGGCTTCGTGTCGTGGGTGGAGAAGGTGAACTTCGACAGTTCGTCGGTCGGCATGCCCTTGAGGGCGAACAGGTCCTGCGTCACCGAGCCGGTGTCGGCCGGGGTGACGCCGATGCTCGCCAGCTTCTTCGCGCCCTGCTCGCCGGCGGCATAGGCGAGGAACGCCTTGGCCGCGGTGATCTTCTGCTTGTCGATGGCCGGGTTGATGCCCAGTCCCGTCGGGTCCCCGAAGGTGATCGGCTTCTTCGACGTGCCGGTGGTGCTGGCGTCGAGCTGCGGCGCCGGCGCCATACCCCAGGCGAAGTTCTCGGCGTCGCCGGTGGACTGCTGCTTGAGCAGGGTTGCGATGTACCAGGTCCCCATGAGCATCATCGCGGCCTGCTGCTTGCCGAACTGTGACTGGTAGGTGAGCTTGTTGGTGGTCACGGTGCCGTACGCCTGCTGCGCGCCGGCGCTCTGCAGGTCCAGGGCACGGGTGTAGTAGGGCTTGAGGTAGCCGAAGTCGCCGCTGTCGAGCTTCGCGCCGGGGGTCTGGGCGAGGGCGAAGCCCTGCACCGTGGACTGCCAGTTGTGCTGGTAGTCGCCGAAGGCCTTGGAGCCCGCGCCCTTGAGCCCGGTGGTCACCCGCTTGGACGCGGCGGCGTAGTCGTCCCAGGTCCAGGAGCCGTCGGGGTATTCGACGCCGGCCTTGTCGAACAGGGCCCGGTTGTAGAACAGCACCCAGGAGTCCTGGCGGTAGGGGATCGCCCAGGTCTTGCCGTCGACCTGGTAGGCCGACAACCCACCGACCTTGTCACCGAGCTGCTTGGCCACGTCGGAGACGTCGAGCAGCTGCTTGCCGGACTGGTAGGTGTAGAAGGGCTTCAGGTTCTTCTGGATGTAGAGGTCCGGTGCCTTCTTCGCGGCGAGGTCGGCGATCATCTGGGTGTCGTAGTTGGTGGCGTCGTACTCCTTGAGCTCGACGGTCACGTTCGGGTTGGCCTCGTGGAAGCCGTCGGCGAGGGCCTTGAACTCCGGAGTGCTTGCCAAGGTCCAGCCGCCGAGCGTCAGCGTGACCGGGCCGGTGGGTGCGGCCGCCGGGCTACCGGCGTCGTCACCGCATCCTGCGAGTAACAACGACACCGCTGAGACGACGCCCAGCGCCATCGAGATCGAGCGCTTCATCCGTTCTCCTTCACGAGGCCGGGGCCGCCGTCCGGCGCGAACGCCAGGACCGCCCCGAGGGGGTGTGTATGGGTGATCGGGGTGTTCGTTCGCACGCCGTCGGGCCAGTCGACTCGGGCGAGGATGTCTTGCCCGGCCAGGTCGAGCACCACGCGGCTGGCCTGTGGGCCGGCCGGCTGCCCGGCGGTGCAGAGTTCGAGGAGCGTCGCGACCCAGGCGCCGGGAACGACCGGGTAGTCGAGCCAGGGCACGCGCACCGGACTGCCGAGGGGGCCCGCGTCGTCGTGGACGGCCACGCCGGCGGTGTCCGGGTAGGGACGTTCGGAGCCGTCCGGCGCGTCGGTGACGGATGACCACAGGCCGCGGCCTATCGCGGCGGCGGCACCGGGTCCCACGGTCGTGGGCCCTTCGCCGGCAACCGGCCAGCCGCCGATGCGCAGCCGCAGCCGGGCGGGGTCGGCTGCGCCGGCGATGCCGTCGACGCGCGTGAGGCGGAGCTCCCAGGCCTTGCGCACGAGGGAGACGACCGTGATCTGCCCGGCCGGCTGGGACGGCCCGGACCGGCCGCTGCCGTGGTCGCGTTGCCCCGGCGTCACGTCGACCCAGTGCGCGTCGGCGCTCGACGCCGCGATGCCGACGCCTTGCCGGTCGTCGACGTCCACGGCGAGGGTGCGCATGCCGGCGCGGTGCGTGCACCGCCCGGCGGCGTCGATGAGGACGACGGACTGGTCGACCGGTGCCTCCCACGCGGCGTCGTCGAGCAGCGGTGCGGTCGCGGTGGAGTACCCCAGCCGGGTGTACAGCGGGGAGTCGGCGACGGCCGTGCCTTCGACCGCATGGTCGGTGCCGTGATTGACCACCCGGACGATGCCGTCGGCGTGGGTGCCGGCGATGATCCAGCCGGGCGCCCGCACGGCGCGCAGCGTGTCGGCGCACTGCACGGGCAGCGGCTCCGCCGGCGACGTCCAGACCGGGTGCTCGGCCGGTAGGAGGATGCCGAGGAGGCCCTTGCTGGCCCAGTACGGGGAGCCGGGGCCGGAGTAGGCCTGCGCCAGCCTGGGCCAGAGGGCGTGCCAGCCGACGGTGAGCAATCCGTCGGCGTCCGGCGCACCGCGATCGGCGAAGTGCCGCACGACCTGTTCGGCGGCGTTGCGCAGCCGGCCCGCGCTCACCGAGGGCACGCCGGCGAGGACGCCGACCCAGAAGGGGGCGGCGGCCGCGAAGCGGTAGATCAGACTGCGCCCCTGCAGTAGAGGCGAGCCGTCACCGCCGATCAACTCGAGCGCGTCCAGCAGGAACCGGTCCAGCGCCTCGAGATCCTGGTCGTGGCGTGCCTTGGCGAGGTCGGCGGCGCCGGTCATGCGTGCCCAGAGCGTCGGGTACAGGTGCAGCGCCCAGCCGGCGTAATGGTCGTAGGCGCGCTCGGGCCCATCGGCCAGCCAGCCGTCGGCGCGCTGGAACGTGTCGTGGGTGGCGAGGTCCTCAGCGATGTCGGCGGCGGACCAGGGGCCACCGACGGAGCGCAGGAACGTCTGCACGACCACGCGGAACCAGATCCAGTTGATCCGGGGGTACGTCGGGTCGCCGACCGCCGGGGCCAGATATGCCACGATCCGATCGCGGACGGCCGGCTCGAGCCGGTCCCAGATCCACGGCCGGGTCATGTCCAGCGCCAGGGCGATGGACGCCGCCTCGACCTTCGCCTGCGGGTGCTCGTCCAGTCGCACCCACCGCTCGGGCGAGCCGGGGTCGGTGCCGGCGGCGAGGCCGGCCGCATACCAGGCCGCCAGGTCGTCGAGTCCGGCACCGCGCTGGCCGGCGATCCGGAAACCGGCGAGCACGAAGGTCCGGGCGAAGCCCTCCAGGCCGTCGATCGCCCGGCCGTAGCCGCCCTCCGGACCGGGCAGGACGATCAGCG
Organism: Dactylosporangium sp. NPDC050688; assembly: GCF_040654515.1. Lineage (NCBI taxonomy): Bacteria > Bacillati > Actinomycetota > Actinomycetes > Micromonosporales > Micromonosporaceae > Dactylosporangium > Dactylosporangium sp. NPDC050688. Next base: position 9,686 of record NZ_JBFAIC010000103.1, read on the forward strand.
CGTGCCCGGGCGACGTGTGCCGCTGCGCGGCGGTGAGCATGCCGTCGGCGAAGCACAGCCAATCGGCGCGAGTCCACGGATCGCGGTTGGCCGCCGACAGCACCCCCGGGTGAGCGTTTGTCACGCTGCGCTCCGATGTGATCGCGCGGAGCCCCGGCGTATCCGGGGCAACGGCGCCGGTTGACGGTGGCGACGTTGCCGGGAAGTAAAACGCTCACAACCAGCCATGTCAATGACCGAAACGAACTTACCTAGTCGTAACTGATCAGATCCTGCTCATCAAAGCCAAGATTTTGCACGGTACTGGCCCGCGAAGCGATCTGATAAGATCACGATCGCTCAGATAGCACCACTGCGGGGACATGAGGAGCAACAGTGACCACCACGGAGAAGCGTGGCCCCCTGCAGGTCGCCCGCCGCACGCGGCTGCTGGAGGTGCTGCAGCGCGATGGCGTGCTGCGCATCTCGGACCTCACCGAAACCCTCGGCGCCGCCGCGGTGACCATCCGCCGCGACATCGCCCAGCTCGCCGCTGCGGGGCTGGTCCGCCGTGTGCACGGTGGTGTCGCGCTGCCCGACGGCGACGACACTGCGGCGGTGCTGGACGTCGCGGCGGTGGACGACCCCCTGCCACGGATGCCCGCCGAACTCAGCGGCCGCACCCTCGGCATGCTCGTGCCCTCCCTGGACTACTACTGGCCGCACGTGGCGCAGGGCGCCGAGGAGGCCGCCCGCGAGCTCGGCATGCGGGTCGTGCTGCGCGGCTCCTCGTACGAGTCCGAGGACGACCGCCCGCAGTTACAGCGCATGGTCGAACGACTCGGCGTCGACGCGCTGATCGTCACGCCGCGCATCGACGCGCCGACCTCCGAGCGCACCTTCGCCTGGCTGTCCGGCATCGGCCTGCCCGTCGTGCTGCTCGAACGCACTGCCGCCGTCGGGCCGCACCGCGAGGTGCTCGAATCCGTCGTCACCGACCACGCGCTCGGCGCCGCCATGGCGGTGCGTCACCTGGCCTCGCTCGGCCACCGCAAGGTCGGCGTCGTGCTGGCCAAACCGAGCCCGACCGGACCGCACGTCCACCGCGGCTGGCTGGAGGCCACCGCCGAGTGCGGCCTGGACTCCACCGGCACCGTCGACGCACGCGTGCCCGACGCCCCTTCCCCGGAGTGCGTGGCCGCCCTTGACGACGTCCTCGACCAGTGCCTCGCCACCGGCACCACCGCCCTGCTCGTGCACGCCGACGCCGAGGCGATCACCCTCATCCAGCGCTGCGAGGAGCGCCACCTCAGCGTTCCCGGCGGCCTGTCGATCGTCGCCTACGACGACGAGGTCGCCGGTCTGTTCAGCCCTCCGTTGACCGCGGTTCGCCCGCCGCGGCGCTCAATCGGCCGCGCCGCGGTCCGGCTCGTGGCCGACCGGCTCAGCGACCCCGAGCGCCCCACCCACCGCATGGTGATCAGCCCTTCCCTGCGGGTGCGTGGCTCCACCGCCGAACCACACGGGAACCGCTGACCGACGGCAGTCCCGCGGCCGGCCGGCCGAATCGGAGCGGCGCAAGCGCCGCAGCGCGTCCGTGCCGGCACCACCGGGAGATCTCCTGTGGCGCTGTCACGGACGCGGCCGGGACGGGTCAGGCCACGGACAGCAGCGGGTCGGCGACGGACTCGGCCGGGACCGGGGCGTGGCGACGGATCATGCGCAGCCGCACGAGGGTCTGCCAGATGCGTGCGGTGTCGGCGGTGGCGAGCGGTCTGTTGCATCTGCGGATCGGAGGGCGCGTTGAAGCGAGTGCCCCAGGTCTTCAGATGGCGGCGGCGAGTTCGGTGAACGCCGCGGCCACGCTCAGCCCGCGTGGGGCGTCAAGTCCGAGTTCGTAGTGTCCGCGGCGGGGGGTTCTGCGTGAAGGCGTGACCGGCGATGATCGTCTGCGCGGTCCGGTCGGTCCGCAGCCCGCGCATCGGTTTGAGCCGGTGCTTGAGTTGGCTGTGGTCGGCTTCCACCCGGTTGTTGGCGTGCCGTTCGACGTGGTGCCACGCCGACGGGACCAGCTCATCCAGAACCGCCGGGTACGTCGGTGCCGCGTCGGTGATCACCTCGGCGGGTCGCACCTTCAATGTGGCCATGGCCCGGCGGAAGAACCGGCGTGCCGCCACGCCGTCGCGGCGGGCGGAGACGAGTACGTCGATGACCTGGCCGTGCTGGTCGACAGCGCGGTACACGTACCGCCAGACACCGTCGACCTTGACATAGGTCTCATCGGTGAACCATCTGTCGCCAGGTGCATGCCGACAGAATCTGGCTGCGTCGGCCAGTAGCGGGGTGAAGCGTTGCACCCAGCGGAAGACGGTGACGTGGTCAGCCTCGACACCACGCTCAAGGAGGAGCTCCTCGACGTCGCGGTAGGACAGGTTGTACCGCAGGTACAGCCGGACCGCGACCATGATGACGTCAGGCGGGAACCGGAACCCGGCGAACGCCGACCGCGGTGGCTGGACTGGACGCCGGCGGTTCGAGTACTTCACCGCTCAAGCCTGCCTGACCAGAGCATCGATCAATGCAACGGACCCGTGTCGGTGCCGACGCTGTAGCAGGCATGGAACTGCCGCACACCGTGCAGCTTGTGATAGTTCGCCGGGAGCCGGTCCGGGTGCCCGGCCGGCGCCCAGCTGGCGCCGACCTGCGGACGGATCGTCAACGGTCCGAACTCGTCGAACGCGAAGACCCGGTCCGGGAAGGTGTTGGTGACTTCCTCGATCCGGGCGAGCTTCGCCTCGATGTTGGAGTCGTTGGACTCCATGTCTTCGTCCGCTGGAACGTGACGTCGTGCTTGTGCAGGATCTCCCGCAGCCGTTCCCGACCGATCCGCACCCGGCGCGGTCCGGTGTTGTGCGCCAAATAGTCGGCGAGTTTGCGCAGGCTCCACCGGGTGAACGGCTGCCCGAGCATTGCTGGCCTGGTCTTGGCCGTCGCGACGATGAACGCTACGTCGTCTTCACTGATCCGGCGGGGACGGCCACCCGCCCACCGAGGGTCCAGGCAGGCCAGACCCATCTCGTTGAACCGGTGGATCACCTCCCGGACCGCGTCCTCATCGCCTTGGACGAGGCAGGCAATCGCCGGAACAGTGTTCCCGCTGGCCGAGGCCATGATGACCATCGCCCGCCGCAGCCGGATCGGTGACCCGGTCCCACGCCTGACGATCTGCTGTAATCACCGACCCTCGACATCCGACAGCCGGCGTGCCCGGACAGGTTCTGCCATCCCGACAGCCTGAACCCCAATCGACACCGCGCCGGGACGTTGACCGGCGTGTCACCCAACCCGGCCAACGTTTCCGGTCACAGCATTAGCCAAAGCCACCCGCACCGTCGCGCCGATGCGGCCGGAGATCAGCAGGTGTGTCCCCAACCTGGAATCGTGATCTTGGCGTCCGCTCATGCCGAAGACAGTGCACCTGATCTTACGTTCGGGGGTGGCCGAGTAGCGGGTTCCTTGGTGAGACAGGTCGTCACCGAACAGCTCGTCGAGGGTCGCCGGCCGGCCGGTCATGTCATCGCCTCCGGTTGCTGGAACGTCTCGGTAGGACGGCCTATCAGTCGAGCGGGTCCCAGTGTCCGGCGTACCGCAGCAGCGAGCGCGCCAGGTCCGGATGTGCGGCCGCCCAGGCGGTGTCGAACAGGAACCATTGCTGGTAGCCGAACGGCTCGTTGCAGTGCATCGCCAGCTGGGCGAGGTGCTCGGCGACCTGGAGCAGGGACGCGTCGGGGTTTCGCTCATGGGTGCACTCGCCAACCTCGATCAGTTCGACAGCCTCACGGTGCACGGCGGCGTGCGCGTCTGGCATGCCCCGCGGCCACGGGGTGTCGTTGAGGTTGAAGCCCGGCCAGCGGTTGCACCGCTGCAGCGCCGGCTCGACGGTGGTTTCGTCCGGCGCGACGAGCGCCCGCAGCACGAGCAGTTCCTCCGGCCAGTCGTCGCCGGGGTCGGCGGTGCGCAGGTGACCGGCCACGCCCGGCAGGTCGACGCCGGGGAACGCGAGCGGCGCCATGCGGGCCAGGGTCCTGCCGTCGTAGTGAGTGAGGAACACCGCGTACGTCGTGGCGTCGCTGCGACCGGCCGGTGTCGCGACGGTCACCGCGCAGCCCGGGTCGAACGCCGCCGGCGCGCCCGCGTCGCCGGGCAGCGGCCAGGAGCGCAGCAGGTAGGTGAGCCGGTCGCCGCGGGCTGCCACCACCTCGTCGTCGAGGAAGAAGTAGGCCAGCTCGACCTCGTCGTCGTCGTCACGCACGCGCAGACTGTGCTCGTCGAGCCGGACGTCGTCGGTGCCGCCTTCGACGTACCGCTGAGCGCGCAGCAGCGTGCCCAGCTCGCCGACCGTCTGCGGCGGAGACTGTCCGTTCGCGCGCGCAGCCTCGAAGATCGAGCCGAGGCCGTACACGTGGCCGCCGAGTTCCGCGTCGATCCAGTCCCACGGGTCGTCGCAGTCCCAGCCCCGCCGGAACCAGTCCAACACGCTGGCGTCGGGGATCTGCCGGACCCGCAGGCTCAGCGGACCCTCGTAATGCGTCCGGTAGACGAAGAGCACGCCCGCGACAGTACGTCACGGCCTGGTAGAAGGTGACGGGGGAAATCCAGTACGTTGCGCCGCCGATCGAGCGTCACGGCCGTCAAGCCGCTTGATCGGGTGCACGGACATGCCGCGATCCGTGGCCTTGCGCGGACTTGCGCCAGAACACCTTATTCACGGAGCGTAGTCGACAACGAGCACTCGGACCTCGGCGCGGCCCGGGGCTGGTGGGTGCGCGGGCGTCGATGGGGACTCGGGCGCGTTGGGCTCACCGCTAGCCATTCCTCCGCGTAGGTGGGTCCCGAAGTTACGAACAAGAGAACTGGACGTCGGCCGGTGGGACCCGAGCTAGCCGACAAACGGGTCCTGAAGTCACGGACGAAGCCAACCGACCGCCGTATGGCGGGCAGACGTGGCCAGAGATGCTGCCGACCTTGCCGCGGGTGTCATCGGGCCGGACGAAGCGGTGTCAGCAAGGTTGTGGCCCGACGAGATGATCCGAGCGACCGATGCCGTCCTTGATGGGTTCGAAGCGGATGTCGCGGGCCTTGTCGACCCCAGGTGGGAGGCAGCTGTCGACGGCGCCCTGAGACTGGATCTAATCCGCCGTTGACAGCAGCACCCGATGCGGAAGTTCTCGAGGTGGTCGAGCGCACCGTTCGAGCTCTGAACGTGGTCAACGACCAGTTCCACGGGGCCGCCTACGAGACGGACGAACGAGAGTTGCTCTGCGAGTACATCGATCGTGTACTGGGGGCGGCTGGCATCGAGGCCAACGAACTGGCCCGCCGCAACGGCCTCCTCAGCGGCGACATTACCGGTCCATGGCGCGACTGGTAGTCAGGCTCGGTCCTCATGAACGAAGCGCTAGATCAGTTTCTGATGAGTGCACGCTCATGCCGCTGGTTGCGCGCTTCGGCAGAAGACGGCCGTCTGCGGCGGGATGCAACGGGAGCGCAGATCCCGGCGCTCAGCGTGCGAAGCGCCTGAAGACGACTTGCCGGGTGGCGCGATCGGCGGCAGCCGTGTAGCCGGCGGCCATCCAACCGAGGCGGCTCTGGCTGTGCGTACTGCCCGGATCGTCTTCGTTGTTCCACCACGCGCCGTGCCGGTAGGCGCTCGAGGGCAATCCACCGGGCAGCAGGTCGGCGATCTCATCGAAGGACATGTGCACCTCCGGCCTGCCGGAGGCACGAAGCCGGTCTCGAAGCGGGGCATATTTGCTCACGATGCCAATCTGCTGGAGACCAGCAGCCCGCACAATGCGCCGTTCGTCTGTCTCCCGACCTCTCCGCCGGAGGTGCCCGCGGCTCACGCGTCGACGTGCAACGCATTGTCCAAGCGTGGTACAAGATCATGATGCGGACGCTGCGCTGCCGACGACGAGCCGAACTCCCACCACTGAACGACGGCGAGGACCTCGCTGCTCTCAATGCCACCGTCAACGGCGAACTCGTCGCGGCTTCCACACCCTCCAACCAGCCCAACCAGCTGCGTGGACGGCAAGCTCGAATCCACCTGTACGAGCAGACGCACGGCTGGCACCAGGTTGCCCTGGTCGGCCTGACAATCGACCCCAGCCGCGTGGATCTTCTGCCGGGTACGGGATATCTGCTGGCCCAGTCTCGCTGCATCCCACGGCCGTATGAGCCGACCAATGACAATGCACAGGTGTTCGACGGCTCAGGCAGGCCCATACGGTCGTTCAAACTCGGCGACGGCATCGCGCACCTCGCTGTCGACGAGCCCGGCACCATCTGGGTCGGCTACTTCGACGAAGGCATCTACAGCGGTGACCCACTCAGCGCGGCGGGGATTGCCCGTTTCGACGACTACGGCCGGCGCCTCTGGTCGTACCAGCCACCACCCGGACTCGACCACGTCGCCGACTGCTACGCCCTCAACGCAGGCGCCCGAACAACCTGGGCGTATTACTACACCGGATTCCCGCTCGTTCGGATCACCGACACACAAGTCCGGCCGTTCCAGCCCGGGCCGGTCCGCGGCGCGCGCGGCATACTCATTCACGGCGACGAGGTCGCCTTCGTCGGCGGGTACGGCAAACCATCCCAGCTCACGCAATGCCGCCTCCTCGACGACACCATCGTTACGCACGGCCCGGTCCGTCTGACCGATCACAACGGCCGCCCCCTGAACGACTTCCGTATCGTCAGTACGCGGGGAAGCCGGCTCTTCATACGAACCGATCACCACATCCTCGAGGCGGACCTCGCCGACTACAGCCAGACAGGCTTCACAGACCCCCAGCAGCAGCGCTCCGTCGACTCGGAACCCCCGCGTCGGTGATGGCACGTCAGCCGTCCGGATCTGCCGAAATCCGAGCGCCGGTGGGGGTCAATTCCGACGCATCGGCCGACCCGAGTGGCTGTGGCGCCCAGGCGGATGGCACGGCAGGATGCTCGAGTGGCTGTGAACTTTGTGTTGACCTGGGCGCGTAATGTGCCGGCAGGTGACCCGCTCGGGCGGACGTGGGTGGGGTGGGACGCGACCGCGACCGATGATGAGATATGGGAGATCAATCGCGGTGTGCGGAAGCTCGGGGACAAGGTTGATCGCGAACGGTTCGCCACGTTGTCGTTCGACGGCCGGGTGCAGGTCGTCGCGGAGATCGACGGTCGCACCCGTCACGATGTTGACGGTGTGACGAAGTGGGCGCTAACCGGACAGGTGCTGCGCCCCGGTGATCCGGTCCATGACGCGCTGAAAGGCGCGCCCGCGCCCCGGCACCGCAATCCGGTGGGCTACTTCGACACCGCAACACTCGACTCGATGCCAGCAGCCCAGCGAGCCGTTCTGCAGCCGCGGGAACCAGCCACGCTGGTCGTGACGTGGAACCCGAAACGGTGGAACCCCGACAACTGGGCCGAGGAGATCTACCCCAGCAACGTCGAGGCAGTCGAGGACGGCCGGCTGCTGCGGGACAGGTGGTCCACCGGTAACCGGAAGACCGGCATTGAGCCGGGCGACCGCGTCTTCTTCCTCCGCCAGGGTGTGGAGCCACGCGGCATCGTCGGTAGCGGCACCGCTGCCAGCCGGATCTTCCCGGACGAACAGTGGGACGACGAACGCGCCGGCGAGGACGCCAACTACGTCCTGATCGACTGGGACACGCTCCTGCTGCCAGACGAAGGGTTACCGCACCCGCACCTGATCCAAGCAATCCCGGAAGGCGGCGGGTGGGCACCACAGGCCAGCGGTTGGATATTGCCGCCGGCCGCTGCCACGAAACTCGAAACGCTGTGGGCCCAGCACCTCGGCCAGCCGGAACCGCTCCCCCAACGCGGCGCATCACGGCAGCGCTGGCAGATGGACCCCGCCCGCCGCCGCAAGGTCGAGGACGCCGCCCAGGACCGACTGATGGCGCACTACCGCGACCTCGGCTGGGACGTCAACGACGTCCGGCACGGCAACCCCTACGACGCCACAGCCACCAAAGACGGCCGCACCCTCTGGCTCGAAGCGAAAGGCACCGAAACCAGCGGCACAGCCGTCATCGTCACCCGCGGCGAAGTGCAATGGGCCCGAGAACACCCCGGCGACTGCATCCTCGGCATCCTGTCCGACGTCACCTTCCTGCCAGACGGCGAAGTCGACCCAGCCGCCGGAACGTTCCGGGTGTTCGAATGGGGCCCAGACAACGGCACCCTCACAGCACGCGACTTCGACTACACACCTGCCGACGTCCACCGCCAGGACTGACCCAGCCCTCGCAGGCTGGCTCACCACGACCTCCTGCTCGTTCAAGGGAGATCACCGTACGGGCGTACGTGCCACAGATGTCCTGATCATCCACAGTGGACCCAGCCCTGCCCGCTGCGATAGAGGGGCCGCTTCACAGATGGACACCGATCAACCCGAGTTCGACAGTTCGGGTCAGTGTCTAGTACACGGATTCTTGGGTTGAGCTGCGGGTATGCGTGATCGCACGCCGACGGGGCGTGTCACTAGTGGCGGCTGCTCTCGCAGGTCAGGCGTGTGTGTTCAGGTCGATGATCTTCTTGGGGATGATCTGTTTGAGGTCGCGCCAGCCGCGTTCCACTTCGAGCAGCTGTTTGTAGCCGACGGCGATGTCCTCGGCGGACATGTGCGCATCGGAGCAGCGCAGCAGGTACTTGCCGTCGAGGCGGGCTTCGGCCTTGACCGCGGCTTGGTCGACGCGCAGCAGCCCGGCGGGTGCGGTGCGCAGGTAGCGGCGCAGCCCGGGCTTGGTGGAGATCACGCCGGCGAGTTGGTTGCGCTTGTCGCGGCTGAGGCAGTCCGATCCGGTGATCGCCTCCTCCAGCCGGGAGATCATCTTGGCGCGGATGTGGGCGTCACGTTCCGCCTGGGCCGGGTTGAAACACACGATCCACCGGTCACCGTCACCGAGGTTGACCTCCTTGACCTGCAGGTTGTCGCGCACGGTGGCGTAGCGGCCCGGCCGTGCCAGAGCCTGGGCGGCCTGCGCTGACCCGGACCGCAGCCGTTCACCGATGATGTAGTTCCCGCCGCCGCGCATCAGGTGCCGGCGGTTGGCCGCGGAGGCGAACCCGCGGTCGGCGACCCATACCACCTTCGACACCGTCCAGGCGCGCATGTCGTCGCGGGCCTGGCGGATCAGCTCGCTGTCACCGGTCCCGCCGGGCCAGGACCAGACCCGCACCGGGATCCCGTCGCGGGTCACGACCATCCCCACGATGACCTGGGGCAGGTCGTCGCGGTGGTCCTTGCTGTTGCCGTAGGCGCGGAACCCCTTGCGGGAGGCGGCATCCGGGTCGTCGGGATCGGCCAGAGCGCGTCCGTGCTCGTCGCGGGCCACCGGCTCGTCGGCGTCGTCGATCTCGGCATAGGTGCTGGTCGTGTCGAAGAACAGCAGGTCCACCTCAAGATTGAGCAGGTCGGTGACCCGGTAGTAGACCTGCTTGGCGAGGGCGGGTTCGATCTGCAGCAGCCAGTCCATCGCCCGGTAGCAGGCCTGCTCGTCCACCGTGTCCAGGCCGGCGACGTGGACATCGTTGCTGACCCAGTCCGCGGCGGCCAGCTTGCTTGAGGCGTCCAGAGCCCGGTTGGCGACCAGCGCGAACAGCACCCGCTCCACCCGCGGGTCCAGCCGCCGCCCCGCCAACTGGGCGCGCATCACCGCGTCCAGGCCTAACGCGCGCCACAGCCCATCGAGCACGTCGGTGCCGCCGAACGGCCGCGACCCGACGAACACCAGCTCCGCCGGGCCGGTCGCCGCCGCGGCCCGGTCGGGTTCCAGCAGCCGCGACAGCGACGCGACCAGCCGTTCGATCGCGGTCCGGTCGAGGTCGTCCTCGCGGCCGAACGAGTGCAGCACCTTCGTACGCGACATCCTCGCCACCGGATCCCACTCGTTGTGGGCCAGTTGCAGGTAGCGCACCGGTTGCCCGGACGTGGTCTTGCGGCTCGTCACGCGCACATACACGGCCGCCACCCTAGCCACCCGTGTCTATGGACAGCCAACTTTCAAGTACATGGAGCAGCTACGATCCTGCTCGGCGTGTCACTAGGCGATTTCGTCTCCGTCACCAGATCACCCGGTCCTGACCAGCGCCTTCACATACTCCCGTGTCGTTGAAGATCGCTCAACTGTCGAACTCGGGTGGCGCAATCTCCGTGAATGATCACTGCAACCATGCCAGCGGCTTCGAGGCCGGCGCTGTTCGTGCAGTCCGACGCTCAGCCCGGAAGAGGTAGCCGTTGGCGGTCTACGGTCTGGCTTCACGAAATGGATGCTGTTGGTGATCTTGGTTGCTTGGCCGGTTCGGGGCGCGTCGCTGCCGAAGCTGACGGCCCGGTCCGGGGCCGCGGCGGGCGGCCGGACCCAGTCGGCCACGCGGCACGCTCGACGACGAACGCCTCTGCTGGTGGTATCGCGTTCCGTGACGATCGACTGTCGTATGTGGAGGTTGCGGAGAGCTACTAGGGTGCCGAACACCCCACCCTCAACGGAAACGGTTGGCAGCGCGTGCCCACGACAGATGAGCTCATCAAAGACGCCCGCACGAACGGCGGCACCCACCTCGACCTGTCCGGTCGCCGCCTCACGAAGCTTCGTCCGACCATTCGAGACCTCACCACGGTCACCACACTCGACCTGAGCGACAACCGGCTGACCGCGCTGCCGGCCTGGATCGGTGAGCTGACCGCGCTGACCGACATACGCCTCGACAACAACCAGCTCACCGCGCTGCCGGACGAGATCGGCGAGCTGGTCGCGCTCCAGCACATCACGGCCAGTGGCAACCAACTGGTGACGCTGCCCGACCGGATGCGCGACCTCGCCGCACTGACCACGCTGCGGCTCGACCGCAATGCGTTCACGACGCTGCCCGACTGGTGCGCGGACCTGCGCTCCTTGCACACCCTTCGCGTCACCGGCAACAAGTTGACCCGGCTGCCCAACAACATCGGCGAGTTGGCCACCCTCGTCGACCTTCGCGCCGACGACAACGAGATCGACGCGCTGCCGGAAACAATCTGCGACCTCGGCGTTCTCCACTCGCTCCAGCTGCGCGACAACGAGATCGTCGCGCTGCCCGAATCGATCGGAAAGCTGTCCTCCCTGACCGGGCTGGATCTCAACTCGAACCAGCTCACCGCCTTGCCGGCGTCGTTCGCCGACCTCGTCAACCTGACCACGCTGTCGTTGGGATTCAACCGGTTCACCGAGTTCCCGGCGCAGCTGCGCGGCTGCACCGCGCTCGAATACCTCTACTTCACCGGCCCGGTGAGCCAGGTGCCCGGCTGGATCGGCGAACTGACCCGGCTGACACGACTCGCCATCCGCAACGGTCGGCTGACCAGCCTGCCTGAGTCGATCGGCGAGCTCACCGCACTGACCTGGACGAACATCGCCGGCCACGAACTCGCGACGGTCCCCGACTCGATCGGCCGGCTCCGCGAGCTGGAGACCTTGGATCTGTCGTACAACAAATTGCGCTCGTTGCCCGACTCGATCGGCAACCTGCACGCGTTGCGCGCGCTCTACCTCGACGAGAATCTGCTCACCACGCTGCCTGAGTCAGTGCAAGCGCTCGACCAGCTCCAATACCTACGCGCCAGGTTCAACTCGTTCACCGCGAAGCCGCGCGTTCCGGTGACTACCAAGGTCGAGGCCAAGCCCAACCGCTCCTGACGCCCGCGTCGGCGCTTCATGCATCGATGTCAGCCCCAGACGAGACGCGGTTTCAGGCGACCTCGGGACAGCTTCGCCTCCCGCCACCGCAGCTGGCCGGACTCGTCATACCAGTACTGCTGGACCCAGACCTGACGCAACACCTCGACAGCGGCCACCCCCCGGCCCGCCTGCGGGAGCCGTCGGGCCGTAGACGACCTACAGCAAGGCAATACCGTCAGCGCCAACCTGTTCCACGTACTGCCGCAACGCCATCGCACCGGACGGCTGCCGCTCGTGCCGCGCCGACCGGCCGTAGCGCTCGGCCCACTCCGCCGGCAGGACAACGGCCAGCTACACCTCGTCCAGCTTCGCCAGCGCCTCCGGCGCGGCGCGCATCGTCTCCGCGACCAACTCCACCCGGCTGAGCCGGCGAACCGCCGCAAGCACATGCGTGGAGTCCGTGCGCTGCCGCCTCCGCGCCCGCACCAAACCCGCCTCCGCGAGCCGATCAACCATCACCGCCAGCAGCCGATCAGCCCGGTCGCCCTCGGCAAGCCGGTCCCGGAACTCGCTGAGCACCGAATGATCGAACCCGGGCTCGGTCAACTCCATCCCCAACGCGTACTTCCAGTCGATACGACACGCCACCGCCCGCGCTGCCTGCCGATCAGTCAGGTTCTCCGCATACTGCGACACCGACACCGACACCAACCGGGCCGGCGACACCCCACGACGGCCGTCCACAGGAAACCAGCCGCCGAAGTCGTCGTCGACGAACAAGTCCTGCAACCGATCCCGCATCAACATCGCAGGCGTGCCCTTCGGGCTCGCCGCCCACGCCACCCGAGCCGTCTCCAATGGAACAGCCGAACCCGAACCCCGACCCATCGACATCCCGCTATCCAGCATCGAAGCGTCTTCGAGCCCGGCAGCGACGCGCCAGAAAACCGATCAACCGACCAAGATCACCAACAGCATCCGAAATGTGCGCCAGATCCCTGTTCGGGCGCCAGTTGTTCGGGAGTTCGGGACTCTGGCGCGAACTGCGTGATTGATCTTGTTGGCTTTCGGGTGGGTGGGGTTCGCCGACTCGCCGACTTCAATCTATTCCGTGAAGGGCTAGACCTCGTCGACGAAGGTCTGGCCCGCGGCCGATGTACATCGACCCCGCCCTGGTGCGGGAGCTGGCCGAGCGCACCGGCCTGGGCGTGTCCGCGGTCGCGATAGCGTATTGCGGCTACCTGTCGGACGATTCGGGCGAGAGCGGGAGCGAGCTGCTGGACCTGCTCATTGACCCGGCGACCGGGGGCGCAGGCCCCGCGGGCCTATGGGGGCGGAGCGGTGGCTGCGCCCGCTGCTCATGGGCGACGACCCCGCCGACCTGTGGACGGCGGGGATCGACGTGGAGCGGGTCACGCAGGCATGGCTGAATCGGGAGACGCGGCCGTGACCGCCAGGACGTCCCAGTTCGCCGCGGCGATGCCGACGATGGCGCGGCCGGGCACGGTGACCACGGTCGGGCTCACAATGCCGCTGCCCGCGCCGGTGCCGGCCATGCCGAACTGGTTGCTGCCCCAGACCAGCAGCGAGCCGTCGGCCCGCACCGCGTAGACGATCGGCGAGTTGTCGTTCTCGACGTCGACGATCGCCGGCTCGCCGGCCGGGCGGGGCAGCTCGGTCGGCACGGCGATGCCGCCCGCGACGCCGAGCGGGGTGAGCTGCTGGTGCGTGTTCTCGCCCCACAGGTACACCCGGCCGTCCGCGGTCAGCGCGGTCATCGCCGCCGAGCCGGCCGAGATGTCCACCGCGCGGCGGTCCGGGCCGAACCCGGTGACCGGGCCGGGCACGAACGCCGAGACCGACGAGTACGGCCGGCCGAGGGCGCGCGCCTCGCCGCCGCAGGACAGCACCGCGCCGTCGGCCCGCCGGAACAGGGCGACCCCGCCGGAGACCGCGATCTGCCGGATGTCGACGAGCCCGGCCACCGGCGTCGCGAACGGCGTCGCGCCCGCGACCGCGCCGTCGCACTTCACCGCTCCCCAGGCGGTGACGGTGCCGTCGGCCATCAGGGCGTACGTCACGTCGGTGCCCGACTCGACGTCCACCGCGCCGGTCAGCGGGGCGCCGGGCGTGGTCAGCACCCGCTCCGGATAGGCCCGGACGGCGGCCGTCGAGCCGTCGCCGAGCTGCCGGTTCCCGTTCGGGCCCCAGGCGACCACGGTGCCGTCGGCCAGCACCGCGGCGACGGCGGTCTCCATGTGTACCGAGACGTCGACGACGTCCGTGAGCGTGCCCACGCCGCCGATGCCAAGCACCGGCGCGGCGGAGCGGGTGCTCGCGGCCGTCGAGCCGTTGCCGAGCACGGAGTTGAGGTTCAACCCCCAGGACAGCAGCCGCCCGTCGGCCGTCCGGGCGTAGCCGGCCCGGCCCCCGCTCTGCAGCTGCACGACGCCATCCGGCAATACCGTCCTTTGTGGACTGTTGTACTGCCCGGCCGCGCCGGCCGCGGTCTGGCCGAACTGGTTGGCGCCCCAGCCGTACGCGGCACCCGGCTGCGAGTCCTCGGCCGCGTGACCAGGCGTCGCGCCCAAGGCGACCGACGCGCCCGCCGCGGCGACGAGCAACAGCTTGTACCTCATCATGGTTTTCCACTCCCTGTCTGCGATCTCGGACAGGAGGATCGTGCGGGGCGCGTCTTGGGGGTGGCTTGGATCTCGACCACGGACCGACTTGGAATCCGGTGTCGCCTCGGCGACACCTGCGTCACAACGGTTCCCGGCGCACCGGCCCGCCTCACAACGGTTCCGGTGCGCCCGCCCGGACGAGCTCGCCGGTCGGGGCGGCGCACATGGCGAGCATGCGGGAGGTGGAGGCGACCCGGCCCATCAGCCGCGCAGGGACGATCGCCTGCCGCAGGGAGGGCCCGAGGGCGCTGTTGCGTCATTCGATCGGGTGGCGCAGCGATCCCGATTTCCTGGCTGGCCTCAGATGGCAGTGGCGAGCTCGGTGAACGCTGCGGCAACGCGAAGCCCGCGTGCGGCGTCGATGCCGAGTTCGTAGTGTCCGCGGCGGAGGTTCTGCATGAACGCGTGTCCGGTGATGATCGTCTGGGCGGTCCGGTCGGTGCGTAAGCCGCGCATCGGTCTGAGCCGGTGCTTGAGCTGACTATGGTCGGCCTCGACCCGGTTGTTGGCATAACGTTCGACGTGGTGCCACGCCGACGGCACCAGCTCGTCCAAGACGGCCGGGTACACCGGCGCCGCGTCGGTGACCACCTCGCTCGGCCTCACCTTCAACATGGCCAACACCCGGCGGAAGAACCGGCGGGCTGCGACGGCGTCGCGGCGGGCGGAGACGAGCACGTCGATAACCTGGCCGTCCTGGTCGACGGCCCGGTACACGTATCGCCAGACACCGTTGACTTTGATGTAGGTCTCGTCGACATACCATCTGTCGCCAGGTGAATGCCGGCAGAACCGGGCAGCGTCAGCCAACAGCGGCGTGAACCGTTGCACCCACCGGAAGATCGTGACGTGGTCGACTACGACACCACGCTCGATCAACAGTTCTTCGACGTCGCGGTAGGAGAGGTTGTACCGCAGGTACAGCCGGACAGCGACCATGATGACGTCGGGCGGGAACCGGAACCCGGCGAACGCCGACCGCGGTGGCAGGGCCGGACGCCGACGGTTCGAGAGCTGCTCCGGTCAAGCCTGACTGACCAGGGCAACGCTCAACGCAACAGACCCGCCGTGATCGTCGCTTGGCAGCCGGGTGGCTCGGGGTCGAGCCATCCGGCCGCTCCTCAGCGCTGCTCGAAGTGGGCCTCGTTGTCGGACGGCTTGGCGTCGGGCACCGGGTCGCGTTGTTTGTCGAGGCACATGACGACGGCCCTGGCCGAGTACTGGGTCAGCACCGCTCCGGGGCTTGCCACGCCGAGCACCAATGTCTTGGTCTCGCCGGCCCGCATCGGTCCGAGCAGACAGCCGAGGTTGGGGTTCGACGGGTCGGGACTGCTGCTCACCTCCACGCAGCCCGACCAGCCGTCGCCCTCGTGGCGCACGTTCTTGCCGAGTTCCAGTGACAACCAGACGTACTGCGCGGCGGCCGGTCCCGCATTGCGGATCGTGACAGTGGTGGTGCCGTGGCGCGATCCGTCGTCCGCTAGCGCGGCGTAGGTGATGTCGGTGGCGGTGACCCGCAGGTCGGCCAGGGTCGGGTTCGGTGGGAAGCTTGTCGGGCCGGCCGTCTGCTGGAACCTTGTGCCGGTCCATCCGTACGTCCGCCACTGCCGGACGACCACGGAGGCCACCTGTTCGTCGGTCGGCTCCCGGTCGCCGACGTCGATCCGGATCGAGCCGTCGGGCTGTGCGTCGATCTGGAAGATCCAGCCGAGTGGCGGCCAGCTCGTCAACACCTGGCCCAGGAGGACGATGTTGCCGGACTGGTTCCGCTTGAAGACCGCGACCTGAGTCTGTATCACGGTGTTGAACTTGCAGCCGATCATGGCCACGGCGTCTTCGGCGCCGTCCCGGTCGACGTCCGCGTAGTCGACGCTCTCCAGCCAGTTGCCCTCTTGTGCCGGCTTGGCGTCGGCGAACCACTCGCCGTAGCACGGTACGTCGCCCGACCAGGGCGGCATCGGGAGGCGTGCGGCGAGCAGGTCCCTGCGGGAGATGCGGCCGTTCGGCGCGGTGGCCGTGGCGGACCCCGGCGGGGCGGCGGACGGCGAGGACGACGGAGGGGAGCCCTGTGTCGGCTCAGTCGAGGTGCCCGGCTCGGGCGGTGCGGGTGCCCGGTTGAGCGCGCTGTACCCGACCGCCGGGCCGGCGATGAGCGCGAGTGCGATCGCCGCACCGACGGTGACCGTGATCCTGCGCCGGCGGCGCACCGTGGTGCGTACGGCGTCCGGGCCGACCGGCGTGACGTCCGGCAGCAACTCGTTGCGGTACGCGGCGAACTGGGTGTCCAGGAAGGTGTCCTCACTATTCATGGCCCTTCCCCTCCTTGCCTTCGGTCAGGTGAGCGGCCAGCGCCGTGCGGCCACGGTGCAACCAGGACTTGACGGTTCCCTCTGCCACGCCCTCCTGGCGGGCGATCTCGGAAACGGGCAGGTCGGCGAGGTGGTGCAGGACCACCGCCCGGCGATGGTTGGTCGGCAACAGCGCCAACGCCGTCTCCATCGCGACCCGGTCGGGGCTGGGTCCGGGCACGTGCTCCTCACGCTGGCGACGGACGAACCGTTCGGCGGTTCGCGCACGCCGCCACCGGCTGGTGGCGAGATTCCACGCCACCTTGCGGACCCACGCGACCGGATCGTCGTACTTGACGATCTTCTCCCAGCGGGAGAAGGCACGGCAGAACGCTTCCTGCACCAGGTCCTGGGCGTGTCCGAGATCGCCGATGTAGGCGCACAACTGCACAGTCATCGCCCGGAAATGTGCCTGGTAGAACTCGTCGAAGTCGATGCGTCCGGAGCCTGGCGGCGATGGCCCGTCGAGCCGCGATGGTGTGGACAATTGCATGATCCCCTCCCCTGCGATCCCGATCAATGGTCGAGATGTGTCAGTAACACGTGCAGCTCGCGAGACCGGTTGTGTCGCCAACCCGACCGGCCAGGGCCGTTCGGCCCGCGGCGGCCGGTCCGTAGGCGTCGCGGGCCGTGTCCGTGCAGGGCCGGGCGTGCGGCGCTGATCATCCGGCGGTGCGGCGCGCCGCTGTGAACGGCGAACCGCCGGCGCGGCCCACCTGTTTGGCGGTCGGCGACGACGTGCCCTGGTCGTCGCCGGCGCCGCGCAGGGCAGGACCGGAAGAGTGGTGGTCGTCGGCGCCGTGACCCGGCTCGGTCCGGTACGTCCTGGCCGGTCCGCGCACGGCGGTGACTGCGGTCGCGGTGCGCGGTGATCTCGTGGTGGCGACCAGCGCCCGGACGCGTTGTCGAACGCGCTGATGTAGGCGGTGTCCGGGGGTGCCGGCTGGGCAGGAGATGGTCTGGGAGCGCGCTCCGCACCATAACGCTTCCATAGCCCTGGTCATGGTGCGTGCCCGGAGCGCCTGGCCGCGCCCACCAGAATCGGCTGTGTCGCCTAGCCGATTGGCGCTGGTAAGCGTGTTGCAGTTCGCCGAAGGGTTGTCGGATCGCCTGGAAGTACGCGCTGGGTTTGGAGCTGACCGACGCGAGGTTCGACTGTTCGGTGCTGTCGGAGTTCAGGTCCAGGCTTGCCGAGCGACATGCTGATCTTGTGTTGGACACGTTGCTGCAGCGGCTGAGCATGACGCTGCCACTAGCGGATGAAGACGAGCGGGGGCGGCGGCAGCCGCTACTCGGCGGTGGGATGCGACTGCTCTTCATTGCTCTGATCGGCTGTTTCACCGCTTGGGGCATAGCGCAGGACCTGACCACGCCGATGGTGGCGGGATTCAAGCGCATCTTCGAGATGAGCACCTTCCA
>NZ_JBFAIC010000104.1:0-26089 GCF_040654515.1 Dactylosporangium sp. NPDC050688
GGCGCTGGCGCGCATGGGTCATCCTGGACGGCACACACCCCCGAGGAGGACCCGTGCCGATCCTGTTCCGCAAGGCGATGCGGTTCGGTGAAGCCCGCGGCGCGCGGCGACCGCTACGGCGCGGCGACCGCTACGGCGCGCGGCGACCGCTACGGCGCGCGGCGACCGCTACGGCGCGCGGCGACCGCTACGGCAGCCGGATCGACTGCGGGGTGCGGAACACGTCCTGCGGGTCGTAGCGCAGCTTCACCTGCTGCAGGCGGGCGTAGTTCGCGCCGTAGTACGCGCCGGCCCAGTCCGTCAGGTCCCGGCTGGCGTAGTTCTGGTACACCTCGCCGGTCAGGTGCGGGGCGAGCCGCTCGACGAAGTCGTCGACCCAGGCGACGTTGCGGTCGGTCTCCTCGTCGCCCTGCCACTGCGCGATGACCGAGATGTAGTGCAGCGGCGCCCGGTGCACGAACGCGGTCGCGTCCGGGGCGACCCGGCCGATCGCGCCGCCGCCGAGCAGGTCGAACCGGACCATCGAGTAGCCCGACGGCACCCGCCGGAAGCTGTCCAGGATCGTGGCGAACGCCGGCTCGTCGAAGCCGTCCGGGGTGAAGTAGCCGCCGAGCCACTTCGACTGCAGCCCGTACACGATCTCCTCGCCCATGCCCTGCATGAGGTCGAAGTACGAGGTCTCCCCGATGGAGCTGAACAGCGGCTCGCCGAGCGCCTCGATCGGCTTGAGCGCCTCGGCCGCCTCCCCGGGCGGGCCGACGTGGAGGCCGTACATGACCACGACCTGCTCCCCGTCCGGGTACGGCTCCGTGGTCAGCAGCAGGCAGAACGCGAGCCGCTCGTCGGTGCGGCCGTCGTACAGGTCGCGGTAGGCGCGGAACACCTCCTCGGCCCGGGCGACCGGCCACGCGACCACGCCGCCGACCACGGTCTTCGGCAGCGGGTTGAGCCGGTACGTCAGCGACGTCACCACGCCGAACCCGGCGCCGCCCGCCCCGCGCAGCGCCCAGAACAGGTCCGGGTGCTCGTCCTCGCTCGTGGTGAGGACCGTCCCGGAGGCGTCGACGACCTCCGCGGCGACGATGTGGTCGCAGCCCAGCCCGTAGGTGCGGCCCAGCGGGCCGTAGCCGCCGCCGAGGCTGTAACCGGCGTTGCTCACCGTCGGGCACTCGCCGCCGGGGCCGGCCAGCCCGTACTCCAGGCCGTCCTCGCCGGTGAACGAGTGCTCGACGTAGGTCACCTTGTCGATGTCGCGCCAGCCGACGCCGGGCCCGACCGTCACCGTGCGCGCCTGCGCGTCCAGGCTGATCGACCGCAGGCCGCCGACGTCGACGACGACACCACCCTCCACCAGCGACAACCCGGCCGCGTGGTGCCCGCCGCCGCGGACCGCGAGCGGCAGCCCGGCGTCGCGGGCGAACCCGATCGCGGCGGCGACGTCGGCGGTGTCCGCGCACTGCGCGATCAGCGCCGGGCGGGTCCGCACCCGGGTGTTGAACAGCACCCGCGCCGCCTCGTAACCGGGGTCGTACGGGGTCACCAGGGTGCCGTGGAACGTGTCACGAAGACCTGCAAGATCGAGTCGCACCAGCAGATAGTGTCATCGACCCGGGGTGTCGGCAAGCAGGTCCAGCACCGCCGCCTCGCACCGCTCCCGGGTGCCCGTCGCGGCCTTCGGGATCGTGACGCCGCCGCCGTACAGGTCGACCACCCGCGGATCCACATAGGACGCCCTGGCGACCGTGGGGGTGTTGCCGAGGAACTGGGCCACCTCCCGCATGACCCGAGGCACGGCCCGCTTCGTGACCTTCTTCTCCTGCGCCAGGAGGCGGGCCGCCAGGACGGTGCCGTGCCAGGTGCGGAAGTCCTTCGCCGAGATCTCGATGCCGCCGACGTCGCGCAGGTACGCGTTGATGTCGCCGCTGCGCACGTCCACCCAGCGCCGCCCGTCGCGGAACACCAGCAGCTCCTCCTGCCCGGTGTCCTGCCGCAGCAGCTTCTGCAGCACCGTGCGCACGTCCGGGTCGGTCACGTCGACGGAGCGTTCGATGCCGCCCTTGGCCGGGTAGCAGAACCGGACCGCGCCTCGGGGCAGCACGACGTGCTCGCGCAGCAGCGTCGCCAGGCCGAAGGTGCCCTCCTCGCCGGCCGCGTACGCCTCCCCGCCGATCCGGAAGCACCCGACGTCCAGCAGCCGCACCGCGACGGCCAGGATCCGGTCCCGGCCGAAGCCCCTGCTGTGCAGGTCGGCGTCGACCTGCTTGCGGAGGTGCGGCAGCCGCGCGCCGACCTCCAGGACGTGGTCGAACTTCGCGGCGTCGCGCTTGACCCGCCACACGTCGTGGTAGCGGTACTGGCGCCGCCCGGCCGCGTCGGTGCCGACGGCCTGGATGTGGCCGCGGGGATCGTCGCTGATCCACACGTCACGCCAGGCGGGCGGGATGACCAGGGCCTTGATCCGGTCCAGCTCCGCCCGGTCGGTCACGGTGGTGCCGTCGGCGTGGTGGTAGCTGAAGCCCCTGCCCCGGCCCTTGCGCCGGTAGCCGCCCTTGCCTGGTGTGCTGCGCCGCAACCGCATGGCGTCACCCATTCCCAGGCGCCACTGTTCCAATCAATCGGCTTCGCCGCCTGTGATGACCCGCCCGCGTCACCACAGCCAGCGGCGGACCTTCGGGCGGGTGGCGCGGCGGCGGGCCCGGGGCAGGCCGGCGAGGGCCGCCCGGCCGTGCTCGGCCTGGCGGGCGTGCAGCAGCCCGTAGGTGAACGCGTTCTCGCCTTCGGCGAACGCCCGCAGCCCGTGCTCGCGCAGCAGCTCGGCGGTGACGATGGCGTCCTGGTGCGCGCCGAGCACGTCCTGCAGGTCCTTGAGCCGGTCGGCGAGCTTCGCCGCGCCCGGGCCGGCGACGGGGGCGGCGAGCTCGGCGGCGTACCGGGCGCGCTTGTACGCCTTGCGCGCCTGGTGCAGCGCGACGTCGGTGCCCGCGGCGGCGTCGGTCGTCGCCGTGTCCGTCTTGCCGGTCGCGGCGGCGAGGCGGCGGTCGGCGCGGCGGACCGCCTTGCGCGCGAGCCGGCGCAGCCTGCCCTTGCCGGCCGGGCCACCCTCGCCGGCCGCCGCGACCAGCGCGTCGAGGTCGTTGAGCAGGGCGATGTACCGCTCGCTGTCCAGTCCCTCGGTCAACCGCTCCCGGGCGGCCTGGGTGCGGGCGGCGAGCAGCTCCGAGACCCGGGCCGCGACCGGGCCGATGACGAGCTCCGGCGGCTCGGCGGCGAGCAGGTCGGCGAGGCGCAGGGCCATGACGTCGTCGTCGCGGACCTCGCCGAGCAGGCCGGTCAGCCACTTGATCTCGTCGTGCAGACGGTCGAGGTCGCCCTCGTACGCCTGCAGCAGCGGCGCGAACGTCCGCAGCGTCGAACGCAGCCGCCGGGTCGCCACCCGCATGTCGTGCACCGCCTCGACGTCACCGGCCCGGGCCTGCGGGTCCTGGGCGACGACGGCGTCGCGCTGCTCGGTCACGTACGCGACGAGCGCCCGCCGGCCCGCGTCCCGCGGCTCGGCGGTGCCGCCTTGCCCGGCGGCTTCGTCGTGCCCGGCGGGCTTGGCGGCGGCGGCCGGGTGGTCGGGGCCGAGGGCACGGGACAGCTTCGACGGCGAGGCCGACGGGCGGGCGCCGGCGGCGCGCAGGGCCTCGTCGATGCGGGCGAGGTCGTCGGGGGAGCCGTCGACCAGCTCGACCTCCAGCTCCCGCCAGCGCTGCACGACGCGGGTGCCGACCAGCGACTCGGTGTCCACGATGTCATCGGCGACGAGCGCGACCGTGGTGCCGGCGGCGTCCTGCAGCCCCTGCTCGACGCGGTGGGTGCGGATGCGGGCGACCGGGCGCAGCGGCTCGCCGCGGGTCACCGCGCGGACCTCGGTCGTGATCCGCGGCGGCGGGGCCTGCTCGTCGTCGCCGACCGGCACCTGCAGCTCGCTGCGCTCCCCGCCGGAGGGCCGCTTGAGGTGCCAGCCGGCGTCGTGGCCGCCGCTGCGGCGGCGCAGCGTCATCCTGCCGGAGGTGAGGCGCAGCCCGGCGGTGTCGTAGTACGTGGCGTCCAGATGCTGGTCATCGGGCTCTGTAACCTTTGCCACATCGGCGATCCCGATCATCGAGGGCATCGTGAAGCCGTCGGGCAGCTCGTACTTCCGTTCCACCTCAAGCTTTTCGGCCATGTCGATACCTTACCGAGCGAACGTGCGGGCGCGGAAAGGCAAACGGGAGGCCGGGAAGAGGTGCCTTGCCCCGTTTCCGGTGCGGGGGGCGGCAGCGCGTCCGGCACCCGTACACCTGCCGCGTCACCCTCTCGGATGAGCGTACGGTTTCCGAGGTGTTCCATTCGGAAATTCCCGTGATCGGCGGGACGTAACCTTGGTCGGGTGAGCTGGCTGGTGCGCGTCGTGACCTTGTCCGTGATCGGGCAGCGGGTCCGGTTCGCCGCGCGGATGCTGCGCGACTGGCGGCTCACCATCGCCTGGGGCAAGTCGCTGCTGCGCAGCGGCGTCACCTCCGTGGTGGTCCTCGCCGTCACCTTCTGGCTGCTGCCGGGCGTCACCGCCACCGGCGGACCGGTCGCGCTGGTGGAGCTCACCATCCTGCTCGCCCTCATCGGCACCCTCATGCGCGTCGTGCTGTTCGGCGTCTCCGTCGTCGTCGGCGGGCTCGGGGTCCTGCTCGTCGGGGTGCTGCTGCAGACCGGCGTCATGTTCACCGCCCTGCGCGTCGCCGAGGGCGTCTCGGTCGGCAGCGTCCTCGACGCGTGGGTCGCCAGCTGGACCGCCGCCGTGCTCACCGCCCTGGTCAACTGGCTCGCCGACGCCGGTAGCGACGACGTGTTCCTCGGCCAGACCCTGCGGCAGATGGTGCGCCGCAACCACGAGCGCCCCGCGACCGAGCCCGGTGTCCTGTTCGTCCAGATCGACGGCCTGTCCGCGCCGCTGCTGTCGTGGGCGGTCAAGGCCGGCAACCTGCCCAACCTCGGCAAGTGGCTGCGCACCGGCACGCACGCGCTGGTGCCCTGGCACACCGGCATGCCCGCGACGACCCCCGCCAGCCAGGCCGGCATCCTGCACGGCAGCGAGTCGCAGGTGCCGGCGTTCCGCTGGTACGAGAAAGCCACCGACCGGCTCGTGGTCACCAACCGCCCCAGGGACGCCGCCGAGGTGGAGGCCCGCATCTCGACGGGCCGGGGGCTGCTCGCCGACGGCGGCGCCAGCATCAGCAACGTCTTCTCCGGCGACGCGCCGACCAGCCTGCTCACCTTCAGCAACGCCGGCCTGCCCGGCCGCACCGCCCGCGGCTACCTGGCGTTCGTCGCCAGCCCGTACGGCTTCGCCCGCGCCATCGTGCTGTCCGTCGGCGAGATGCTCAAGGAGATCCAGCAGGCCCGCCGCCAGCGCTTCCGCAACGTGTACCCGCGCGTACCACGCACCGCCGCGTACGTGGCGCTGCGGGCCGTCACCAACGTCCTGCTCCGCGACCTCAACGTCTCCCTCATCGCGGAGCAGATGACCCGCGGCGCCCCCGCCATCTTCTGCGACTTCGTCGACTACGACGAGGTGGCCCACCACGCCGGCCCGCTGCGCCCTGAGGCCCTGCAGACCCTCGAGGGCCTCGACCGGGTCCTCGGCACCCTGCACCGCCTCGCCCACGTCGCCGGCCGCCGCTACGAGATCGTCGTGCTCTCCGACCACGGCCAGAGCCAGGGCGCGACGTTCTCCCAGCGGTACGGGCAGACCGTCGAGGAGGTCGTCGCCTCGATCGCGGGCCACGTGGCCGCCTCCACCCCCGACCCGAACGACGAAGAACGCGCCCGCGCGCACAACCTGCTCCTCGCCGTGGCCGGCCGCCCCGACCGCGTCAAACCGGCCGCCGCGCCGGCCCCGGTGGTCACGGTGGCCTCGGGCAACCTGGCGATGCTGTACCTGACCGAACACCCCGGCCGCGCCACCGTCGAGGAGATCGGCGGCGCCCGCCCCGCCCTCATCCAGGGCCTTGCCGGACACCCCGGCATCGGCCTCGTCGTCGGCCTGTCCTCCGTCGACGGCCCGGTCGTCTTCGGCCCGGCCGGCCGCCACCGCCTCCGCGACGGCCACGTCGACGGCGAGGACCCGCTGCTGCCGTACGGCCCGCACGCCGCCCAGGACCTCCTCGCCCACCAGGCCATGGCCAACGTCGGCGACCTGGTCCTGGTCAGCCGGGTCGACCCGGGCACCGACGAGGTCGCCGCCTTCGAGGAGCTGGTCGGCTCCCACGGCGGCATCGGCGGCTGGCAGACCGAGGCGGTGCTGGTCTACCCGGCAGGCTGGCGGTGCCTGGACCGCACCCCGGTCGGCCCGGCCGCGGTGCACCGCCAGCTGGTCCAGTGGCTGGCCGACCTGGGCCTGCGCGACGTCACGGCGGACAGCCCGGCCGCGGCGGGCGACCTGGCTGCGGTGGGCGGTCCGGGCACGGCGGACCACGTGGACCCGGTGGACCCGGTGGACCCGGCGGCGCTGCCCGAACCGCGTGAACCCGGGCGCCCGCTGCTGCCGGTCGACAGCCCGCATTGAGGCGAACCGGTCGTCGCGCCTGACCGAGCCGCCCGGCACGTCCTCCGACTAGGTGCGGAACGTCCGGTGCGCCGGGCTCCGAAGGCGGGACGTCCCGATCCCGTCGCGGGTTGTGATCGGTCGCTGGTGATCCTGCCGGCTTGATCTTGCCTGGTTGATCGAAGTCGCGGCGTGGTCGTCCGGGCGGCCGGGGCGCGACTTGGATCACCGCGGTGGTCCGGTCGGCGCGGTGCGACCACCGGATGCCGTGCGGCGCAGGCGGTGCGAGCGGCAGCGGGCATGGATGGCTCCGGGGGCGGATCCCCGGCCGGTCTGCGGCGCCAGCCGCGCCTGTCAATGGTCAGGGGCAGGGGCATCGGCAGGGTCGGTTGGCCGGCTGGCGCCCGCCAGCACGGAGGGGAATCGCTTGCCGCACCCGTGCGGCGAGGAACCGCAGCACCACCATCAACCCGGTGAAACGTCGTGCGCCGGGGCGTGTCAGGCGGTCTCCGTCGGGGCGGGGTCCGGGGCGCGCCGGCCGCGCCGTTCCCTGCGATGACGCAGCCAGCTCGCCAGCTGGGTGGCGCCGAGGGCGATCACCAGCGCCGCCACCACGCCCTGCCATGGCTGGGGGAAGACCGAGCGGCCGAGCAGGCCGATCGCCGCATACGTCGTCGACCACAGGGCGCACGCGGCGATGTTGGCGGTGGCGAAGCGGCGCCAGGACAGGCCGACGATCGCGGCGGTCAGCAGGACCGGGATGCGGCCGCCGGGGACGAGGCGCGACACGAGCAGGGCGCTCACCGGCCGGGCGGTCAGGCGGCGCTGGACGGCCTCGGCGAGTTGCAGCGGCTGGCGCATGAGCCGCAGCCGCCGGGTGAGGGCCTCGCCGCCGGCCCGGCAGATGGCGTACGTGGCCGCGTCGCCGCAGTACGCGCCGGCCGCGCCGGCTGCCACGACGGCGAGCAGGGCGAGGGGGCTGCGGTGCGCGGCGACGACCGCGGTCGCGCTGACGGCGGCGCCGGTGGGCAGGATCGGCACGGTGGAGCCGACGGCGACGAGGGCGAAGAGCCCGGCGAGCGCGGCGAGCAGTGCCTCGAACGTGGTCACGCGGTCACCGTGAGGGAGTCGCCGGGCGCGAGGACCCGGACGTCGGTCTTGGGCGCGGCGGCGGCGGTCAGGTCGGCGAACTCGTCGCCGGGGCGGTGGAAGCGGTCGGGCCTGACCCGTTGGCAGCCGACCGGCCACAGGGTGCCCCAGTGGATGGGGACGGCCTGCGCGGGGTTGATGATGCGCATCGCCTCGGCCGCGCCCGCCGGATCGAGGTGGCCGGCGCCGAGCGTCCATCCCCAGCCCCACACCGGCACCAGCGCCAGGTCGATCTGCCCGAGCGAGCGCATCTCGTCGAAGAGGCCGGTGTCACCGCCGAACCAGGCCGAGCGGGTGCCTTCGATGACGTAGCCGAGCGCGACGGCGCGGATGCGGGACTTCGGGTTGCGGCGGCCGTCGTGGTTGGCGGGCACCGCCCGCACGCGCAGCTCGCCGACGTCGACGGACTCGCCCGCGCCGACCTCGACGATGTCCCGGCCGGCGCCGAGGCGGGAGCGCAGGAAGGCGCCGCCGCCGCGCGGCACGAGCAGCCTGGTGGACGCCGGCAGGGCCCGCAGCGACGGTACGTCGCAGTGGTCGCCGTGCAGGTGGGAGATCACCACGGCGTCCGGCGCGGCGGCCAGGACGGGCCGGGGGCCGCGGCGGCGGTGCAGGTGCGCCAGCCGGTTGCGCAGCACCGGATCGGTCAGGATCGTGGTGCCACGGTCGGCCACGGCCACCGTCGCATGCCCCCACCAGGTGATGTTCATGAGCCAATACTGCCCGACGGGCTGTCACGCTCCGCTGCTTGTGGGCCACTGCACGGCATGTTTAGATCAACCAACTTTCCGTGGAAGGACCATCCGACGATGTCCACCGATGCAGCGGGTTTAGCCTGGGACTGGGAAGACCCGCAGGGGATCGAGGCGGTGGTCGACTCGTTCACCGCCGACCTCGGCAAGTGCGAGAAGCTCGAGCTGCTGCTCAGCACCGATCTCATCACCCGCGAGCAGCTCGACCAGCTGGGGATCACAGGCATCGAGTTCGCCGCGTTCAAGACCGACCACCCGCAGGCGCTCGGCACCGATCTGGTGTCGGTCAGCAGCCCGGAGCTCACCTCCGAGCGGGGGCACATCTACCGCGTCGACGGGTCGGCGTTCTTCGCCGAGATGGACATCTCCCAGCCGCTGCCGATCGTCGACGACGCCGTGGACTGGGTGTACGCGGAGCACCTCATCGAGCACGTGTCGATGAAGGCCGGCATCGTGTGGCTCACGGAGGTCAAGCGGGTCCTCAAGCCGGGCGGGTTCGTGCGGATCACTACGCCCGACCTGAAGATCTACGCGCAGAGCTACGTCAACGGCGACGGCTTCTTCGGCAAGCACCGCCGCCGGGTCGACCGGGCGCTGAGCGGTGTCGCGCCGAAGATGCCGCCGCGCGGCGCCTTCATGTTCAACCAGCTGTTCTACGTGTACGGCCACCGCTGGATCTACGACCTCGAAGAGCTGCGGTACGTGCTCACCGCCGCCGGGTTCGACCCGGACGGCATCGCGGTGCGGGCTTACCGGGAGGGCGCGCGGCAGGACGTGGCCGACCTCGACCAGGTCCTGCGCAACGACGAGAGCATTTACCTCGAGGCGACCGCCTGAGCGGTCACGACCTGCGCGGCCGCCTGGTCCAGTGACCGGGCGGCGCCGACCGTGAACGCCTCCATCGCCGCCAGCAGCCGGTGCAGGTCCCCGATCGCCAGGTAGTGGGTGTCCACCTCGACGGTGAGCTGTATCGTGCCGACGACGTCGTCGACGTTGACCATGAGCTTCTCGTTGAAGTACGGCATCGGCGTGTCCGACACCAGCTCGGTCAGCGGCAGCGCCGCCTCGATGCCGGCGATGGTCGGCACCGTGTCCAGGGGGCCCTGCGCCTGGACCACCCCACCCCGCCGGTCGTTGTAGAACACCGCCAGGTCGACCGGCTCGCCGTGCTCGGCGCCGACCCGGTCGATGAGGGCGAGCCGGGCGGCCGGGTCGTAGTACGCGTGCTTCGAGGCGTTCATCGACGCGCGGCGGGTCCGGTCGATCGCCTCCCGGGCGGTGACCCCGCTGAGGTCGACGACGACGAGGCCGTTCTGTGCGAGCGGGGTGACGACGTCGGCGAGGCCCGGCCGGAAGCGGTTGCTGACGATGACCTGCGTGGCGAACGGCGCGGTCTGCCCGGTGACGGTGTTGAACGCGGTGCCGTACGCGGCCAGCAGCACCGGCGCGGTGTCGGTGCCGAGCGCGGCCGCGACCCGCTGCGCGGCGAGCAGCAGCGCCGTGGAGCGCCACATCACCCGGTGCCACCGCGGCTCGCCCCGGTCGGCGGTGGCGGGGAAGCGCCGCGGCCGGATCGCGCGCAGCTGCGCCTCCCAGTAGCGCAGCGCCGTGTCGGTCTGCCGTTTCGAGGACCGCTGTGCCTCGACGAGGGCGAGGGGCTGCATCGCCGTGTACGGCCCGCGTGGCTGCCGGGTCACCGGGTCGCGCTCGGCGAGCTCGCGGATCATGGTGCCGAGGCCGCTGCCGTCGGAGGCGAGGTGCAGCACGAGCACGACGACGTGGGTGACCGCGCCGCGGTGCCGCACGACCGCCTCCCGGATCGGCCACTCGCCGGTGTAGTCGAAGTCGCGGGCCTTCCACTCGGCGAACAGCGCCGCGGCGAGCGCACCCGGGTCCTCGTCGTCGGCGGCGTCGTGGACCTCCAGGACTGTCTCGCCGCGTTCGGCGATCTCCTGCCGTACCAGATGACACGCGTCGACGGAGGTGGCGTGCCACGGCTCGTCGAAGACCAGACGGGAGCGCAGCGACGCGAACCGGCTCATCAGGAACCGCAGCTCCTCGACGAAGTCGGGCACGACGCGGCCGTCGGTGACCGGCACGACCCCGCCCATGCTCATCGAGGCGCCGACCTCCACGATCGCCCGCCACACCTGCTGCTGGCCCCAGGTCAGGCCGCCGACGCCGGCCCCGTCGCCCTCGAAGGCCACGACGATGCGCTCCACCATTGCTCGAACCTCCACACTGCCGCGGTCGCAGGCATGGATCGTTGCACAGCGATCGACGCAGGTCGTATCGACGGAACGGTCCGGATTGCGGCCCATTGCGGTGGATCGCACTACGGCCCGCCCGAGCCGCCCCAGGGGCGGCCGCCCACGGGAATATGGCTGGGCCAGGTGGGTACCATGGTGGGGCAAGGCGTTGATGGGGACGAGTAGCGCCGCACGCAGCCAGCAGCGAGCCGGGGACGGTGGAAGCCCGGCGGTGTGCGCGACGTGAAGATCACCCCGGAGCCGCCGGAGGAAAGGCGTCCGCGCCGAGTAGAACCGGCCGCAACCCTGTCGAGGGGGCCGCGCCCGCCGCGGTCAAGGAGGGTGGTACCGCGGGGTGTATGCCTCGTCCCTCCGTTGGTGTGCAGCATCGCGTCCGACGGAGGAACCAGATCATGTACCGCCCCGTGCCTGCCCAGGTCGACCTGCCTTCCCTCGACCACGACGTCCTGCGCCTCTGGCGCGACCGTGACGTCTTCGCCCGCAGCCTGCAGCAGTCCCGCGGCCGGCCCGAGTGGGTGTTCTACGAGGGCCCGCCGACCGCCAACGGCATGCCCGGCGCGCACCACATCGAGGCCCGGGTGTTCAAGGACGTCTTCCCCCGGTACCGGACGATGAAGGGCTACCACGTCGAGCGCAAGGCCGGCTGGGACTGCCACGGACTGCCGGTCGAGCTGGCGGTGGAGAAGGAGCTCGGCTTCACCGGCAAACAGGACATCGAGGAATACGGCATCGCCGCGTTCAACGCCAGGTGCCGCGAGTCGGTGACCCGGCACACCGACGCGTTCGCCGAGCTCACCCACCGCATGGGCTACTGGGTGGACATGGACGACGCGTACCGGACGATGGACCCGCCCTACATCGAGTCCGTCTGGTGGTCGCTCAAGCAGATCTTCGACAAGGGCCTGCTGGTCGAGGACTTCCGGGTCGCGCCGTGGTGCCCCCGGGACCAGACGGCGCTGTCGGACCACGAGCTGGCACAGGGGTACGAGACCGACGTCGACCCGTCCGTGTTCGTCCGGTTCCCGCTCACCTCCGGCCCGCTCGCCGGGCGGGTCGCGATGCTGGTGTGGACGACGACGCCGTGGACCCTCGTGTCCAACACCGCCGTGGCCGTCAACCCCGACGTCACGTACGTCGTCGCCACCGACGGCACCGAGCAGCTGCTGCTCGCCGAGCCGCTCGTCGGCGCGGTGCTGGGCGACGGCTGGACGCTGACCGGCGAGTCGTACCCCGGCAAGGAGCTGGAACGGTGGACCTACCGCCCGCCGTTCGACCTCGTCGACGTGCCCGGCGCGCACATCGTGATCCTCGCCTCCTACGTGACCACCGACAGCGGCACCGGCCTGGTCCACCAGTCGCCGGCGTTCGGCGCCGACGACCTCGCCAGCTGCCGCGCGTACGGGCTGCCGATGATCAACCCGGTCCGCCGCGACGGCACGTTCGAACCGGACATCGCGCTGGTCGGCGGCATGTTCTTCCGCGACGCGAACACCCCGCTGGTCGCGGACCTGCAGGCGCGGGGGCTGCTGTTGCGGCACGTGCCCTACGAGCACAGCTACCCGCACTGCTGGCGCTGCCACACCGCGCTCATCTACTACGCCCAGCCGTCCTGGTACGTGCGGACCACCGCGATCCGCGACGACCTGCTGCGCGAGAACGAGCGCACCACCTGGCAGCCGGAGAGCGTCAAGCACGGCCGGTACGGCGACTGGCTCGTCAACAACGTCGACTGGGCGCTGTCCCGGCAACGGTACTGGGGCACCCCGCTGCCCATCTGGCGCTGCCCCGGCGAGCACCTGACCTGCGTCGGGTCCCTCGCCGAGCTGAGCGAACGCACCGGCCGGGACCTGTCGGGCCTCGACCCGCACCGGCCGTTCATCGACGAGATCACGTTCGCCTGCCACTGCGGCGAGACCGCGACCCGGGTCCCCGACGTCATCGACGCCTGGTACGACTCCGGCGCGATGCCGTTCGCGCAGTTCGGGTACCCGTACCGCAACGCCGACGTCTTCGAGCGGCGCTTCCCGGCGCAGTTCATCTCCGAGGCGATCGACCAGACCCGCGGCTGGTTCTACACGCTGATGGCGGTCAGCACCCTGGTCTTCGGCCGGTCCAGCTATGAGAACGTGGTCTGCCTCGGGCACATCCTCGCCGAGGACGGCCGCAAGATGTCCAAGCACCTCGGCAACATCCTGGAGCCGATCCCGCTGCTGGACCGGCACGGCGCCGACGCGGTCCGCTGGTTCATGGCCGCCGTCGGCTCGCCCTGGTCCGCGCGGCGGGTCGGGCACACCACCCTGCAGGAGGTGGTCCGCAAGACGCTGCTGACGTACTGGAACACGGTCGCGTTCCAGGCGCTGTACGGCCGCACCGCCGGCTGGACCCCGTCGCCGTCGGACCCTGCGGTCGCCGACCGGCCCGTCATGGACCGCTGGGTGCTGTCGGAGCTGCACACCCTCGTCGGTCGCGTCGACGCCGCCATGGACGTCTTCGACACCCACGAGACCGGCAAGCTCCTGGCCGCCTTCGTCGACGACCTGTCCAACTGGTACGTGCGCCGCAGCCGCCGCCGGTTCTGGCGCGGCGACCCCGCCGCGCTCGCGACCCTGCACGAGGTCGTGTCGACGGTGACGCTGCTGCTGGCCCCGATCGTGCCGTTCATCACCGAACGGGTCTGGCAGGACATCGTGGTGCCCGCGTCGCCGGACGCGCCGCCGTCGGTGCACCTCGCCGAGTACCCGCGGGTCGACGCGTCCCTGGTCGACCCGGCGCTGTCGGCGCAGATGGCCCTCGCCCGGCGCCTCGTCGAGCTGGGCCGGGCGGCGCGCGCCGACTCCGGCATGCGGGTCCGGCAGCCGCTGTCGCGGGCCCTGGCCTCGGCGGCCGGCTTCGACCAGCTGCCGGCGGACCTGCTCGCGGAGATCGCGGCCGAGCTGAACGTCGCCGCCGTCGTCCCCGTCGACGCGGCCGGCTCCTCGCTCGTCGACGCGACCGCCAAGGCGAACTTCCGGGCCCTGGGCAAGCGGTTCGGCAAGGGCGTCCAGGACGTCGCCAAGGCGATCGCCGCCGCCGACGCCCTCGCGCTGCGCGACGCGCTGCGGGTGGGCACCGCGACGGTCGTCGTCGACGGCGCCCCGGTCGAGCTGACCCCGGACGAGGTGTTCATCACCGAGACCCCGCGGGAGGGCTGGACCGTCGCCGCGGACTCCGGCGCCACCCTCGCCCTGGACCTGCGCCTCACCCCGGAGCTGGAGCGCGCCGGCCTGGCCCGTGACGCCGTCCGGCAGATCCAGGAGGCCCGCAAGTCCAGCGGCCTGGACGTGATGGACCGCATCGAGCTGCGGTACACCACCACCCGCGACGACACGGCGCTCGCCCTGGCCGAGCACCGCGACCTGGTCACCGACGACGTCCTCGCCACCGCCTACGGCGAGGGCGAGCCGACCTGGCCGGACGCGGTGCCGTTCACCGACGAGTCGCTCGGCCTCACCTTCTGGCTCCGCAAGTCCTGACCGCGCCGCACCGTCATCGCCGCCACCCGCCGGCTACCGCCCGGCGGCGGCGATGACGGTGCGCAGCTGCTGCACGACCGCCACGGCCTGCCCGCCGGCGTCGGACTCCTCCCAGAGCTCAAGCCACTCGGACTCCTCGACGACGACGCGGTCCAACGCCCGCACGGCCAGCGCTGGGACGTCGCCGGGCACGTCGACGCGGCCGCCATCGAGCAGGAAGTCCGGCGCGTAGGAGGACGTGACCGGGGCGCCGCCGGGCAGCTGGGAGGCTACGACGGCGGCCGCGGCGATCGCCTCGACCGCCGGCCGTTCCCGTGGCGCCGCCCGCCGGCCTACGCTGGTGCCCGACCACACCTGACGCACGGAGGTCCGCCCGACCCATGGACCGCACGCTCACGCACCGCACCGGAGAGGTCGCGCTCACCGTCCTCGCGCCCGACGGCCGGCCCGCCGCCGACCGCACCGTCACCGTGGCGCAGCAGCGCCACGCGTTCGCGTTCGGCAACATCGGCTTCGACTTCGTCCCGCTCGCCGGCGGCCCCGAGCCGACCGGCGCCGGGGACGTCGAGACGTTCGGGCAGGCCGGCCGGCTCGACCTCGACCGGGCCGGCGAGCTGTGGCTCAACCTGTTCAACACCGCGACACTGCCGTTCTACTGGGGCGGCTACGAGCCGCGCCGCGGCGCGCCGGACACCGCGCGGCTGAGCGCCACCGCCCGCTGGTTCGCCGAGCGCGGCGTCACCGTCAAGGGCCACCCCCTCGTCTGGCACACCGTGCAGCCGTCGTGGCTGCTGGGCCTGGACCTGGACGAGGTGGAGCGCCTGCTGCGGGCCCGGATCCGCGACCTCGCGGGCGGGTTCGCCGGGCTGGTCGACACCTGGGACGCCATCAACGAGGCCGTCATCATGCCGGTGTTCGCCAACGGGGACAACGCCATCACGCCGCTGGCCCGGGCCCGCGGCCGCATATACATGGTGCGGATGGCGTTCGAGGAGGCCCGCGCCGCCAATCCTGCGGCGACGCTCGTCCTCAACGACTTCGACCTGTCCTCGGCCTACGAGTGCCTGATCGAGGGCGTGCTGGAGGCAGGCGTACGCATCGACGCGATCGGCCTCCAGACGCACATGCACCAGGGGTACCGCGGCGAGGAGTACACCGCCGGCGTGCTGGACCGGTTCGCCAGGTACGGCCTGCCGCTGCACCTGACGGAGACCACGCTGGTGTCGGGGCACCTGATGCCGCCGGACATCGACGACCTCAACGACTACCGGATCCCGCAGTGGCCGAGCACCCCCGAGGGCGAGGCCCGCCAGGCCGACGACGTGGTCCGCCACTACCGGACGCTGTTCGCGCACCCGGCGGTACAGTCGGTCAACTACTGGGGGCTCACGGACGACGGGGCCTGGCTCGGCGCCCCGGCCGGCCTGGTGCGCGCCGACGGCACCCGCAAGCCGTCGTACGACGCCCTGGAGTCCCTCGTCAAGGGCGAATGGTGGCTGCCGCCGACCGGCATGCGCACGTCCCCGGACGGCACGCTCACCGTCCGCGCGTACCTCGGCGACTACACCGTCGACGGAGTCCCGTTCACCATCGCCGCTGGCCGCACGACGCAGACGGTCACGCTCACCTGAGCATCCCCGGCACTGCTGGACGGCGGTGGATCAATGCAACTCCGGTGCGTTCCCGAGGTGCAGCGGCAGCACCGCGGCGGTCGTGACGGCGAGGTCGCGGTCGAGAAGCTCATCCCGGGGGACGAACACCATGGCGCGGCCCTCGCCGACCACCACGTCCTGCTGCCGGGCACCGGTCGTGCCGCGAAACACATGTACGGTCACCGTGTGGGGGAAACCGGCCTCGTACGGCCGCGGGCCGCTCCAGAACGCGGTCAGCTCGCCCACCGTCAGGCCGCTCTCCTCCCGCAACTCCCGGTGCGCCGCCTGCTCAGGGGTTTCGCCCGGCTCGACGTGGCCACCCGGCAGGCTCCACTGGCCGGGGGAGACCAGCGTGCGGTCATCGCGGTGCTGCATGAGCACCGCCCCCGAGAGGTCGACGAGGAGCACCAGCGCAACCTCGTACGTCGCCATGGGGCAATCGTGCCAGGCGCAGGAGGCTGCGGCGGTCCTGGAGCGGCCGACTGGGTGAAGGCCCGCGTACTCCGTCAGAATGGTCGACGTGCCTGATCATGATCACGACGCCGGCGCGGGCGCTGGGCAGCAGCCGGACACGCTCGTGCTGTGGCGGGCCGTCGGGCAGGCGGAACTGGACCTGGTCGCGGCGTCCGGCCGGCGGGCGTGGCCGCCTGCCGCACCGGGCCGGCCAGGGTTCTCCGCGGTGCCCGATCGCCGGCATGCTGCGAGGATCACCCGGGAGCGGATCGTGCCCGCGGAAGGTGCCGGCTATGTCGCCCGCTTCGAAGTGGAGCGGTCCTTCGTGGAGACCTGTCGCGCCGATCGCCGGGGCGAACCGGGGTACCTGATTCCGGCCGGGGACGTCGCGGCGCTCAATGCTCACATCGTCGGCGCCATCACGGAAGAGGCCGACTACCGCGGCCCGGTGAGCGCCGAGGAGTTCGCCGAGGCCGAGGAGGCGCTGGGGCGGCCCCTGCCCGCGGCTTGGCGGAGCTATCTCCAAGGTGGGTCGTGGTTCCGGCGAGGCTGGTTGACCAGCGGGGCGTACGTGTGGCTCAACACGCCGCGCGAGATGCTGCAGCTGCACGCGGCGTGGGACGACGGCACCGAGACGCACCCGGGCATGGCGATCGTCGGTGGTGACGGCGCCCGTGAGCACCTGGTGCTCGACCTCCGCAGCGAGCCTGCACCGGTGCTGCTGATCGACAACACCAGCGCCGGATGGGAGAGCGGAGTCCGGCAGGCCGACGACGCCGGCGCGCTCGTCGGTCGTATCGAGAGCGGCGACTTCGAGTTCGCATTCGAGTGAGGCGCGACCGGCGGGCGCTGCACAAAGGGGAGGGAAATCGTTGTGTAGACCCCGATTTCCCTCCTCTCTGAGAAGCGGTGGCAGCCGGCGAAGGAGGGTCAGGACTCCTTGGCGGTGAAGCGTTCCGCGTCGGTGCTGCCGTTGGACTTGTTCGCGGTGTTGTAGCCGCCGACGGCGTAGACGGTGTTGCCGGTGGTGGTGGTGACGGCCATGCCGGCGCGGGGGACGGTGAGGGCCGGCAGGCGGTCGGCGATGCCGTCCTTGGCGCACCACCACTGGTACACCCGCTCGCCGTGGTGGCCGCCGAGGACGCACAGGCCGTAGCCCTCCAGGACGACGGCGGAGGCCGCCTCGCGGGGCTGGGGGAGCTTCAGGGTGGGCGGCTTGACCTCGCCCTGCGCGACGGTGTCGATGTCGGCGTACGTGGTGCCGTCGCCGGTGCCGCCGATGAACCAGGCGACGCCGGCGCCGTCGGTGCCCGCGGTGAGCTTCGTGCGGGGGTGCTGCAGCTTGCCGGCCAGCGGGGTCCAGGCGGTGCCGTCGGCGTCGAGCTTCCAGATGGTGTCCTTCGGCTTGCCGTCGCTGCCGGTGCCGCCGGCGAAGATGGTGGTGGTGCCGTCGTACACGGCGGCGCCGGCCAGGCGGGGTTCGGGCAGGGGAGTGTCGGTGCGCCAGCGGTTGCCGTCGAGGACGTAGGCGTTGGCGGTGGCGCCGCGCGCGGTGTAGCCGCCGAGGATCTTCAGCTGGCCGCTCGGGGTCACCACCACGGCCATCTGGGTCGTGCCGGTCTCCAGGGCCGGTCCCGGCGTCCACCCGCCGGTGCCGGGGTCGAAGATCCAGACGGATTTGAGCTGCTCACGGGGGTTGGCGGCGGTCATGCCGCCGATGACGTACAGCTTGCCGTCGAAGAACGCGGCGCCGGCGCCCTCGATGTCGGCCGGGGACCCGGCCAGCTCGGTCGGCACCTTCGGCAGGGTCTCCCAGGAGCCGAGGGGGTCCGGGCGGGTGAGGTACCAGACGGCGGCACCGGCGAGCAGGGCGGCGACGACGGCGCCGGCGATGAGGGCGAGGCGACGCCGGCGAGGGGCAGGCGGGGCAGGCGGGGCGGGCGGGGCGGGCGCACCGGAGACAGGCACCGGCGGCGCGGACACGGGCACCCCCGAGACGGGCACCCCTGAAACAGGCACCCCTGAAACAGGCACCCCTGAAACAGGCACCCCCGAAACAGGCACCCCCGAAACAGGAACAGCCGAGACGGGCACAGCCGAGACAGGAGGCGCCGCGGTGGTCGGCGAGCCGTACACCACGCCGCTCTGCGAGAGCGAGGGCGAGGTCAGCTGGTACCCCTGCGTCTGGTACGGCACGCTCACCGACGCGGTGCCGGTGGCCGGCGCGCCGGCCAGCTCCGCCGGGTGCACGACGGCGCCCTCGGCGACCGGCAGCTCCGGCTGCTCCAGGACGGTCGGGACCACGCCGAGCGAGCGGTGCAGCATGCGGGCGACCAGCGGTACCCGCGACGAACCGCCGACGAGCATGATCCCGGCGAGCTGGTTGGGGGCGAGCCGGCAACCGGCGACGACCCGGGCGGTCTCCGCGACGGTCTGCCGCAGCATCGGCTCGACCAGCGACTCGAGCTCGTCGCGGGTGAGGTGCAGGGCGGCCTCGACGCCGGGGACGGAGATGGGGGCGGCGGCGGTGCGCGACAGCATCTCCTTCGCGCCGCGGACGTCCTCCCAGAACAGGCGCCGGTCGCGGCGGTCCTGCGCGGTCGCCGGCTGCTGCAGGCGCTGCCACGCGACAGGGTCGGTGCGGCGCAGCAGGCCGCCGACGTGCTCGACCAGGGCCGCGTCGAGGTCGAGCCCGCCGACGTCCTCGAGGCCGCCGGCGCCGATGACGGTGAAGCCGGCCTCGTCGTGGCGCACGACGGCGATGTCGACGGTGCCGCCGCCGAAGTCGTAGACGACCATGGCGGCGCCGCGCGGCAGCGGGTGGTTGAGGGCGCTGATGAAGTAGCGGGCGGCCGCGACGGGCTCCGGGACGAGGGTGACCTCCCGCCATCCGGCGCGGGTGGCCGCCTCCTGCAGCAGGGTGCGGCGGGTGTACGCCCACGACGCCGGATACGTGAGCACGACCGGCGGTGGGGTACGGGTCACCTCGGCGACCCCGGCGGCGACGGAGCCGAGCACGGCGGCGAGCATCTCGCGGGTCGGGACCTCGGTGTTGCCGAGCAGGACAGTGGTCTCGTCGATGCGCCGCTTCGGGTTCGGCTCGTAGCGTGCCGGGTCGAGCTGGGCGAGGCGCTGCGCGTCGCGGCCGACCGCGAGCTGCCCGTTGTCCTGCAGGTACACCGCGGACGGCATGAGCGGCGCGCCGTCGAACAGGACCGGGCGGCGCCGGCCGTCGGGGGAGCGGATGACGGCGACGGTGTTGGACGTGCCCAGGTCGATGCCGACGACGTGTCCCGTCACGACGAGCTCCTAGCGAACAGCGACGGTGCGGGGCACCATGTCGGGGGTGTAGGTGGCGGTGAAGTACGGCTGGGCGATGCCGGCCGCGAACGCCTTCGACGCCGCCGGGGTGGCCGCGATGCGCCAGTCGGTCTCCTTGACCGACTCGAACCAGAGGAAACCGATGATCTCGGGGTGCTTCGGCAGCGTCTTGAGCAGGTCGGTGATCCACTCCGCCTTGCGGCCGGCCGCGTCGGTGGCGGCGACCTCGGTGACGACGACGGGCCGCTTCGTGAGCGCCGCGACGGACGTGAGGGTCTTGCGGTAGATCTGGTCGAAGGTCTGGTAATCCTCCAGGCCGCCGGTGCCGTAGTAGCCGGACAGGCCGACCCAGTCGACGTAGTCGTCGCCGGGGTACAGCTGCTGCAGCGGGGTGGAGCCGTCGTAGGCGACGTTGGGGCTCCACACCCAGATGACGTTGCGGGCGCCGGCGGCCTCGAACAGGTCGTGCACGTGCCGCCACGCGGCGACGTAGTCGCCCTTGCGGTTGCCGTTGGCAGACTCGCACCAGGGGTACCAGTAGCCGTTCATCTCGTGCGCGAAGCGGATCGCGACCGGGTAGCCGAGGCTTTTCACGCCGGCGGCCCAGGCCTTGACGTAGTCGTCGTAGGCGCCGCCGGTGATCTTCGACAGCCGGTACTCGGGCTGGTTGCCGCGCTGGCGGTCCTGTTTGGACTCGGAGCGGAAGTTCCACGGCTCCCAGGCGAGCATCGGCAGCATGCCGCGGTTGGTGATGCGGTCGAACGGCTGCCGGTCGAACGTCTTCGCCACCGCCCAGCCCTGCGCGAACATCATCACCTGCGGCTGCTTGCCGGCGGCGGCGACGAACCCGTCGTACTCGGTGAGGTCGGCCGGGCCGCGGGAGGTGAACACGCCGAAGAACGCCTTGCCCGCCTGCGGGAAGGTCTTCCGCTGCCCGGTGCTGGGGCCGGGGGTGAACGTGGGGCGCGGCTCGGCCCGTTTCGTCTCCCACCGTACGGACGGCCCGGTGCCCGCGGCGACCTGCGGTGCGACCACGAACGTGTAGCCGGCGACGAGCAGCAGCACGGCGAGCATGAGCCGGGGCAGGGTGATCACACCGGCTCCTTCGTGGCAGACGCGGCGGGGGACACGTCAGGGGACGCGGCGGGGCGCGGGCCGGGCACGACGAGGTCGAGGCCGGGCACGTGCGGCAGGTCCGACAGCCGGATCGTGGACGTGGTGGTGATCGACTCGCGGACCACGGCGGCCTTGCCGCGCACCGTCATGACCAGCGG
Source organism: Dactylosporangium sp. NPDC050688 (assembly GCF_040654515.1). Taxonomy (NCBI): domain Bacteria; kingdom Bacillati; phylum Actinomycetota; class Actinomycetes; order Micromonosporales; family Micromonosporaceae; genus Dactylosporangium; species Dactylosporangium sp. NPDC050688. The sequence continues at coordinate 20,949 of NZ_JBFAIC010000104.1, forward strand.
GCCGGTCTGCTGGGTGAGGTCGGCCTCCTGCTCGGTGATGCGGCGGTTGCGCAGCCGGGTGACCCACGCGATGAGCGGCGGGCAGACCCCGGCGACGATGCTCAGCGCGGACCAGAACCGCAGCGCGTCGGAGTGGTGCCCGAGCCACCCGCTGATCCCGAGCAGCGCCGCGGACAGCCCGGCCCACGCCGCGTGCAGGCGGAACGACCTCGGCCCGTCCGCGCTGGCGAGGCGGCCCTTCGCGGTCACCGCGTACGCCAGGGGACGGCGCAGCAGCGCGGCGGCGCCGGCCACGACGTACACCGGCACCGCGAACAACGCGAGCAGCATGCCGTGCACGCCCAGCTCGCGCCGCTCGTGCTCGGCGAGGTTGAACCGGCGCAGCCACAGCCACAGCAGCGCCCAGCTGCCCATGCTCGCCGACCACAGCAGCAGCCACAGCTGCCACTCCACGCGCATCGCGCCGATGCCGAAGCCGAGGTAGGCGGCGGTGGCGAGGGTGCCGGACACGGCGGACAGCGCGACGCTCGGGTAGTAGGACTGCACGAGGCCGTAGCAGAGCCGCTGCGAGGCGCTCAGCCGCTTGAGGTAGGGCCGGGCGCGCAGCAGGATCTCCCACACCCCGTACGCCCAGCGCTTCTGCTGGTTGAAGTAGTCGGTCCAGGTCGTCGGGCCCTCGCCGACGGCGATGACGTCGGGGGTGTACACGCCCTTCCAGCGCCGGTCGGTGAGCGGGTTCTTCGCCCCCATCACGACCATCGAGGTGAGGTGGTCCTCGATGATGCTGTCCTGGTAGCCGTCGATCAGCGCCCACGCCAGCGGCCGGTAGAGGTGGTTGGTGCCGATGAGCAGCGGCGCGCCGAGGCCGTTGGCGCCGCGCTCGATGAGGCCGCTGAACAGGTACTGCTGCACCGACGCGCCGTGCACGACCCAGCCGCCGTACATGTTGCCGTACACCTGCGGGGCGACGACGAAGGCGACGTCGGGGTCGCGGAAGTAGCCGACGGTGCGCTCCAGGAAGCTGGGCAGCGGCACGTGGTCGGGGTCCATCTGCGCGACCACGTCGTAGACGTGCTCGTGGGTGAAGCGCCACGCGTTGTGGTTGCCGGCCTTCGTCTTGGTCCGGAACGGCCCGCCGGGCTGGTTGAACTCGGGCCGGCCGCGGCGGCTGAAGTGCTTCACGCCGAGCTTCTTCGCCATCGCCTTGACCCGCGGGTCGTTGCCCTCGTCGAGGATCCAGATGTCGACCTGGCCGGGGTAGCGGACCTTCTGCATCGCCTTGAGCGAGCGCTCCACGACGTCGAGCGGCTCCTTCGCCGGCACGATCGTGGTGAGCATCGCGATGCGCAGCCCCGGCTCGGGCACCATCGGCACCGGGTCGGCGGCCTTCCACGCGAACACCCACACGGCGAGGTTCTGCAGCAGCCGTACCAGCTCGACCAGCAGCACGAAGCAGAACGCGACCCGGGCCACGACCACGTGCCAGTCGAGGGCGCCGGCGCCGGACACCGCGCCGGGGACGTGCCGGGGCAGGGCGAGCCAGCCGATGAAGACGATCGCGGTGAGGAAGTTCAGCGAAATGAGGACGCTGAGCATGAACCGCTGCGCCGGCCGGGCCGTGCTTCTGTACACGACCGGCAAATGGGGACCGGCAGGGGTGGTCAGGGGACCGGTGAGGGTGTTGCAGGCCGCGTAGGCGCGGTGGGTGTCGGCGTCGCGGAGGCGCCGCGCCAGCGCTCGTTTCTCGGCGGGCGTGGTGCGGACGGTCGCGGCGTGCTCGTCCGCCACTTGCCTGCCCCCTCACCGGTCGCCTGCTCTGGTGCGCAGAATTTGCCTCAACCAGCCCGATCGTAAGTGAGCCCGCCCATCGCGCCGAATACACTTTCGATCGTTTATGCATTGGTACACATAAATGTCTGACATTACGTTTGCGCTGGTGGATGCAGCCCGGTGCCTTCTGGGGGCGTGGTTCGAGGCCTGATACAAAGTGTGAATGTAGGAGATCCGACAGCATCACACGTGCGGATTACCGGACTTTTCCGGACATGCGGCGGCCTTGAGTGGTTCGTGCCGCTGCCGCGCCGCAGCGGACGGCTCGCGCCGTGGCAGCAGCGGGTCGAGCAGCAGCGCCGCCAGCGCCGCGGCGAGGAGCAGGGCGGCGGCGAGCGCGACCGCCCGCACGCTGACGTCCTCGATGATCACGCCGCCGAGGAACGAGCCGCCCGAGATGCCGATGTTGAACGAGGAGCTGCTGCCCGCCGACGCCATGTCGGTGCTGCCCGGCGCGACCTGCAGCACCCGGTTCTGCACCGCGGCCGCGAACGCCGCGTACGCCGCGCCGGTCGTGGCCAGGGCCAGGATCGTCAGCACGCGCACGGTGCCGCCGGCGTACAGCACGACCGCCGCCGCGCACAGCAGCGCCATCGGCACGGCGAGGGCCGGCCACGGGTGCCGGTCCAGGAACCGGCCGGCGACGAGCGTCCCGGCGATCCCGCCAGCGCCGGAGACCAGCAGCAGCGGCCCGAGCGACGGCGCGGCGAAGCGGGTCACGTCCAGCAGGAACGGCGTCACGTACGTCTGCGCCGTCATCGCCCCCGCCACCCCGAGCGTGGTGACCAGGAGCAGCAGCAGGTAGCGCCGCCGGTCCGGGGCGGCCGCCCGTGCGGAGGCGGCCCCCGACGGCAGCGACGCCGGTAGCAGCAGCACGACCGCGGCGCAGGTCGCCGCGCCGATCACGGCCATCACCCCGAACGCGGCCCGCCACCCCAGCTGCTGGCCCAGCCAGGTGCCGGCCGGCACGCCGAGCACCGGGGCGAGCGCCGCCCCGATCGACATCCGGGCCACGGTGCGGCCCCGCCGCGACGGCGGGAACATCGCCGTGGCGGTCGAGCCGACGATCGACCAGAACAGCGCCTGCGTCGAGGCGACCACGAGCCGCGCGCCGAGCAGCATCACGTAGCCCTCCGCGACCGCCGACACCGCCGTGGCCACCGCGGACACCCCGAGGGTCGTGCCGAGCAGCAGCCGCCGCGGCATCCTGCGGGTCACCGCCGCCATCGGCACCGACAGCAGCACCACCACCGCCGCATACCCGGTGAGCAGCATCCCCACCTCGGCCCGGCTGCGCCCCAGGTCGTCGGCGATCAGCGTCAGCAGCCCGATCGGCATCACCTCGACGGTGACGAACGTGAACGTGGCCACCGACAACGCGGCGAGGGCGGCGTTGGCGCGGAGTTCCACACCGCCCACCTTAAAGCGTGTCTAGGGTGGGGCATGGCCCTCATGCGCTGTGACTTCTTCTCCGACGTCCTCGGCTTCAGCACCTCGATGACCGTGGTGCTGCCCCAGCGCACGACGGGGCAGATCGGCATGTCCGGCAGCGGCCGCGACGGTGACCTGCCCACCCTCTACCTGCTGCACGGCCTCAGCGACGACGACACCACCTGGACCCGCCGCACCTCGATCGAGCGGTACGTCGCCGACCTGGGTATCGCCGTCGTCATGCCGCAGGTCCACCGCAGCTTCTACACCGACGAGGTGTGGGGCCGCCCGTACTGGACGTTCGTCGCCGACGAGCTGCCCGCGATCGCCCGCGGCTTCTTCCGCCTCTCCTCCCGCCCCGCGGAGACGTACGTGGCGGGCCTGTCGATGGGCGGCTACGGCGCGTTCAAGCTCGCCCTGCGCCACCCCGACCGCTACGCCGCCGCCGCCAGCCTCTCCGGCGCCCTCGACCTCGGCGAACGCATGCGCACCGGCCCGTCGCCGCTCGACCCCATGATGTGGCGCCGCGTGTTCGGCGACACCCCGTTCGCCGGCAGCGACAACGACCTGTTCGCCCTGCTCGACAAGGTCGCCGACCCGCCGCCGCTGTTCCAGTGGTGCGGCACCGAGGACGTCCTGTACGAGGGCAACGTCCGCTTCCGCGACGCGTGCGCCGCCCGCGGCGTGCCACTGACGTCCCAGTTCGGCCCCGGCACCCACGAGTGGACCCACTGGGACGACAAGATCCGCGACGTCCTCGCCTGGCTCCCCCTGCCCTCCTGACCCGCCGGGGCGGACGGGCTCATCTGTCGAATCGAGGACTGCACGCCCGGGGCTGTCAACCGGACGGGTGGCACGGGCGTCTGGGTCGTGTCATCGATCCGCACCCCTGGAAGGTCACCGCCATGTGGATGACCAAGCTCCGAACCCTGTCCGCCGTCCTCGTTCTCGCGCCGGTCCTCCTGGTGCCGGGCGCCGCCGCCGCGGCGGGGGACCTGCCCGCCCCGACCAGCGTCACGCCGGTCACGGGCGCGGCGTCCGTGCCGCCGTGGGACCCGCACCCGCCGACCCTGCTCGGGGTGCGCACCGGGCTGCACGAGCACTACGACCGCACCGTCTTCGACTTCACCGGCGGCACCCCCGGGTACCGGGTCGAGTACGGGCCGCTGGTCGCCGAGGGCACCGGCACCCCGGTCCCGGTCGCCGGCGCCGCGACGCTGCGGGTCGTGTTCGACGGGGCGTACCCGTACGACGTCGCCACCGGCGCGTCCACGATCGATCTCGGCCGGGTCTACGACCCGCGGCTGCCGACCCTGCGTCAGATCCGGTCCGGTGGCGCTTCGGAGGGGTACATCAGCTTCGGCCTCGGACTCGCCGACCGGGTCGGCTTCCGGGTGCTGCGGCTGACCGACCCGCCGCGGATCGCCGTGGACGTCGCGCACCAGCCCAGCCAGCCGTTCACCACCGAACGGTTCCAGGGCGGCGCCGGCACCGCGGCACAGGTCCAGGTCACGGGCGTGCGGGCGGCCGCGCACCCCGGCTACGACCGGGTGGTGTTCGACCTCGCCACGGCGGGCACCCCGCTGATCAGCGTCAGCTACACCGTCCCCGCGCCGGCGACGATCCACGTCGGCCTCACCGCCGCCACCACCCAGCGCGGGGCCGTGGCCGGGCCGAATCCCGTGCCGGTCGGGCTGACGCAGGCGCAGTCGGTGGCGTTCACCGTGTACGACAACGGCACCGTGTCGGCGTTCATCACCACGCACCACCGCACCGGCTTCCGGGTGATGCTGCTGGCCGATCCGACCCGCATCGTGGTCGACATCGCCCACTGAGGCGTCCGACGTGGCCGAGGCGACGACCCGCGCCGCCCGACGGGC
>NZ_JBFAIC010000105.1:0-25773 GCF_040654515.1 Dactylosporangium sp. NPDC050688
CATCACGGTGTGGGGTGTGCGGGACAGTGACTCGTGGCGTTCCAACGAGAGCCCGCTGCTGTTCGACGGCGGCGGCAACAAGAAGGCCGCCTACAACTCCGTGCTCAACGTGCTCAACTCGGTCGGCCCGACCTCGTCGCCGACCGGCGGCCCGACGTCGTCGACGCCGCCGACGTCGTCCGAGCCGGGCACCGCGAAGCGGATCGTCGGCGCCCAGTCCGGCCGGTGCATCGACGTGCCCAACGCCTCGCGCAACAACGGCACCCGCGTGCAGCTGTACGACTGCCACGGCCAGACCAACCAGCAGTGGACGCTCACGTCGAGCCGGCAGCTGACCGTGTACGGCAACATGTGCCTGGACGCGGCCGGTTCCGGCAACGGCTCGGCCGTGCAGATCTACAGCTGCAACGGCCAGGCCAACCAGCAGTGGAACGTCAACTCCAACGGCACCATCAGCGGCGTGCAGTCCGGACGCTGCATTGACGTGTGGGGCACCAACAACGGCCAGCAGGTCCAGCTCTACGACTGCAACGGCCAGGCCAACCAGCGGTTCAGCCTGAGCTGACCGTGCACTGACCGGCGGGGTGGCGGCACCGGCCGCCACCCCGCTTCGCCGTGCGACGGCTAACCGAGGTCGGGGCGGGTAGTGGACCCTGCACGACCGAGGAGAGGAAGCCTGTCATGAGACTGTCGATGCTGCGTCCGCTGTACGAGCAGGCCGGGCCGTGGGCGTCAGTGTACGTCGACACCTCCCGCAACACGGAGGACGGCGCGGAGCAGGTGGACCTGCGATGGCGGGCGGCCCGGGAGAGCCTCGCCGCGGACGGCTGCGACGAGGACACCCTCGACGCGATGGAGCAGGCCGTGCTGGAGCGGCCGCAGGAGCCGGGGCGGCACGGGCTGGCCGTGTTCGCCGCGCACGGCGCGGTGGCGCTCGCGCAGCCGCTGGACGCGCCGCCGCGGCGGGAGATCGCCGCCTTCGGGCCGCTGCCGCACACCATGCCGCTGGTCGCCCAGCTCGGCGAGCAGATCCCCTACGTGCAGGTCCTCGTCGACCACACCGGCGGCTTCCTGACCGGGACCGGGCCGGGCCGGCTCGTGCGCACCGCGAGCGTCGAAGGGTCCCAGGACTTCCCGATCCGCAAGAGCAACGTCGGCGGCTGGCAGCAGTCCCACTGGCAGCAGGCGGCGCAGGAGTCGTGGCAGCGCAACGCCGGCGAGGTCGCCGTGGCGGTCGCCGAGCTCGCCGAAGGGTGCGACGCGCAGGTCATCGTCGTCGGCGGTGACCCGCGGTCACGCCCGATGCTGGTGGAGCGGCTGCCGGAGCGCTGGCGGGACCTGGTGGTGACCACCGAGGCCGGGGCCCGCGCCGCCGGCGCCGACCCGCACGCGCTCGACGAGGCGACGATCCGGGCGGTCGCGGAGCGGGCCGCCGCACACGAGACGGACGTGGTGGACCGGTACCGCATGCAGCGGGGCAGGGACGCGGCCGCCGGCGACGGGCTGCCGGCGGTGGTCGCCGCGTTGCAGCGCGGGCAGGTCGACACCGTCCTGCTGGTCGACGACCCGTCCTCGACGCAGATGCTGTGGGCCGGGCCGGAGCCGCTGCAGCTGTCGTACGACGCGGCCGAGCTGCACGCGATGGGCGTCGCCGCGCCGTGGAAGGTGCGCGCCGACGCCGCGCTCGTGCGGGCCCTGGCGTGCTCCGACGCCGGGCTCACCCTGGTCGAGCCCGCGGAGCTGCCGGTGGACGGCGGGGTCGCGGCGCTGCTGCGGTACGCGGACGCCAGCACCCGGCACCGCTGAGCGCGCCACGGTCCACGCCACGGTCCATGGCACGGCCCGCGCCATACCGCGCCGCCGGCGCGGCGGGGCGGCAGTGCGGCGGCGTGGCGTTTCGCGGCTGGGCGGGCGGGAAAGAGGACCTCCCATGCCGAGACTCGACAACTCCCTGCCGCTGGCGCTGGACGGTTACGCATGGCTGCCTGACCGGCGGCGCCGCGCCGGTGGACCGTTCGCGACCCGGCTGGCGGGGCTGCCCGCGACCGGGATCGCCGGCCCCGACGCGGTGCGGTTCTTCTACGACGAGGAGCACGTGCTGCGCCACGGCGCGATCCCCGAGCCGGTGCAGGGCACCCTGTTCGGCCACGGCGCCGTGCACACCCTCGACGGTGACGCGCACCGGCACCGCAAGGCGGTGTTCCTGTCGCTGCTCGGACCGGACGGCGCCGCGGCGCTCGCCGAGGAGACCGCGGCCGTCTGGGACCGCACCGCCGCCGGATGGGCCCGCCGGGAGATCGTGCTGTTCGACGAGGCGAGCCGGGTCATCACCGAGGCGGCCTGCCGGTGGGCGGGGGTCGACGGCACGTTGCCCGCCGGGGACCTGGTCGCCCTGGTCGACGGGTTCGCCACCCTGGGGCCGCGGCACTGGCGGGCCCGGCGGGCCCGCGGACGGCTCGAACGCCGCCTCGCCGGGCAGATCGAGGCGGTCCGCAACGGCATGACGGCCGCGCCGGCCGGCTCGGCGGTCGCCGTCGTCGCGGCCCACCGCGACCTGGACGGCGCGCTGCTGCCGCCGAGGACCGCCGCGGTCGAGGTGCTCAACGTGATCCGCCCGACGGTCGCGGTGTGCTGGTTCGTGGCGTACATGGCGCATGCGATGCACCTGTGGCCGCACACCCGGATGCGGCTGCGGGCCGGCGACCCCGCCTACGTCGAGGCGTTCGTGCACGAGACCCGCCGCTTCTACCCCTTCGCGCCGTTCGTCGGCGGCCGCGCCGCCCGCGACCTCACCTGGCGCGGCACCCGGATCCCGGCCGGCTCGATGGTGCTGCTCGACCTGTACGGTCAGAACCACGACCGGATCCTGTGGGAGGGCCCGTACCAGTTCCGCCCCGAACGGTTCCTGAAGCTCCCGCCGGGCCGCGACGACCTCGTCCCGCAGGGCGGCGGCAACCCCGCGACCGGCCATCGCTGCCCCGGTGAGGGCGCCACGATCAGCCTGCTGAGCGCGCTTGCACCCCGGCTCGCCGCGCTGGACTGGACACTGCCGCCGCAGGACCTCACCATCTCGCTGCGCCGCATCCCGGCCCGCCCCCGCAGCGGCGTCGTCCTGGCCGTGCCGGCGGTTGACCGCACCATGGTCGGGTAGCTGACCGGTACACCCGAGGAGGAGGACAAGCATGCCGCCGGCACCGACGGCACGGGCGAGTGGTCCGACGGGCGCAGCGGTCGCCGCGTCCGGCCAGTGGCACGACGACGACGGCGTACGCATGCCGGCCGGCGACGCCCACGCGTGGCTGCCCGGCCACAACCAGACCGTGTGCGGCGTGCCGCTGTCCCGCGCCCGCCTGCGGATGTTCCCGCACGTGCCGTGGGAGTACCGCGACACCGACGTGCTCGGCCCGAACGACCGGGTCGGGCACGTGTGCGACCGCTGCCTCGCCGCCCTGCGCCCCCGTCCCCGCCGCGGCGAGAAGGCCGGCTGGACCCGCACGTCACCGCGGCCCTGACCGGTCGTCACGACGTTCGCGGCGGCGGCGCGACGACGATCCAGTTCTTCCACACGATGATCGAGGCGGATCGCGGCTGAACCGCCCGCGGGGTTGCCGTGCCGGCGGTACGGCAACCCCCCACGCCCGTCAGCGCCGGACCCCGGCGCCGTTGTGGCTCTGTTCCAGCAGGGCCGTCTTGGCCCGCTGGTATTCGGATTCGGTCAGGATCCCGCGGCGCTGCAGGTCGGCGAGCTTGCCGAGCTCGTCCGCCGGGCTCGCCGTGCCGGCCGCGCTGCGCACGAACTCGCGGACCTCCGCCTCGTGCGCCATGGCCCGTTCGCGGGCCCGCGCGTTCATCGACGGGCCGCGGGTGATGAGGTACACCAGCGCACCCAACCACGGCAGGACGATGAGGAACACCGTCCAGCCGGCCTTGCCCCAGCCGCTGACCTGATGGTCACGGAACACGTCCGTGAGGATGCTGATCATCAGCCAGATCCAGGCGAAGACCAGCATGAACCACAGCGTCCCCAGGATCACGTCGCCGAACGAGTAGCCATCCATCGTCCGCCTCCTCGATGTACATCTGTACCCGGTTATCAGCGTCGAACGCCGTGAGCGGCGGATCATCACCTGCACGGGGTGAACGGCGCTCACTCCACGCGTTGCTTGGTGGCGTGCCGTCGAGGTCTTCCACGGCGTCGAACTGGCCAGGGTGCCGGAGGCCGGTGAGCCGGCGGCGGTGCTGCGACTGGCCGGTTGAGGACCGGGGTCGTCAGCTGATCACCTCCAGCAGCTGCTGCGCGAGCGGCGCGGCGGACGCCGGGTTCTGGCCGGTGTACAGGTTGCGGTCCACGACCGTGTAGGGCTTCCAGCTCTCGCCGCGGGTGAAGTCGACGCCCAGGGTGACGAGCTCGTCCTCCAGGAGCCAGCGGGCCTTGGCGGCCAGGCCGACCGCTTCCTCCTCGTCGTTGGTGTACGCGGTGACGCGGTACCCGAGAAACGGTGACACGCCCTTGTGCCGGGTGGCGAGCATGGCGGCCGGCGCGTGGCAGACGATGGCGAGGGGCTTGCCGGAGGCGAGGGCGGCGGTCAGCAGCCGGCCGGAGGTGGCGTCGGCCGACAGGTCCTCCATCGGGCCGTGGCCGCCCGGGTAGTAGACCGCGTCGTAGTCCTCCAGGCGGGCGTCGGACAGCTGGATCGGGCTGCGCAGCTCGTCGGCGGCGCGCAGGACGGTCTCCAGCTCCAGGGCGATCTGGTCGCTGCCCGCCATCGAGGGGCGCAGGCTCATCACGTCGACGTACGGCACCACCCCGCCCGGGGTGGCCACCACCACCTGATGGCCGGAGCGGGTGAGCGCGCTGTACGGCGCCGCGAACTCCTCGGCCCAGTAGCCGGTCGGGTGCCTGGTGCCGTCCTTGAGCGTCCAGTAACTGGTCCCGGTCATGACGAACAGGATCTTGGCCATGGGTCCCATCGTGCCGGTCCACCCGGCGGCCGCCAGCCTCGCCGCGGGTGACCCGCGCGGCCGGTGCCGGCGCATGCGCGGTGCCCTGCCCAGCCGGTGCGGGGTGAAACCTTCCGCGCAGATGTCACTGTCGCCGGCGGCCGCCGGCCTGGCATCCTGATACGGCCGGCGACGCACGGGGAGGCGACATGGCGGCACCGCAGGAGTCCGCACCGCTACCGGACGCCGCGCCGCGGCGGGCCGCGCGCCGGCCGGAGCTGGACGTGATCCGGCTGGTGGTCGTGTACGGCCTGGTGTTCTTCCACGCGGCGCTGGTCTTCGACACCCGCGACGACTACTACGTCAAGAACGCGACCACGACCGAGGCGACCACCTGGCTCGCCGGGCTGTGCGTGGTCTGGGCGATGCCCGCGCTCTTCCTCATCGCTGGGCTCGGGTCGTGGCACTCGATCCGCCATCGCGGCCCGGGCGGCTTCGCCCGCGAAAGGCTGCTGCGGCTCGGCGTGCCGCTGCTGGTCGCGACGCTGACCATCCTGCCGCTGCCCCCGTGGCTGCGCCTCAAGGCCGCCGATCCCGGCTACGCCGAGTCCTACCCGCGGTTCCTGCTGCGGTTCTTCGACGTGCACCTGAGCCTGTCGGACGTCCCGTTCGTCGTGCGGGGCGAGTACTTCGAGAGCGGCCACCTGTGGTTCGTGGTGCTGCTGCTGGCGTTCTCGGTGCTGCTCGCCCCGCTGGCGGCGTGGCTGCCGGCCGGTCGCGCGGCGCGGATCCGCGACGCCGCCGCCGGCGCGGCGGCACGGCGGGGTGTCGTCCTGCTGCCGGCGGTGCCGCTCGCGGTGGTCGGCGCGGTGCTGGGCATGGAGGAGGCGTTCGCGGGCTGGAGCCGCTGGGCGTACCTGCTGTTCTTCCTGTACGGGTTCGCCCTCGCGGCCGACGACCGGTTCCGGGCGGCGATGCGCCGCGACGCCGTGCCGGCCGCGGTCGCCGGTGTCGTGCTCTTCGCGGCCGCCGGGGTCGCACTCGACACGGCCGGCGGGGAGCCGTTCACCGACATGACCGTGCCCGCGGCCGTCGCGCGGGTGCTGTTCGCACTCGCCGGCTGGTGCTGGCTGGTTGCGATCCTCGGCCTGCTCGACCGGCCCGCCCCCGGCACACCGGCCGCCGGGCCCGCCCCGGACGGCCGGCGGGGCCGGGTGCGGGCCTACCTGGCCGTCGCCGCCCTGCCGATGTACGTGCTGCACCAGCCGATCGTCGTGGCGACGGCCTACGTGGTGGTGCGCTGGCAGGTCCCGGCGCCGGTGAAGTACCTGGCGATCGTCGCGTCATCCTTCGTGATCATGTTCGCCGTCTACGAGCTCGCTGTACGGCGCTTCCGGCCGGCCCGCCTGCTGTTCGGCAACCGCGGCTGACGACCCCGGGGCCGGGTCGAGTGCCCTGCGCCGGCCGCCGGCCGCTGATACGTTCGGCCGCGTGGCGTTCACGGAAGTCATGGAGCGGGCGGCCCAGGGGTTCGACGCGCTGGGCGCTGCCGTGCTGGTCGTCGGGCTGCTGTGGTCGGTGCTGCTGGCCGTGCGGGCCTGGCGCGCCGAGGGCGGACGGCGGGCGTACCAGGCGCTGCGGGAGAGTTTCGGCGGGGTGCTGCTGCTCAGCCTCGAGGTCCTCGTCGCCGCCGACCTGATCCGCACCGTCGCGGTCGCGCCGACGCTGCAGAACGTGGCGGTGCTCGGCCTCATCGTGCTGATCCGGACGTTCCTGAGCTTCTCCCTGCAGGTGGAGATCGACGGGGCACTGCCGTGGCGCCGGGCGCTGACCAGCGGCGCCGTCCACATCGCACGGGCGGCGCAGGGGTCCGGCAAGGGCGGCGACGCGGGCTGAGCCGCCGCGTTTGACGGTGCCGCGACCGGGCAGCCCTTGGAGGGCAGGTCGTCGGCAGCGGGATGAGGTGGTGGGACGTGGTCAAGTTCGGGTACACCCTGATGACGGAGCAGAGCGGGCCGAAGGAGCTGGTCCGTTACGCCGTGCAGGCCGAGGACGTCGGCTTCGACTTCGAGGTCAGCAGCGACCACTACTCACCCTGGCTGATGGAGCAGGGCCACGCGCCCTACGCCTGGTCGGTGCTCGGCGCCGTGGCGCACGCGACCTCCCGCGTCGAGCTGGCCACCTACGTCACCTGCCCCATCCAGCGGTACCACCCTGCGGTCGTCGCGCAGAAGGCCGCCACCCTGCAGCTGCTGTCCGACGGGCGGTTCGTGCTCGGCCTCGGCGCCGGCGAGAACCTCAACGAGCACGTCACCGGCGAGGGCTGGCCGCCGGTCGCGCAGCGGCACGACATGCTGGAGGAGGCCGTCCACATCATCCGGGCCCTGCACACCGGCGACCTCGTCACCTGGGACGGCGACTACTTCCGGGTCGACTCGGCGCGCATCTGGGACGCCCCGGACGGCGGCGTACCGATCGGCCTGGCAGTCTCCGGCGAGAAGTCCGTCGAACGGTTCGCGCCGCTCGGCGACCACCTCATCGCCGTCGAGCCCGACGCCGAGCTCGTGTCCGGCTGGGACAAGGCCCGGCAGGGCGGCGCCCCGTCCCGGGCGATCGGGCAGATCCCGATCTGCTGGGCACCGGACCGGCAGCAGGCGATCGACCTGGCCCACGAGCAGTTCCGCTGGTTCGGCGGCGGCTGGGCGGTCAACGCCGACCTGCCCACCCCGGCGGGGTTCGTCGGCGCCAGCCAGTTCGTGCGCAAGGACGACGTCGCCGGGTCGATCGCCTGCGGGCCCGACCTGGACGAGCTGGCCGAGAGCGTCAAACCGTTCTGGGAGGCGGGCTTCACCGACGTCGCGCTCGTGCAGGTCGGTGACGCGCTGCAGCAGCGGTTCCTCGACGAGGCCGCCGGCCCGCTGCTGGAGAAGCTGCGCACTCTGGCGAAGTGATCTCAGGGGCCGGCTCAGCGGACCGCGAGCCGCGCGGGCCGCGGGTCGACGTCGGGGAACGAGCCGTCGCCGAACAGCACCCGCGCGGCGGCGGCCCTCCCGGCCCGGCTGCGCAGCGCCGCGACCGCGGCCTCGACGGCGGCGGGTGAGCGCAGCCCGGCGAACATCCGCCGCAGCAGCAGCCGCCCCCGGAACCTGGCCCGCAGCGCTCCGCCGTCGTAGCGGCGCAGCAGGCCCTCGTCGCCGGTGCGCAGGTACCCGGCGGTGACGGCCGCGGCCAGGTCCGACATGCGCAGGCACGGGTCAAGCCCGCCGGCGGTCAGCGGCGACACCGCGCCGGCCGCGTCGCCGACGAGCAGCCCGCCCGGGCACGCCAGTCGGCGCAGCACCCCACCGACCGGGATCGGCCCGCCGCGCCGCTCGACCGGGCCGGCGGACGCGGGGCGCCCCGGCGCGTCGGCGGCGAACACGTCCAGCAGCTGCCGTACCCCGGCGCGCATCGCCCCCGGGTACCCGGCGACACCCACGTGCGCGTGCCGGCCGTCGTTGATGACCCAGCCGAGGTACCCGGGCGCCACCCGCGGGTCGAGGACGCAGTGGAACGCCGGCGCGCCGGGCCCGGCGGCGACCGGGTGGATGAGCTCGGCACCGACGAGCAGCCGCCGGTTGACGTCCAGGCCCAGGTCGCGGGCGACCCTGGAGCGGGCACCGTCCGCGCCGACGACGAACCGGGCCCGGACCGGCTCCGCGCCGGCGAACGTCGCCAGGCCGCCGGCCGCGCCGGTGTACCGCACGCCGAGCCGGACCCGCGCACCGGCGGTCTCGGCGGTGCGGCGGGCGTGCTCGTAGACGCCGGGCATGTCGGCGACCCGGTACTCGTCGCGGTCGCTGGTGAGGTGGACCGGCGCGCGCCGCGACGGCGGGTAGAGCAGCACGTCGCGGACCCCGGGCCCGAGCAGGTGCCCCGGCACGTCGAAGTCGTCGAGGGTACGCCGCACGAAGATCCCGGTCGTGCGGATCCCGGCCGACAGGGAGCGCCGGCGGTCGACCACGAGCACGTCCAGGTCCTGCTCCGCGAGCCGGCGGGCCGTGTGCAGCCCAGCCAGACCGGCGCCGACGACCACTACATCCACGTTCTGCATACCCGGCGACGGTAGGCCCGGATCCGCCGTGACGCCCCCGTGTGCACACGATCCGCGCCGGACCTCCACACCGCCGCCACCTGCGACTGCGGCACCGACGACCGTCGTGGTCCGCTGCGCCGGCCGGCGCGGGCGCCGCCGCTGGCGTCGACATGTGCCTCTACCTGCTGCGCCGCGAATACGGCGCGGCCGTCGCCAACGGCATCGCCCGCGACATGGTCGTGCCGCCGCACCGCGACGGCGGGCAGGCCCAGTATGTGGCGGCACCCGTCCCGGCGGACTGCGACGGCGAGCGCCTCGCCGAGGTGCTCGGCTGGGCCCGTGAGCACCTGCACCTGCCGCTGACCGTCGAGGTGCTGGCCGGCCGCGCCCTGATGAGCCAGCGCTCCTTCGCCCGCCGCTTCGCCGCCGCCACCGGCTCGACCCCGCACGCCTGGGTGCTCTCCCAGCGGCTGCACCGCGCCGAGGAGCTGCTGGAGACCGCGGCCCTGTCGATCGAGGAGGTCGCCCGCCAGGTCGGCTTCGGCACCGCCGCCACCCTGCGTGAGCAGTTCGTCAAGCGCCGCGGCGTGCCACCCCGCGACTACCGCAAGGCCTTCGCCTCCTGAGCGGCGGGCCAGTGCGCCGGCCCGTTCGCCGTCCCGCGCCGGCCCGTTCGCCGTCCCGCGCGCCGGCCCGTTCGCAGGCCCGTTCGCAGGCCCGGGATGAGGAGCCGGTTGGCGCGGCTGGCATGATCGTGCGGCCCGGACGGTGGCCGGCCCGGCCGCCGCGGGTTACCGAAGGTGACGGCAGTGGAATTCCTTGGACGGCGCCGGTCGGTCCCCGGCGCGAGACCGGCCGACCGGGCGACGGGGTTCCGGCTCGACCCGGCCGGCGCGACCGGCGAGGCGGCCGCGCCCACCGGCCGTGACCTGGCCGCCGCGTACGACCTCATCTACGCGGTCGCGGCCGGGAAGGACTACCAGCGCGAGGCCCGGGACGTCACGGCGCTGATCCGGCGGCGCAACCCCGCCGCGACCAGCATGCTCGACGTGGCCTGCGGCACCGGCCTGCACCTGTCGCACCTGCGGCACGAGTTCGCGCATGTCGAAGGGCTGGAGATCTCCGACGCGATGCGGCAGGCGGCGGTCGAGCGGCTGCCCGGCGTCCCGGTGCACGCCGGGGACATGCGCGACTTCCGGCTCGGCCGGACGTTCGGCGCGGTCACCTGCCTGTTCTCCGCGATCGGCTACGCGCAGTCGGTCGACGAGCTCCGCCAGACGCTGCACTGTCTGGCCGCGCACCTGGAGCCGGGCGGCGTGCTGCTCCTGGAACCCTGGTTCACCCCACAGCAGTGGATCCTGGGGCCGGTGGACCTGGGTGCCGCCCGCGACCACCACCGGCACGTCACCAGGACGTGCTACTCCGGCCGCTCCGGCACCGTCTCCACGATGACCATGCACTACGTCCTCGACGAGTCCGGCGCCGGCGTCCGGCAGTGGGTCGAGGAGCACGCCATGACGTTGTTCACACAGAAGCAGTACCACAGCGCGATCCGCAAGGCCGGGCTGTGCGACATCGAGTGGCTGCCCGGCTGGCGCGACCAACGCCGGCGCGTCGTCGCCGTCAAGCGATGACGCCGGCCGCCGCGCCCCGGCACGGCCACGCCGCCTCTGCCGGCGCCGCTCGGAATGTGAAAGACTTGCCGCCGTGGGTCAGACAGCCTTGCCTCGGTGTGCTTGTTGCGGCTATCGAACAGGGTGCACGACTTGTCCGATCTGTTTCTGGACCGATGACGGCCGCAGTGATCCGTCGGTGTCCGTGGTGGCCGGCAGTCGCAACGGTGAGTTGAGCCTCGCGGACGCCCGGCTCAACTTCAGCATCTACGGGGCCAGCGCCCCGCGGTACCGGGAGCTGGTGCGCCCGCCCCGCGACGACGAACGCCCCTGACCTCGGGCAACGCCGCGACCCCGGTCTGCTCGCACCCCTGGCCTGCTCGCTGCCGGCGTCCGGTGAGCGTCCGGGCGCGGTGAGGGTCAGGTCGCCGCGGCGCTCACCATCGCGGTGGTGAGGCGGACCGCGTCGGCGTCGGCGAGCCCGTGCTCGTGGCACAGCGACCGCCACGTCCAGAAGGACGCCGCGTGCCCGATCGCCGCCCGCAGCCGCCGGCGGCGGGTCCCGCGGGCGTGGAACGGCCGCAGCAGCAGGTCCAGTTGCTGCGCCTCGGCCGCCTCGGCGGCCTCGCGCAGCGGCGCGGGCAGGGCGGCCCGGTCGCGGATCGCGTTGGTGAGCATCGGCTCGCCGGCGCGGTAGAACCGGTACAGATCGGTCAGGGCGAACGTGAGCCGCTCGAACGGCTCGCCGATGCGTGCCCACGCCGCCGGCTCGGGCGGGACCTGCTCGGCGGCCCAGTGCGCGGCGCACGCGGCGAACAGGGCGCCGTCGTCGGGGAAGTGCCGGTACACGGTCAGCCGGGTGACGCCGGCGGCCTCCGCCACGGCCGAGACGGTCGTGGCCGCCGGGCCGATCGTGCCGTGCAGCGCGACGGCCGCCTCGACGATGCGCTGCCGGGTCCCGGTGACGTTGTCGGCGCGCTTGCCCATCCGGTACGCCCGCGAATTGGCGGAACTGTGCTGTTCAGTCAATTGGTTTGACGGCCCCTTCCTCGCGGCGCAGGATTTCATGAACCACTACTGTTTGATCATATCCGAGAGGTGCACCGGCATGACACAGGCAGACCCGCCGCCGCTCACCGTCGTGCGGCCCGGCGAGGGGCCCACCGGCGACCTCGGCGCCATCGGGGTGCAGTTCAAGCTGTGGGGGCACGACACCGGCGGGAAGCTGTCGATCGTCGAGCACCCGTTCCCGGTCGGCGCGCTCGTGCCGCCGCACCTGCACACCCACGAGGACGAGTACTCGATCGTCCTGGAAGGCGAGATCGGCTTCCGGTCCGGCGACCGCGAGGTCGTGCTCGGCGCCGGTGGGTACATCACCAAACCGCGCGGCGAGCTGCACGCCATGTGGAACGCGGGGGCCGTGCCCGCCCGCATGATCGAGATCATCAGCCCGGCCGGGTTCGAGCACTTCTTCCGCGAGGTCGCCGAGCTGGCCGCGGCCGGTGCCGCCACCGCCGAACGCGGCGCGGAGCTCGTCGAGCGCTACGGCCTGCGGTTCGCCGAGCCGGACTGGCTGCCCGGCGTCATCCAGCGGTACGGGCTGTGACCGGCCGGCGGGCGGACCTGCGGCGCACCACGAGACCGGGCAGCACGCCCAGCAGGCCGGCGAGCGCGATGCGGCCCGGCGCCGGCCGTCGCGCCGGTCTCCGCCGCCGGAGCGGGTCGTGTGTCAGGATGCCAGGCATGGCTGATCGCGCGTTGCGGTTCGGTTCGGTCGCGCAGGCGTACGAACGGTTCCGGCCCGGATACCCCGAGGAGCTGTTCGACCTGGTAGTGGCGTACGCGGGCCGGCCGGTGCGCAGCGCGCTGGAGATCGGGGCCGGCACGGGCAAGGCGACCCGGCTGTTCGCCCGGCCGGGGATCGCGGTCACCGCCACCGACCCCGACCCGGCGATGCTCGACGAACTGCGCAGGCACGTCCCGGCCGGCGTCGGGACGGTGCGGGCGGCGTTCGAGGACCTGCGGCCGGACCGGCGCTACGGGCTGGTCTACGCGGCGGCGGCGCTGCACTGGACGCGGCCGGAGGGCCGGTGGGCGCGGATGGCGGCGCTGGTGGAGCCCGGGGGCGTGTTTGCCTCGTTCGGCAGCCCGGCCCGGCTCGCGGACCCGGCCGTCGAGGCGGCCGTCCAGGCCGCACGGGCGCCCTACCTGGCCACTGACGAGATACCGTCGCCCGACGGGACGCCGGAGCACCACCCGATGCAGTGGCCGGGCACGGAGCTGCAGCGCTCGCCGTGGTTCACCGACGTGCGGCAGTGTGTCATCAGCCGGCGCCTGGCGATGCCCGCCGCGGACTACGTCGGGCACCTGTCGACCGTCTCGGCCTACCTCGAGCTGCCCGCAGCGCAGCGGCAGGAGGTGTACCACAGCATCGAGCGGGTCCTGCCCACCACGGTCGAGCTCGCCGCCGACGTCATCGTGCACCTCGCCCGCCGGTGTCCCGATGCGGAGCCCCGGTGACGCGTGGGCACCGCCGGCGTGCGGCCGGCGCTCAGGTGGTGGCCAGGCGCAGCAGTTGCGGCGCCAGCCACGGCGCGACCACCCGCCGTACGCCGTCCGGGGTGAGGTGCAGCCCGTCGCTGCGGACCCGCACCCCGCCGACCTGCCACGTGAACGCGCCGTCCGGGCACAGCACCCGGTTGAGGTCCAGCACCACCGGCCGGCTCGGGTGGGCGGCGGCGACCTCGGTCAGCAGCCGGTTCCACGCGTCGGCGCGGGCCTGGGTGTCCTCCGGCCACAGCCCGCCGTCCGGTCGTTCCTGGCGGCGGGTGTACGGCGCGGTCAGCAGCGCGACCCGGGCACCCCGCCCGGCGGTCAGGTCCACGGCCCGGCGCAGCTGCCCGGCGAGGTAGGCGTCGTAGGCCGGCTCGCCCACGTGCGTCCAGCGGCCGTCGAGCTTGCGGTCCATCAGCTCCCACCGGTCCAGCAGCACGACCACCACGTCGGGGTCCCGTGCCGCGGTCGAGCCGCCCCACCGCAACTCCCACGTGGCGCAGTACGGGAAGTTGGTGTGCGGCGCGCCGCCGTAACGCAGCTCGGGCAGCACCGCGATGCCGCAGCCCTGGACGCCCTCATTGTCCAGGGTGAACCCGAAGCTGGTCTCGCCGGGCCAGTACGCGCCGAGGGTCCACGACACCGAGTCACCGATGACCATCACCCGCGGCGGACCCGGCCGCCGACCGGCGCGGCTCACCGGCGGTCCAGCGGCCGGCGCCGCCCCGGACGCCGCCGGGGATGCCTCCGCGGGTGCCGCGGCGAGCACGGGTGGCGGCACGGCGACCGGGGCGGGCCCGGCGAGGACCGCGACGACGGCGGCCGCGGCGGCCGTGGCCACCGCCGAACCGGCCGCCCAGCGGGCCGGCCGGCCGTCAGCCCAGCCGCGCACGTGACCGCCCGGCCCGCGGACTGCCGCGCCGGCCGCCCAGCGGGCTGTCCGGCCGCCTGCCCAGCCGCGCACCTGACCGCCCGGTCCGCGGACTGCCCAGCCGGCCGCCCAGCGGGGCCGGCGGGCCGGACCGGGCCGGCGCAGCGGCTGCTCGACGAGGTAGAAGCTGGCCGCGGCAACCGCGAGCGTGGCGGCCAGGCGCAGCGCGAGCAGCCGCGGCCCCGCCAGCCCGGTACGCCCGGCGTCCAGCACCGCGAAGAGCGGCCAGTGCCACAGGTACCCGCCGTAGGAGATCCGCCCGAGCCAGGCGAGCGGGGCGGCACCGAGCAGCCGCGCCACCGGCGTGCCGGGCGCGACCGCGAGCTCGGCGACGACCGCCGCGCCGGCGACGGCGGCGAGCGCGAACCCGCCCCGGTACAGCCAGGCGTCGCCGCCACCGGCGAGGACCGCGAACGCGGCGAGGACCGCCGCGCCGGCGAGCGCCGCGGCCCGTCGCGCCACCGGGTGCCGCGCCACGACCGGCAGCGCCGCGGCGAGCGCGCACCCGGCCAGCAGCGCCGCGGCCCGGGTATCGCTGCCGAAGTACGCCCGGCCGGGCCGCATCGGGTCGTGCAGGGCGGCGGCGGCCAGCACCGACGCGGCGGACCCGGCGGCGCACACCGTGCCGATCAGCGCCCGGGGTCGCCGGGCCCGCACGGCGAGCAGGATGAGCAGCGGCCACAGCAGGTAGAACTGCTCCTCGATGGCGAGGGACCAGGTGTGCTGCAGCGGCGAGGCCGCGGCGGTCTCGGTGAAGTAGTCCCCGCCGCGGGCGATCATCCGCCAGTTCGCCCAGTAGGTGAGGGCCGCGGCCGCGTCGGTGCGCAACGCCCCCGGGTCCTGCCCGGGCAGCAGGTATGGCCCGGCGGCGACCGTCGCGCAGACCAGCACGACCAGGGCGGGCAGCAGCCGGCGTACCCGGCGCGCCCAGAACCCGCGCAGCGATATCCGGCCGCTCTGCTCGGCCTCGCGCAGCAGCAGCGACGTGATCAGGAAGCCGGACAGCACGAAGAACAGGTCGACGCCGAGGAACCCGCCGGGCAGCCAGGCCGGCATGCCGTGCACCAGCAGGACGCCGGCGAGGGCGACGGCGCGCAGCCCGTCCAGCGGCGGCAGGTGGCGCGACGACACGAGCGGCCCGCTTCCCGGCGGTACCGGCGGCAAACCTCGCACCGGCATGAACGGGTTCTGCCCCGCGGCCAGGGGCAGGCCGGCCCCGCTACCGGCCCTACGACGGGACGTCCTCCAGCCGCCGCCGCAGCATGTCGAGGGTCTGGCGCAGGATGCGCGACACGTGCATCTGGGACATGCCGATCTGCGCGGCGATCTCGTGCTGGGACAGCCCGCCGTAGAACCGCAGCGCCAGGACCCGCTGGGTGCGCTGCGGCAGCTGGGCCAGCAGGACCCGCAGCGACTCGCGGTATTCGACGAAGGCCAGCTGCGGGTCCTCGCCGCCGAGCTGGTCGAGCAGGGTCTGCTCGTCGTTGCCGCTGCTCAGCTGCAGTGACACGGGCCGGAACGACGAGTTCAGCTCAAGGGCCTCCAGCACCTCGTCGCGGGAGAGCCCGACGCGCTCGGCGATGTCCTCGGCGCGCGGCGAGCGGCCCAGCCCAGACTGCAGCTCGTCGCGGGCCCGGCTGACCTCCAGCCACCGCTGCTGCAGCGACCGGGGGACCCGCACCGACCAGACCCGGTCCCGGAAGTGCCGCTTGATCTCGCCGGTGATGGTGCTCGTCGCGTACGGCACGAACTCCGGCCCGCGGGTGGGGTCGAACCCGTCGACGGCCTTGAGCAGGCCCACGCAGGCGACCTGCTCCAGGTCGGCGGTCTGCTCGCAGGTGCGGGTGTACCGGCGGGCGATGCGCCGGGCGGCCGGCAGGCACGCGTTGACGATCTTGTCGCGCAGCCGCCGCCGGGCCGCCGGGTCCAGCGGCTCGGTGTGCAGCCGGGTGAGGTCGGCGCCGACGTCCAGCGGCCAGTGCCGTCCGGTGAGCCGCACCGCGTCCAGGTCGAGGGGCTCGGCGGCCGAGCCGGCGTCCGTATCGAGGACGACCTCGTCGTAGACGCCGAGCGTCTTGGCCGCCCCGGTGATCTCCAGGGCGGTCAGGGCGGCGCCCCGCACGTTCGTCAGCCGCAGCTCGCCACCGTGCTCCTCGGCGCGGCGGTGCAGGTACAGCAGCACCCGCTGGGCGGCCGCGTCGATCAGCCGTATCCCGGCGGCGTCCAGCACGATGTCGCACCGGCCGCTGTCGAACAACCCGAACACGACGTACCGCAGGTAGGGCGCGGTGGTCAGGTCGATGACGCCGCCGGCCCGCAGCAGGTCCTGCGCGCCGCACTGGACACGCGTGATCGTCAGATCCATGTGCTGCTCCCGGTCCCCGCTGGTGCGTGGCTCGCCCCTCAGGTCCCTGGCGTACCCATTTGCTGTATGACAAACACATGAATCTCGCCGGACCGGGCCTACGTTCTCAGCCGCGGTCCGTGCAGCGCCCGGGCCCGGGCGACGAGGAGCCGGGCCGTGGCGACGGCGCGCTCGGCGATCGCCTCGCCGAGGTCGCCCGCCGGCAGCCGCCCCGCCCGGGCCAGGATGTCCCCGAGCGTGCTCCGCGCGGTCGGCGCCAGGTGCAGCGCCACCAGCACCGCCGCCTCCAGCCCGGCGGGCAGGCGGGCGACCAGCCGCCGTGCGGCGTCGTGCCCTCCGGCCGAGCCTCCGATGACCACGATGTCCCGCCGGAAGGTGTCCACCCCGGGCCCGCTACCCCGCTGGGGGGTGAGGCCAACCGTCCGGCGGGTGCCGCCGCGGCCCGCCGCCGGGCCTTGCCCGGCCGCGCTGCCGCCTGGTGCCGGCGGCTCGTGGCTACCGTTGCCCGCCGCCGCGGTCGACCGGCAGCAGGTGCACGACGGTGGGCGGTTGCGTCGACAGGGCGATGACCCGCCGGTTGAGCTCCTCGTCGGCGCCGGTCATCCGGCCGCTGTGCTGGCGCAGGTGCTCGTCCCAGGTCGGCACCACGTACACCTCGACCATGTGGCCGGGGGACTCGCCGGCGCGGAACACGCCCCACTGCACCGCGCCGGTGCGCATCCGGGACCGGCGCAGCGCGTCGGTCATCGACAGGAACGCCGGCTCGTCCTCGGCGGTGATCGTGTACGTCACCTCGACCACGACCGGCCCGGCGAACCGGTCGGGCTCGACGGCCAGCTGCGGCTGCGGCCAGGGCGCGGCCGGGTCGCGGTTGAGGTGGTGGGTGTCGATGAGCGGCCAGACCGGGATGGTCGCGGCGCCGGCCACGGTCACCGCGGCCGCGGCGAGCAGCGCGGGCACCAGCCCGACCCGGTCGGCGAGCAACCCCCAGGCGAACGCGCCGACCGCCTGCCCGCCGAAGAACACGCTCAGGAACGTGCCGAGCCCGCGGGCGAGCACCCAGCGCGGCAGGAACAGCTGCAGCTCGGCGCTGGCGTTGGTCAGCACCGCCATCCAGCACAATCCGGCCGGGACGAGGGCGACCGCGGCCACCACCGGCTCCGGCACCAGCGCGAGCAGCGTCAGCACCAGCGCGTACGTCAGGCTCCCGGCGGCCAGCAGCCGGTTGTCGCTCAGCACGGCGCGCAGGCGCGGCAGGACCAGCGCGCCGAGCACGGCGCCGACGCCGACCGCGGCCAGCAGCAGGCCGTAGCCGCTGGCATCCATCCCCAGCCGCTGGCTGGACACCAGCGGCAGCAGTGCCCACAGCGACACCGCGGGCAGGATGAACACGGCGATGCGCAGCAGGGATCGGCGCACCGCCGGCGAATGCCGCACGTACCGGCCGCCGGCACGCATCGCGGCCAGGAACGGCTCCGGCAGCGGCGCGTCCTGCGGCGGCTGGGGCCGCCACAGGAGCAGCACGACGGCGAAGACGAGCAGCGTCGCGGCGTTGATCCCGAACACGGCCGCCACCCCGACGTGGGCGACGAGCACCCCGGCGAGCGCCGGCCCCACCGCCCGGGCCAGGTTGACGCCGAGCGAGCCGAGTGCCGCGGCGGAACGGATCTCGTGGCGCGGCACCAGCTCGGGGATCACCGCCTGGTACGTCGGGCCGGTCACCGCCATGCCGCAGCCGAGCGCGAACGTGAGGGTCAGCAGCAGCGCCGGGGTCGTCTGCCCCGCCATGGTGAGCCCGGTGAGCAGCACACCGACGGTGAGCTGGAACAGCTGCACCCAGATCAGCAGCCGCCGGCGGTCCAGCGAGTCGGCCAGGACGCCGGCCGGCAGCGCCAGCAGCACCACGGGCAGGGTCCCCGCCGTCTGTACCAGCGACACCAGTGCCGCCGCGTTGGGCCGGTCGACGAGCAGCCACTGCGCGCCGACGGTCTGCATCCACGTGCCGACCTGGCTGCCGAGCACGGCCAGCCACAACAGCCGGAACACGCCGTTGCGCAGCGGGCTCCAGGTCGACGTCTGCTCGTCCGGGGCCGGCGGCAGGGCCGTCTGCGGGACCGGTTGCGCGCTCATCCGGGCCGCCCGCTCAGACTTGCGTCTCGGCTCGCCATTTGGCGGTGGCGGCCGCCCGGGACCGTGCGGCGGCCAGGCGCCGGACGGTGTGTTGCTGTCACTGTGCGGGACCGGCCTACCACCAGAAGTTGTCCTGCGGCGTGTAGGGCGCCTCGAGGTCGGCGACCTCGGCCGGCGTGAGCTCGAGGTCCAGGGCGGCGACCGCGTCCTGGAGGTGGTGCGGCTTCGTCGCCCCGACGATCGGGCACGACACCACCGGCTTCGACAGCACCCATGCCAGGGCGGCCTGCGCCATCGGCACGCCACGCGCTCCCGCGACCCGCTGGACCGCCTCCACCACCGGACGGTCGACGTCCCGGTCGAACGCCTTCGCGACGGTGTCCGTCGACGAGCGGCCGGTCTGCTCGCCCCACGGCCGGGCGGCCCGGCCCTTCGCCAGCGGCGAGTACGGGGTCAGGCCGACGCCCTGGTCGAGGCACATCGGGATCATGTCCCGCTCCTCTTCGCGCTTGAGCACGTTGTACTGG
Organism: Dactylosporangium sp. NPDC050688; assembly: GCF_040654515.1. Taxonomy (NCBI): domain Bacteria; kingdom Bacillati; phylum Actinomycetota; class Actinomycetes; order Micromonosporales; family Micromonosporaceae; genus Dactylosporangium; species Dactylosporangium sp. NPDC050688. Next base: position 19,136 of record NZ_JBFAIC010000105.1, read on the forward strand.
TCCTGCATCGCCGAGAACGTCGTCCAACCGTGGAGCACGGCGGTGTGCTGCAGCTTCGCGAACTGCCAGGCCCACATCGACGACGCGCCCAGGTAGCGCACCTTGCCGGACCGCACCAGGTCGTCGAGGGTGGCCATGGTCTCCTCGACCGGCGTGTCCGGGTCGAACCGGTGGATGTAGTACACGTCGATGTAGTCGGTGCCCAGCCGCCGCAGCGACGCGTCCACCTGCTCCAGGATCGCCTTGCGGGACAGCCCGCTGCCGCCGGGGCCGTCGTGCATCTTGCCGCTCACCTTCGTGGCGAGCACGATGTCCTCCCGGCGGGAGAACCTGGTGACCGCCCGCCCGACGAACTCCTCCGACGTGCCGCCCTGGTAGACGTTCGCGGTGTCCCAGAACGTGACGCCCAGCTCGACCGCCTGCCGGAACAGCGGCGCCGCGGCGTCCTCGTCGAGCGTCCACCGGTGCATGCCCGCCTCGGCGGTGCCGTAGCTCATGCACCCCAGCGCGATCCGGCTCACCCGGAGGCCGGTGCGACCCAGCCGTGTGTACTGCATCCGGTGAGTGTCCCGCAGCCTCGGTCGGGGCAGTCAGGCGGCTCGCGTCACCGGCTGCGGGCCGGGCGCCTGCCGCCGAACCGCCGGATCGCGGCACCGGTCAGCGCCGCCGCGCCGAGCGCGCAGACCGCACCGACCGGGCGCAGCAGCCGCCGCCGTCCCCAGCTGCCGTGCACGGTGTGCGCCGACGGCGGCAGCGGCGCCAGCACGTTGCCGGGGTGCGGTGCCACCGGGTCGCGGGACAGGCCACCGGCGCGCATCAGCGGCCCGACGAGCAGGTCGTACAGTCCCGGCAGCGCGGTGAAGGCGACCCGGGTGACCAGGTCCGCGCCGCCGACGGTGACCATCGCCCGGGGCCGCGCGGCGCAGCGCAGGATCGCGCGGGCGACCTTCTCCGGCGGATCCACCGGCGGCGGCGGGCGCCCTGCCCGCCCGGCGAAGTTCGCGGCGTTGCGGTAGATGGGCGTGTTGATCGCCCCGGGCGCGACCAGGCACACGTGGATGCCCGGCGCGTCGCGGGTCTCCTGCCGCAGCGCCCGCACCAGCCCTCGCACGCCCCACTTGCTGGCGACGTACGCGCTCATGTACGGCGCGACGATGCTGCCCAGCAGCGACCCGGCGATCACCAGCACCCCGTGCCGCTGCGCCCGGAACCGCACCAGCGCCGTCCGGGCGACCGCGGCGGCGCCGACCAGGTCGGTCTGCACCACCCGGTCGAAGATCTCGGCCGGGACGTCCTCGAACCGGCCGTACACCATGACCGCCGCCGTGTGCACCCACACGTCGATGCCGCCGGACTCCGCCACGGCGGCCGCGGCGACCTCGTCGAGGGTCTCCGGCCGGGTCACGTCGGCGGTGACGACGCGGACCGCCGCCCCCGCCGCCCGGCACTCCCGGGCGACGGCGTCCAGAGCCGGTCGGGACCGGGCGGCGAGCACCAGGCGGTCACCGGCGGCGGCGAACGCCAGCGCCGCCGCGTTGCCGACGCCGCTCGACGCGCCGGTGATGACGACGGTACGCGGCCGCGCGCGGTGTTCACCCACGCCGGACGGTTACCCGGCCGGGACCGCCCTACCCAAATCGACGCAACGGGCCGCCGCGCACCTCGCCGACGGCCGCCGCCCGGGGCCGGGTGCGGTCGGCCCCGGGGCGGCGCCACCGCCGCGGCTCACCGGACCGGTTGGATGCCGGTGCCGAGCTGCTGGTTGCCGACGTTCTTCCGCGGGGCGAACGTCGCCTTCGGCGTGTTCAGGGCGGTCAGCGTCTCGTCGAGGAAGTCCCGCCAGATCATGCCCGGCAGGGTGCCGCCGATGACGGTCCTGCCACCGCGGTCGACGATCCGCTGCTCCTCGGCCTTGTTGCCGACCCACACCGCGACCGCCAGGCCGTTGTTGCGGTTGGCGGGGTCGGAGGCGGTGTACCCGACCATCCAGGCGTGGGCGTTGTCGGCAGTCGGCCCGAACTGCCACGACCCGGCGATGCCGGCGACCTGGCGGCCGTCGCGCAGCTGCAGCCCGTAGTGCTGCGGCACGCCCTGCAGGACGGCGGTGAGGTCGTCGGCCATCGGCTCGGTGAAGCCCGGGATCCGGGTCGGCTTGACCGCCGCGGTGTACGTCTTCATGCCGTCCTGCCAGACCTCCTGCAGGAAGTGCGTCCTGGCCGCGAGGCCCCGGGCGGCGAACGTGGCCATGCCGGCGGCCTGGTCCAGCACCGTCACCGGGTACTGGCCGATGGCGACCTCGGTGTTGAAGAACTTCGGGTAGACGGCCTTACCGTCGTTGCTGGTCAGGTCGACCTTCACCCGCCGGTCGGCGACGTTCGCCCACAGCTGCGTGACGCCCGCCGCGCGGGCCGCGTCGATCACCTGGTCGGGGCCGACCTTCTCGGCGAGGCCGAAGAACGGCGTGTTGAGCGCCATGACCGCCGACTCCTCCAGGGTGCACCAGGTGGGCGACCCCGACGCGCAGGCCGGCGAGGCCGCGCTGTTCTCGCCGGCGTTCTTCACCGCGTTGTTGGTCCGGCCGGCGCGGCCGCTGGCCGGGAAGTCCTGCGGGGACGAGCCGTTCCAGTACGAGCCGGTCGTGTACCCCTTCTTCAGGCCGGCGGCGAGCGTGTACGCGTGGAACGTGGCACCCGCCGGGTGCCCGCCGCAGCACGACTCCTGCCCGTCGCTGAGCACGGGGTCGGTGTAGAAGCCGGCGTAGTCGCCGCCGCTGCCGGTGTCGCCGCCGTAGTAGGCCTTGACCGCGCCGGTGCCGGGCTCGACCGCGACGAGGGCCGCCTGCAGGTTGGCGGGCTGCTGGTCCATGTTCGACCCGGCGGTGCGGCTCGCCTCGCGCACCGCGATCTGCTGCGCCTTCTGGTCGATCGTGGTGACGATCTTCAGCCCGCCGTCGCGGATGCGGTCGAAGACCTTCCCGCCGTCCGGCGCGGTGCCCTCGTACAGCAGCCGCCCGGTCTTCGGGTCGGGCAGCGCCGCCACCTCGCCGAGCACGTGGTGCACGATCAGACCCTCAGGCCGGTCCATGCCGCCGATCAGGGTCACCGCGTTCGCGCGCGCCTCGGCGGCCGTGAGGACCTTCGCCGGGTAGGCCGTCTTCGCGTCCGCCTCGGCCGGCGCCACGAAGTGCAGCTTGGTCACCTGCCGCTTGATCTCCTCGAAGCGCTCGTGGGCCCGCTGCGGGTTCACCGTCGGGTCGAACGGGCTGCCCTTGCCGTCGGTGCCCTCCGGCTGGTCGATGAGCCCCGCCAGCACCATGCCCTCGGCGAGCGTCAGGTCCTTGGCGGGCTTGCCGAAGTACGCCTGCGCCGCGGCCTGGATGCCGTACGCGCCCCGCCCGAAGTAAACGATGTTGAGGTACATCGCCAGGATCTGGTCCTTGGTGTACTGGTTGTTCATCTTGTGGGCGATGACCGACTCGCGCAGTTTGCGGGAGTACGACGCGCCCTCCAGCTCCGCCCAGTGGCGTGCGTACTGCTGGCTGATCGTCGACGAGCCGCGCTCGCCGTCGCCGGCGAGGTGGTTCCACGCCGCGCCGGCCGCGTCGCCGTAGTCGACGCCGTCGTTGGTGTAGAACGTCTCGTCCTGGGCCGCGACGACCGCGTGCCGCACGTCGACCGGGATGTCCTTGATGGTCACCACGGTGCGGTTCGTGTCGCCGATGCGGGCCATGGGCGTCACGCCGTCGGCGTAGTAGATCGTCGTGGTCTGCCGCAGGTCGACGTCGTCGGGCAGCGCGACGTTGTCGTAGTAGTACGTGCCCCCGGCGTAGCCGAGCCCGGCGAGGACGGCGAGCACCAGCAGCGAGACGAGCAGGCGCTTGCGCCAGCGCGCCGGCCGCTTCCCGGCCGACGCCGCGGCACCCTCCGTGACGGCCCCGGCCGCGCCGGTCGTGGCCCCGACGTCGGCTCCGGCATCGGCTCCGGCCGCGGCGCCGGTCTCCGCCGCCGGCCCGCCGGCCTTCCCGGCCGGCGTGTCGCCCGGTGTGGCGCTCGGAGGCTCGGGCGGGGTCGTCGCGCTGGTCCGGTCGTCGTCCATGTGGCCACCCCGTCGTCGCGCCGGTCATGTGATCGATCGCCACGGATAGTACAAAATCGCCCGGGTTCCGGCTGCCCCGCCTTGCCGGCACCCGGCGTTCACCCGGCCGCGCGTCAAGGGGGCGGTGGGAGTGCCGATAGGTCGGCCATGACCAACCGCGGCCGAAGGCGTTCCTCCCGATTCCTGGCACTGGTGGTGCTGGCGGTGCAGGGTGCGCTGCTCGCCCTCGCGTCGAGCCGGCCCGCGCGGCCGGGCCGGGCGCGGTCGTCACCGACGCCGGGTGCCTCACGACGCTCGCCGCGCGCACCGACGACGGCTCGTCGGGGCCGGTGCCGCTCGGGTTCCCGGTCAACTTCTTCGGCACCACGTACAGCAGCATGTACGTCAACAAACAACGGTGACGTCACGTTCGGCAGCCCGTACACCGGCTTCTCCGGCCTGGACCTCGCCGCGTTCGGCAGCCCGATCATCGCGGTCGCGTTCTTCGACGTCGACACCCGCGCGGCGGGCACGAAGCCGGTCTCCTACGGCCCGATCACCTACGGCGGCCGGCCCGCGTACTGCGTCAACTGGGTCGACGTCGGCCGGGAGGGCGACCAGCACGAGCAGACCTGGCGCCGGGAGCTGGCCGGCGGCGCGGTCGTGGCGGTCGGCGGCGCGGCGGCGTTCGGCCTGTTCTCCTGACGGTGTGCCCCGCCGCCCGCGGCGGGGCACACGGCGCGGCGCGGCCGTCCGTCACGGCGGGGGCGGCCCGCACCGGGTCGCCAGCCAGGCCGCGGCGGCGACGAGCTTCGCCACGGCGGTCAGGGTGGCGGGCTCGACGCGGTCAGGCGTGTCCGCCGGGCTGTGGTAGCCGGCCATCCCGGCGCCGATGCCGACCGCGGGCAGCCCGGCGGTGGCGTACCGGCGGTTGTCCGAGGCGACCGGCCCGGCCGCGAGGGGCAGCCCGGTGTACCGGCCGGCCTGGTCGAGCGCGGCCAGCAGCCCGTGCGCGGGCCCACCGGCCTCCACGGCGGCGGACCGGTGCAGGTCGCCGGCACCGTCGACGTTGATGACGAGCGGCGCCGCGCCGGCCCGCCGCAGCTGGGCGGCGTGATGGGCGGAGCCGAGCGCCCCGGCCTCCTCGGCGTCGAGCAGCGCGACCGACAGCCGTACCTGCCCGGGGACCTGCGTCGTGAGGACCCGGGCGGCCTCGAGGACGACGGCGACGCCGCTGCCGTTGTCCGCCGCGGCCGGCTGCCGCAGCCCCGGATGGTCGCCGACGCCGTCGAAGTGCGCGGTCAGCAGCACCTCCGGGCCCGCGCCGGCAGGCCAGGCGCCGTGCAGGTTGGCGGCGGGCACGTCGAGCCGGCGGATCGGGGTGTTCCCGGCCAGCCAGCCGGCCAGCCGGCCGCCCGCCCCAGCGGCCGCGAGCAGCGTGGCGTGGGTGCCGGTGTCGAGGGTGAGGATCGGCAGCGGTCCTGGGTTCGGGCCGGCGAGCATCGTGTACTGCCAGCCGTCGGCGTCCACCCCGCGCCCGATCAGCAGCCCGGTCGCGCCGTAAGCGTGACCGTACGCGTCGAACAGGGTCATGCCGGGCGGCACGAGCAGCCACCGGCCGGCCGGGTCCCCTGCGCCGGCGACCGCGAGCCCGCCGTGCCGGACGAGCGGCTCGTCGGCGGAGGCCAGGTGGACCGCGACGTCCCGGCCGAACGCGAGCCGGCGTTCGGTCGTGCCGTCGTGCCAGCGGACGTCCGGTGCGGCGTACACCTCGGGGACGAACCGGACCGTGAACGGCTCCACGGTCACGGCCGCGCCGAGGTCGGCGAGGTGCCGGGCGAGCCAGGCGCGGGCCGCGGCGCCGCCGGCCGAGCCGACCCGGCGCCCCGCGAACGGCTCGGCGGCCAGGGTGGCGACCGTGGCGGCCATCCGTTCGCCGGAGACCGCGCCGAGCAGCGGGCCGAGCACCGCCGCGACGGTCGTGGGTGGCCGGCCGGCGGCGGTGCTCATCCGCAGCAGCCTGTGCCGGACGCGACCGCCTCGGCCTTCGCCGACGTGCCGCAGCAGGCGCCGGCCTGCGCCGCCTCGGCCGCGGTGCCGCAACAGGGCGCCGCCTGCCGCGGGTCCGGCAGGGTCGGGGCGGCGGCCTGGGGCGGGTTGCCGCAGCAGCCGCTCGTGCCGGCCACGTCGAGGGCGGCGGCCGGGTCGCCGGCGAAGCCGCCCTGGGTCTGCGTGCTGGTCATGGTCGTTGCTCCTTCGAGGATCGGTGGACCGGCGGGGGACGGGTCCGCGAAGCGCGCTCCCCATCGTCCGGCATGGACTGTCTTGATGTCCATCGAATCAACGGTTGCACGCTGATTCGAGATCTGTCAACCTAGAGGCATGTCTAAACAGCCGGTGGTGCTCACGCTCACGGATCTGCAGGCGGAGGTGCCGTGCTGCCCGCCGATCACGCGGCAGCGGTTGCCTGCGCCGTCGGCGGCGGTCCTCGCCGCGGCGTTCAAGGCGCTCGGGGATCCGGTGCGGTTGCAGCTGCTGTCGATGATCGCGTCGGCGCCGGACGG
>NZ_JBFAIC010000106.1:0-25218 GCF_040654515.1 Dactylosporangium sp. NPDC050688
ACGCCCGTGAGCTCGGCGGTGGCCGCGCAGGCCAAGAGCCACAGGGGGAGTCTCATGCGGCCGGCTGCCAGCCGGGGCGGCCGAACACGAAGGGCCGGGGCCCGGTCGCGCGGCGGGCGTCAGAAACCGAACGTCGAGACCAGCACGGCGCGCGCGATCGTGTGCGCGACCACGTTGAAGCCCACGACGTTCGCGGACGCGTCGGCGCCGATCTTGAGGGCGTCGACGTCCAGGGCGTGCACCGCGAAGAAGTACCGGTGCGGGGCGTCCTTCGGCGGAGGTGCCGCGCCGCCGAAGTCGCGGGTGCCGTAGTCGTTGCGGGCGTGGATCGCCTCGTCGGGCAGCCCATCCTTGTCACCGGTGCCGGCACCCGTCGGCAGCTCGGTGACGTCCGCCGGCAGGTTGTACACGATCCAGTGCCAGAACCCGCCGCCGGTCGGGGCGTCAGGGTCGTAGCAGGTCAGCGCGAAGCTCTTCGTCCCGGCCGGGAAGCCCGACCAGCTCAGGTGGGGCGAGGTGTTCCCGCGCTCGTAGACCTGCGCGTCGGGCAGCGTGCCGCCGTCGGTGAGGTCCTCGCTGCTCAGCGTGAACGACGGCACCGCGGGCAGCGAGTCGAACGGCGACGGCGGGCGGGGTCGGTCGGTCATGCGCACGCTCCTAGTGCTGGACTTTGCTCCTGACCTGATCCTCTTACCCAACGACCAGGGCGCTCAAGTGACGCAGTTTCAGGTCTTGGCCGGTGTACCGGTCAGCCTCGCGTACTCCGCCTCGGTGCCGATCGCGGCGCGCCGGTCGGGGTGCTCGACGTAGTGTTCCACGACCGAGCCCAGGAAAACCGGCTCCACGGCGAGCATCTCCAGGGGGATCAGCAGCCAGCCTGGCTCCGCCCGCCCCGGCCGGCGGATGCTGAGCGCGAGCTTCGGACTGCGTACCGTCAACGGCAGCGGCCGCTGCGGCACCTTGACCAGATCGTCCCACCGGACCCGGCGGCTGCCGCCCGCCCGGATCGCGAGCCCGTCGGGGCTCACCACGATCCGCGGCCCGCGCAGCAACGGGATCGCGGCCAGGGCGATGAACAGCGCGGCGACCGCGTTCAGCGTCACCCGCAGCCCGAGCGGCGTCGCCGGGTCGCTCTCCAGGAACAGCGTGCCGAGCAGCGCCCACGCCATCGTCGCCCGCCCCAGCCACACGGGCGAGCCGGGCACCACGAACGCGTCCCCCCGCACCCGCAACGCCGCGGGCGGTGGCTGCATGACCGGCCGCAGCGCGATGCCGAATCCGACGAAGGCGCCGCTCAGCAGGACGACGGGGGCCAGCAGGAGGGTGACCGCCAGCCACACCGGCGTGTGCGCCTCGGTCACCCCGAACTCGTAACCCACCCGCAGCCCGACCAGCACCACGGCGATCACCGCCGCCGCGATCCGGCTGCCGCGCACGTATCGACCCAGCCGCTCCGGCGTCACACCGGCAAGTGTACGAACGTATCCACCCGCCGCCATGGTCCCCGCTGCGGACGGCCCACTGGCGGATCTTGCCTGGTTGATCGAAGTCGCGTGGTGGTCGTCCAGGCGGCCGGGACGCGCCTTCGATCACCACGGTGGTCCGGCCGGGCCGGGCCCGCCTTCCCGCAGCGCGGTCGCGCTAGCCCGGCAGGCGCGGGCCTGCTTCGCGCTGCGCGGCCAGCCACTCCTCGACCGCCGATGCCGACCGTGGCAGCGCCTCGGACATGACGACGGCGCCGGTCGGGGTGACCAGGACGTCGTCCTCGATGCGGACGCCGATGCCGTGGAGCTCGGCGGGGACGAGCTCGTCGTCGGGCTGGAAGTACAGGCCCGGCTCGACGGTGAGGACGTAGCCGGCCTCCAGGACGCCCTCGCGGTAGCGCTCCTTGCGGGCGGTCGCGCAGTCGTGGACGTCCAGGCCGAGCATGTGGCCGAAGCCGTGCAGCGTCCAGCGGCGGTAGTAGATGCAGGCGGGGTCCATCGCCTCGTCGACGCTGACCGGGAGGATGCCCAGGTCGGACAGGCCCTCGGCGAGGACGCGCATGCAGGCCTGGTGCACGTCGTCGAAGCGGGTGCCGGCCCTGATGGCGTCGATGCCGGCCTGCTGAGAGTGGAAGACCAGGTCGTAGATCTGGCGCTGCAGCGGGGTGAACGTGCCGGAGACGGGGACGGTGCGGGTGACGTCGGCCGTGTACAGGTTGCGGTTCTCCACGCCCATGTCCATGAGGAGCAGGTCGCCGGGGCGGGTGTGGCCGTCGTTGCGGGTCCAGTGCAGGATCGCGCCGTGGGCGCCGTTGCCGACGATGGAGCCGTAGCCGACGGTGTTGCCGTCGTGGCGGGCGCGCAGGTTGAACACGCCGTCGATGAGGCGTTCGCTGACGGGACGGTCGGCGGGCAGGATGCGGGCCACGTCCTCGAAGCCGCGGGTGGTCGCGTCGATCGCGTCCTGCAGCTGCTCGAGCTCCCACGCGTCCTTCACCAGGCGCAGCTCGCCCAGCACGGTGGCCAGCTCCTCGTCGCGGGCCGTGGACGCGGAGCGGACGCCGGTGTCGACGCGTGGGTCGTACCCGCGCAGGACCCTGGTGCGACCGGGTGCGGCGTCGTCGAGGGCGGCCGGCAGCTCGTCGAGGTGCGCGGTCTGCAGCTGCAGCTCGGTGGCCTTCTCCGCCAGGGTGTGCCGTCGGCCGATCCACAGCTCGCCGTGGTTGCGGTCGCGGAAGAACTCGTCGGTGTCGCGGGGTGAGCGGGGGCGCAGGTACAGGGTGGCGTCGTGCCCGCTGTCGGTCGGGCGCAGCACGAGGACGGCCTCGGGGTCGTGCTCGCCGGTGAGCCACACGTGCTCGGTGCCGGGGCGGAACGGGTGGTGCGTGTCGTTGGACCGGACCTTGTCGACGCCCGTCGGGATGATCAATGTCTCACCGGGGAAGGCGGCGGACAGCTCACCGCGGCGCTTGGCGTGGTCCGGCGCCTCGGGGCGTGGGCTGACGTCGAGGGTCGAGTCGCGCCAGCCGGTGCGCATGAACTCGATGAACCGGTCCGGGAAGTCCGGATCGTGCGACTGGCCACCCGCTGACTCGTCCATCTCCGCCCGTCCTATCGCTGCGAATTCGTGCTCCTCCTGCGACCGTACCGCGTGCGAGACTTTCCCCTGGAGCGCGCTCCGATCAAGCAGGGGCAACGCAAGGGCCGGGCACGGCAAGGCAAGGGCAACGCAGGGGGCGGAGGACGGATGGCTGGTCTTCTCACCTTCGTCAGCGCCCGTGGGCGGGCCGCGGCGCACCGGGACGCGGTCGCCGAGGCGCTGGAGTTGCTGCGTCACCGGGGGCCCGACGACACCAACGTGGTGGTCACCGATGACGTCGTGTTCGGCGCGGACCGCCTCGCCGTGACCGATCTCACCGGCGGCCGGCAGCCGGTGTCGTTCCCGCCGATGGGGGTGACCCGCGGGCGGTACCTGATCGTGTTCGACGGCGCGATCCTCAACGCCGCCGCGCTGCGCGAGGAGCTGGTCGAGGACCGGGGCGCCGAGTTCGCCACCGAGTCCGAGGCGGAGGTCATCCTCGCCGCGTACCACCACTGGGGCCCGAGCGCGCTGAGCCGGCTCCGCGGCATGTTCGCGTTCGTGATCTGGGACGGCTCGGCCCGTCGTGCCTTCGGCGCGCGCGACCCGTACGGCGTGAAACCGCTGTACCAGCTGACCACCGAAGACGGCGTCTACCTCGCCTCGGAACGCAAGGCCCTGCTGCCGTTCGTCGCCGAGGAGCGGCGGGCCGCGGTCGACCCGGCGAACCTGCAGCACTACCTGACGATGCAGTACGTGCCGGAGCCGGCCACCATGCACCCCGACATCCGGCGGCTCGGCGCGGGCGAGTCGTTCGTGTACACCCCCGGCGGTCCCCTCGCCAACCGCCGCTACAGCCAGCTGGATCTCCGCCCCACCCCCACCGGCGACGAGGACGGCCTGGTCCGGCGGATCACCGAAGGGCTGCGCGACAGCGTCCACGCGCACCTGAAGGCCGACGTGCCGGTCGGTGCGTTCCTGTCCAGCGGCATCGACTCCACCGCGATCGTCGCGCTCGCCGCCGAGGCCGACCCGAACCTCCGCACGTACACGGTGGGCTACGACATCGCGCAGTTCTCCGAGATCGAGGTGGCCGAGCAGTCGGCCAGGGCCCTCGGCGTGCGCAACACGGCGACGGTCGTGAACCCCGCGGACCTGATGCGGGCGCTGCCGCGCATCGTGTGGCACCTCGACGACCCGGTCGCCGACCCGGCGCTGGTCCCGCTGTTCCTGCTCGCCGAGCGCGCGGCCCGGGACGTGACCGTCGTGCTCGGCGGTGACGGCGCCGACGAGCTGTTCGGCGGGTACCCGATCTACCGGGAGCCGCTGTCGCTGGCCGGCGTCAGCCACCTGCCCGACTCGATGCAGCGGGGCCTGCGGGCGGTGTCGCGGGTCATCCCGCAGGGGGTGAAGGGCAAGAGCTTCCTGGAGCGCGGCACCACCCCGATCGAGGAGCGCTACTACGGCAACGCGCGGGTCTTCACCGAGGAGGAGAAGGCGGCGCTGCTGCGCCACTACACGGCCGACATCCGGCACACCGACGTCACGGCCCCGGTGTTCAAGGAGGCCAGCGCGCTCGATGACGTCGCCACGATGCAGTACATCGACCTGTACACATGGCTGCGCGGCGACATCCTCGTCAAGGCCGACCGGATGACGATGGCGCACGGGCTGCAGCTGCGCACCCCGTTCCTGGACCGGGCCGTGTTCGAGGTCGCCTCGACGCTGCCGAGCGAGCTGAAGGTGCCGCCGCGCTCGCAGGAGACGAAGGTGGCGCTGCGCCGGGCCCTGGCCGGGATCGTCCCCGAGCCGATCGTCAACCGCAAGAAGCTCGGCTTCCCGGTGCCGATCCGGCCCTGGCTGCGCACGGAGATGCACGACTGGGCGTACGGCATCCTCGACACCTCCGGCGCCGGGGACCTGATCGACCTCGACGTGGTCCGTGGCCTGCTCAAGGCGCACCGCAAGAAGGAGGCCGACCACTCCCGCAAGATCTGGACGGTGCTGGTCTTCTGCGTGTGGCATGCCGTGTTCGTCACCGGCACGCTCAAACCGGTGATCCCCGACGCGGTGTCGCACCGCCACCAGGTCCCGGAGGGTCTGGGGTTAGATCCCTGGTGATCTCCACGGCTTCACCGGTGCCGGGCCGGGCCGGGATCTAGCGTCGGCAGGCGATGCTGCTCAAGTTCAGGCTCCAGAACCACCGCTCCGTCCGTGACATCCAGGAGCTGACACTGCTCTGCGGGCCCGACGGCGGCTTCGGCGTGCCGCTCGGCCATGGCGGGACGCTGCGCGTGTCGCCGCTGTGCGGGATATTCGGCGGGACCGCCGCCGGCAAGTCCACCGTATTGCGCGCGATGTCGACGGTACGGGCACTCGCCGCGTCCAGCAGCGACGTCCACGACGCCATCCAACGGTTCGAACCGTTCCAACTGGACCCGGCGGCGCGGCTGCTGCCGACCCGGTTCGAGGTCGAGTTCCTGGTCGACGGCGTCCGGTACGTCTACGGCTGCGCGTACAAGCGCGACGAGATCGCCGGGGAGTGGCTGCACGCCACCGACCGGGACCGGCGGCGGGTCTGGTTCGAGCGGGACCGCACCGGGATCCGCTGCCTGCCGGAGAGCCGCCTGGAACACCTCGCCGCCGCCTGCGAACCGCACACGACCCTGCTCGCGCTCGGCGCCGACATCGAGCACCCGTGGCTGGCGCCGGTCGCCGCCTGGCTGCGGGGTCTGCGCACGGTGCGGGTGACGCCCGGCACCCGGCTCGCCAGCGGGCTGGCGCACCTCACCGACCGGTGGAGCGAGCAGCTGACCCTGCTGGTCAGCCACGCGGACCTCGGCGTCGTCGGGGTCGAGCGCGACCCGCTGCGGCTGGTGCACACCGGCCGCAGCGGGCCCGTGGCGCTCGGCGGCTGGGCCGAGTCCGACAGCACCATCGCCTGGCTGGACCTGCTCGCGGCGCTGCTGCCGATGCTGGAGCGCGGCGGGGTCCTCCTCGTCGACGACCTCGACGCCGCCGTGCACCCCGCCCTGGCCGCGGAGACGCTGCGGCTGCTGCGCGACCGGGACCTCAACCCGGCCCGCGCCCAGCTGGTGTTCACCGCGCGTGCACCGTTCGGCCCCGGCGCCGACGACCTGCCGGTCCTGGATCCCGAGCAGATCTGGTACACCGCGAAGGACGCCGACGGCGCGACGACCCTCGGCCGCACCCCGGCGGTGAGCCAGCTCGGCCCCGGCGACCTGGCCCGCGAACTGTGGCTGGCGCGCCAGCCGAAATGATGTACTGGTCGGATGACGCGACACGCGGTGGTCATCGGTGAGGCGCTGGTCGACCTGCAGGAATCCGGTGACCCGGCCGGCGGGCCGATCGTCTACCACCCGGCGATCGGCGGGGCGCCGCTGAACGTCGCCGTTGGCATCGCGCGGCTCGGCGCGCCCAGCGAGTTCGCCGGCTCCGTCGGCGACGACCCATGGGCGGGCCGGATCCTGGACTTCCTCACCGCCGCCGGCGTCGGCACCCGCGGCGTGGTGACCGTCCCCGGCGTCGCGACCACCCTCGCGGTCACGACGTTCCGCGGCATCGAGCCGACGTTCCGCTTCTACGGCGACCCGCCCTCCTACGGCCTGCTCGACGCCGGCGACGTCGACGCCGACCTGGTCGGCACCGCCGGCCTGCTCTACTGCGGGTCGATGTGCCTGCTCAGCCCGCCCGTCCTCGCCGCCGCCCGCAAGGCCTGGGCGACCCGGGGCCCGGTGCGCGTCTTCGACCCCAACGTCCGGCCCGTCGTCGGCGTCGACCCGGACGTGGTCGCCGAGTTCGCCGCCACCGCCGACCTGGTGAAACTCAGCTCCGCCGACGCCGCCGCCCTGTGGGGCGAGTCCCCGTCGCAGGCCGCGGCGCGCCTGCTCGCCCTCGGCGCGGGCGCCGTGGTGGTGACCGTCGGCGCCGAGGGCGCTCTCGTCGCGCATGCCGACGCCACGGTACGGGTCGCCGCCCCCACCGTCACCGCCGTCGACGCCACCGGTGCCGGCGACGCCACCATGGCCGGCCTGTCCTGGGGCATCCTGACCCACGGCCTGCCCACCGACCTGCCCGGCTGGGAGGCGCTGACCAGGGTCGCGGTGCACGTCGCCGGGCTGGTCTGCGAGTCCCGCGGCGGCGCCGTCTCGATGCCGACCCTGGCCGCGCTGCGCGCCCGCTTCCCTTCGCTGCGCTAGCCGCCGCGCCTGCGGCGCGGCGGCGGGGGTTGCTGAGCTAGCTTTGCGCCGCAGGCGGCGCGGGGCGGGGGTTCCCACCCGCGGCCCCCATGCTCCCCGCGGTCGCACCTTCGAGACGGCCCGACTGGCGAGACCGGGCGCTGCGCTTCCGAGCGCCGTCGTGGTCGGGCCTTCCATAGAGGTTGGGCTGGGGGCAGGAGTCAGTCGTCGAGCCAGAAGGTGTCGTGGGTGAGCATGAACTCGTCGCGTTCCAAGGGGGTGAGGCTGGACAGCTTCGGCAGGCCTTCGAAGTACGCCTCGCGGGGCGCGCCGGGGGAGAAGTGCAGCAGCATGGAGGCGGGTTCGCCGGACTCGTTGGCGAAGGCGTGGATGCCGCCCTCCGGGACGTGGACGAAGTCGCCGGGGGCCGTGTCGATCCAGCGCCTGCCGTCGTAGATGCGCACCGAGCCGGACAGGATGTAGAACGACTCGGAGATCGAGCGGTGGTAGTGCGGACCCGGGCCGCTGCGCTGGGCGCCCATCTCCCAGCGGTACAGGCCGAACAGCCCGTGGGTCGACTCGCCGGTGGCGAGGTAGTGCACGGTGTTGCCGTTGGCGTAGGTGAGCTCCGGCGGGGTGGCCGCGGGGCGGTACGTCGCGGAGATCTCGCCGGCCGGGCCGAGGTAGTGCGGCGGTGGGTAGGACATACGCCAACAATACGGCGCAGCGCTGGGCGTCCCGGCCGGGGCGGGTAGGCTGTTGACCCCGTGACGACCATCGAGCGTATCCGCAAGCCCATCCGGACATATCATCCGCGCCGGGGGCGGCTCAGTGGTCGGCACTTCGATGCGCTGGAGCGGTTGGCGCCGCGGCACGGGTTCCACCCGGGGGATCCGGTGGACGTGCTGGAGATCGGGTCCGGCATGGGGGAGGCGACCCTCGAGATGGCCGCCGCGGACCCCGGGCGGCGCTACCTGGCGGTCGAGATCCACACCCCGGGCGTGGCGAACCTGCTGGCCAACATCGAGCAGCGCGGCCTGACGAACCTGAGCGTGGTGAGCGTGGACGCCCTCGACCTGTGCCGCGAGCACATCCCGGACGCGTCGCTGGACGCGGTGCACGTGTTCTTCCCCGACCCGTGGCCGAAGGCCCGGCACCACAAGCGGCGGCTGATCCAGCCCGCCAACGTCGCGCTGCTGAGCGCGAAGCTGCGCGCCGGCGGGGTGCTGCACTGCGCGACCGACGACCTCGGCTACGCCGAGTGGATGCTGCAGACGCTGTCCGCGGAGCCGGCGTTGCGCAACCGGTACGAGGACTACGCGCCGCGGCCGCAGTCCCGGCCGGTGACGAAGTTCGAGCAGCGGGCCCTGGCAGCCGGGCGCACGCCCGCCGACCTGATGTTCGTGAAGTCGTGACCGCGGCACTGGCCGCCCGGGTCCCGCGGGGCGGGGACCCCGACGCCGTCTTCGACGCGTTCGCGGCGTGGGCCAAGGAACAGGGCCTGGAGCTGTACCCGCACCAGGAAGAGTCCCTGATGGAGATCGTCTCCGGGGCCAACCTGATTCTCAGCACGCCGACCGGCTCCGGTAAGAGCCTGGTCGCCGCCGGGGCGCACTTCGCCGCCCTGGCCACGGACCGCACGACGTTCTACACGGCGCCGATCAAGGCGCTGGTCTCGGAGAAGTTCTTCGCGCTCGTGGCGATGTTCGGCGCGGAGAACGTCGGCATGCTCACCGGCGACGCGTCCGTCAACGCCGACGCGCCCATCATCTGCTGCACCGCGGAGATCCTCGCCAACATCGCGCTGCGCGACGGCGCCACGGCCGACGTCGGCGTCGTCGTCATGGACGAGTTCCACTTCTACGCCGAGCCCGACCGGGGCTGGGCGTGGCAGGTGCCGCTGATCGAGCTGCCGCAGGCGCAGTTCGTCCTGATGTCGGCGACGCTCGGCGACGTCACCCGGTTCGTCGACGACCTGACGGCGCGCACCGGGCGGCCGACCGCCGTGGTGAAGAACGCCGAGCGGCCGGTGCCGCTGATGTTCCACTACTCGATGGACCCGCTGCACGAGACGATCGAGGAGCTGCTGAGCACGAAGCAGGCGCCGGTCTACATCGTGCACTTCACGCAGGCGGCGGCGCTGGAGCGGGCGCAGGCGCTGATGAGCATCAACGTGTCGACCCGCGCGGAGAAGGACATGATCGCCGAGGCGATCGGCCGGTTCCGGTTCACCGCCGGGTTCGGCAAGACCCTGTCGCGCCTGGTCCGGCACGGCATCGGCGTGCACCACGCGGGCATGCTGCCCAAGTACCGCCGCCTCGTGGAGACGCTCGCCCAGGCCGGGCTGCTCAAGGTCATCTGCGGCACCGACACCCTCGGCGTCGGCATCAACGTGCCGATCCGCACCGTGCTGTTCACCGCACTGTCGAAGTACGACGGGCAGAAGACCCGCCTGCTGTACGCCCGGGAGTTCCACCAGATCGCCGGGCGGGCGGGCAGGGCCGGCTTCGACACCATCGGCACCGTCGTGGTGCAGGCGCCCGACCACGTCATCGACAACGAGCGGGCCCTCGCCAAGGCCGGCGACGACCCGAAGAAGCGCCGCAAGGTCGTGCGCAAGAAGCCGCCGGAGGGCTCGATCGGCTGGGGGCGCCCGACGTTCGACCGGCTCGTCGACGCGGAGCCCGAGCCGCTGCGCTCCAGCTTCCAGGTGTCGCACGCGATGCTGCTCAACGTGATCAGCCGCCCCGGCGACGCGTTCGCCGCGATGCGGCACCTGCTGACGCAGAACCACGAGGACGTGCACTCGCAGCGGCGGCTGATCCGCCGGGCCATCGCCATCTACCGGGCGCTGCTGGCCGGCGGGGTCGTCGAGCAGCTGCCGGAGCCCGACGAGGAGGGCCGGCGGGTCCGGCTCACCGTCGACCTGCAGATGGACTTCGCGCTCAACCAGCCGCTGTCGCCGTTCGCGCTCGCCGCGATCGAGCTGCTCGACCGGGAGGCGCCCGCGTACGCCCTGGACGTGCTGTCGGTCATCGAGTCGACCCTGGACGACCCGCGGCAGATCCTGTCGGCGCAGCAGTTCAAGGCCCGCGGTGAGGCCGTCGCCGCGATGAAGGCCGAAGGCATCGAGTACGAGCAGCGCCTCGAGCTGCTCGACACCGTCACCCACCCGAAGCCCCTCACCGAGCTGCTGGACAACGCGTACCACCTCTACAAGCAGGGCCACCCGTGGGTCGCCGACTACCAGGTGAGCCCGAAGTCCGTGGTCCGCGACATGTACGAGCGGGCGATGACGTTCGTCGAGTACGTCGGCTTCTACAGCCTGTCCCGCTCCGAGGGGCTCGTGCTGCGCTACCTGGCCGACGCATTCAGGGCACTGCGCCAGACGGTGCCGGAGGACGCGCGCACCGAGGAGCTCACCGACATCATCGAGTGGCTCGGCGAGCTGGTCCGGCAGGTCGACTCGAGCCTCATCGACGAGTGGGAGCGGCTGCGCAACCCCGGCGAGGAGGGCGAGCCGGCGGTGCTGGACGACCGGCCGCCGGCCGTCACCCGCAACCTGCGCGCCTTCCGGGTGCTGGTCCGCAACGCCCTGTTCCGCCGGGTGGAGCTGGCCGCGCTGCGCCGCTTCGACGAGCTCGGCGACCTGGACGGGGAGCACGGGTTCACCGCCGACGACTGGCAGGACGCGATCGAGGACTACTTCGACGAGTACGACTCGCTCGGCGTCGGCCCCGACGCCAGGGGGCCGGCCCTGCTCGTCATCGAGCAGAAGCCGGACCGGTGGTTCGTGCGGCAGATCTTCGACGACCCCGCGGGCGACCGCGACTGGGGCATCACCGCCGAGGTCGACCTGGCCGAGTCGGACGCCACCGGCTTCGCCGCGATCCGCGTGGTCTCGGTCGGCCCTATGTCGGAGGCCTAGCGGGCGGCAGCGCTGCCGGAGGTCACGGCGCGGCTGCGTACCGGCGAAGATGCGGCGCAACACGTGTAAAAGCCGCGAACCGCGGTAGCCCGAAGATTATGACCGCCACATCGGACCACCGGGCGTTCACCGAGGCGCTGACCACGGATCAGGGCATCCGTGTCGCGGACACCGACAACTCGCTGCGCGCCGGTGCCCGCGGCCCGAGCCTGCTGGAGGACTTCCACCTCCGGGAGAAGCTCATGCGCTTCGACCACGAGCGCATCCCGGAGCGGGTCGTCTACGCGCGCGGCGCCGGCGCGCACGGCGTGTTCAAGGTGCACGAGCCGCTGGACGAGTACACCACCGCCGACTTCCTCACCGACCCGGACGCCGAGACGCCGGTGTTCGTGCGGTTCTCCACCGCGCAGGGCTCGCGCGGCTCCGGCGACACGGCCCGTGACGTGCGCGGCTTCGCCACGAAGTTCTACACCCGGCAGGGCAACTTCGACCTCGTCGGCAACAACATGCCGGTCTTCTTCATCCAGGACGGCATCAAGTTCCCCGACCTGGTGCACGCCCTCAAGCCCGAGCCGCACCACGAGATGCCACAGGCCACATCCGCCCACGACACGTTCTGGGACTTCGTCACCCTGCAGCCCGAAACGATGCACCACGTCATGTGGCTGATGTCCGACCGGGCACTGCCGCGCTCGTACCGGATGATGCAGGGCTTCGGCGTGCACACCTTCCGCCTGGTCAACGGCCACGGCCGCGGCACCTTCGTGAAGTTCCACTGGACGCCGGCGCTCGGCACCCACTCCCTGTGCTTCGACGAGGCGCAGCGCATCGCCGGCCAGGACCCCGACTTCCACCGCCGCGACCTGTGGGAGGCGATCGAGGCCGGTGAGCACCCCTCATGGGAGCTCGGCGTGCAGCTGATCCCCGAGGAGCGGGCGTTCGCGTTCGACGACCTCGACCTGCTCGACGCCACCAAGCTCATCCCGGAGGAGCTCGTGCCGGTCGTCCCGGTCGGCCGGCTCACCCTCAACCGCAACCCCGACAACTACTTCGCCGAGACCGAGCAGGTCGCCTTCAACGTCGGCAACGTCGTGCCGGGCATCGACGTCACCGACGACCCGCTGCTGCAGGCGCGGCTGTTCTCGTACCCCGACACGCAGCTCAACCGCCTCGGCGGGCCGAACTACCCGCAGCTGCCGGTGAACCGGCCGCACGTGCCGGTCCGCAACCACCAGCAGGACGGCTGCCACCAGCAGCGGGTGCCCACCGGCCGGGCCAACTACCTGCCCAACTCGCTCGGCGGTAGCCCGCCCGTCACAGGCCCGGAGCACTACCCGGAGCTGGTCGACGGGCCGAAGGAGCGCAAGCGCAGCGAGACCTTCGCCGACCACTACAGCCAGGCCACCCTGTTCTGGAACAGCATGTCGAGGTGGGAGCGGACGCACATCGTCGACGCGTTCCACTACGAGCTGGGCAAGGTCGCCACGATGGCCGTCCGGGTACGGATGGTCGAGCACCTCAACCGCGTCGACCACGACCTCGCAGTGGCGGTGGCCGCCGGGATCGGCGTCGAGGAGCCGGTGCCGTCCGTGGCCAACCACGGGCGCGCCTCGGCCGCGCTCAGCCAGGCCGGGTCTGAACGCTGCCCCGTCACGACCCGGCGGGTCGCGGTCCTCATGGGCGACGGCGTGTCCGCCCGCCCGGTCGCCGCGCTCTTCGACGACCTGACCGCGCGGGGCATCACCGTCGAGCTGCTCGGCCCGGTCGACGGCACGGTCTCCGCCGACGACGGGCTGCCCATGGAGGTCACCCGGGCGATCGGCACGGTGTCGTCGGTGCTGTACGACGCGGTCGTCGTCCCCGACGGTGCCCTGGCCCTCGCCGCCGACGGCCGGGCGGTGCGCTTCGCGGCGGAGGCCTACAAGCACGGCAAGGCGGTCGCGGCGACCGGCTCCGGCATCGACCTGCTGCACCGGGCGGGCGTGCCGGTGAACCTCTCCGACGTGTCGGATCTGCGGGACCCGGCGCTGATCCTCGACGCGAACCCGATCCCGGGGCTGCTCGCGGCCCTGGCACGGCACCGCAACTTCGACCGGGACGTGTCGACGATCCCCGCCTAGTGCCGTTTCGTTACTTCGGTCTTTCCCGGTTGGTGGCCTTTCTCGGTTGATCGAAGTCGTGCCGTGGTCGCCCGGACGGCCGGGACGCGACTTGGATCGTCGCGGTGCACGGTCGTCGCGGTGCGCGATCGCGGAGGGAGTCGCTCGCCGCAGGCCCTAGCTCGCTGCCGGGGGCTGCTCCTGGGCCTTCTCGAGGAAGCGGTGCCGGTCCACGATCATCCGCTCGACCCGGCCCTCCGCGATGACCTGGCGGCCGTCCCGGGCGACGAGCTCGAACACCAGCTTCCGGCCGTCGGCCTTCGCCAGCCGCGCCTCGACGGTGACCCGGCCCCCGATCGGGGTCGCCGCCCGGTGCTCCAGCTCGACCCGCGTGCCGACCGTCGTCAAGCCCGGCGGCAGCCGCCGGGCCAGGGCGCCGACCGTCGCCGCCTCGGCCAGTGCCAGCAGCTTCGGCGTGCCCAGCACCGGCACGTCACCGGAGCCCAGCGACTGCGCCGTGTCCGCATCGGTGACGGTCAGCTCGACCCGGGCAAGTGCGCCCACCCAGGGTGCCGCGTCCACAGAGAAGCCCATACCCACCACCCTAATGAGTTTCGGGGCGAAAACGCCGCAGCTACAGTCGGGTGAATGCGTGACCTTGCGGCCTGGGTCGACGCCGGCGGGGTGGTCGCCCTCACCGGCGCCGGCGTCTCCACCGACTCCGGCATCCCCGACTTCCGCGGCCCGGACGGCGTCTGGACCCGCGACCCCGAGGCGATGAAGCTGTCCTCCATCGAGCACTACGTCGCCGACCCGCAGGTCCGCCGCCGCGCCTGGCAGGAGCGGCTGCGCAACCCCGCGTGGACCGCCGAGCCGAACCCGGCCCACCACGCCCTCGTCGACCTGGAACGCGCCGGCAAGCTCACCGCCGTGGTCACCCAGAACATCGACGGGCTGCACCAGCAGGCCGGCGCCGACCCGGCGAAGGTCATCGAGCTGCACGGCACCCTGTCGCAGACCGAGTGCCTCGGCTGCGCCGAGCGCCGCCCGATGCCCGACACCCTGGCCCGGGTCAGCGCCGGCGACCCCGACCCGGCCTGCCTCAGCTGCGGCGGCCTGCTGAAGTCGGCGACGATCTCGTTCGGCCAGGCGATGGACCTGGCGACGCTGGAGGCCGCCGCCACGGCCGCCATGGGCTGCGACGTGTTCCTGGCCGTCGGCACGTCGCTGACCGTGCACCCGGCGGCCGGCCTGGTCGACGTCGCCCGCAAGGCCGGCGCGATGGTGGTCATCGTGAACGCGGCGCAGACCCCGTACGACGCCGTCGCCGACATGGTCGTCCGCGAGCCGATCGGCGAGGTCCTGCCCCGCCTGGCCGCCGCCTCCTCGACCTGACCGCCGCGGCGCGCATCGGGCCGCGGCCGTCTGACCGCCGCGGTGCATGCCGGCCGCGGGCGCTGAGCGCCTGGGCGCGCCGCGGACGTCAGGAGTTGGTTTGCGGCTGGTTCAGTGGGCGCGGGGGCTTGCGCAGCGACACCTTGGGGCGGGCGGCGGCGCGGCGGGCCGCGCGGGAGCGGGCGGCGACGAGGTCGGCGAGGGCGTACGCATCGGCGGTGGCCCGGTGCCGGCCGACCGCGTGCAGCCGGCCCGCCGTGTCGACGTGGACCGTGGCGAGATCCAGGGCGCGCTGCAGCGGCCCCTGCGTCACCCGGACGCTCTGCACCCGGACCAGGGGCACCGCGACCAGTTCGCGGGTCAGGACGCCCTCCCGGACGGCGACGACCGCGTCGGTGACCGCGAAACCGATCCGCGACCAGGCGAGCGGCGCGAGCCAGCGGGCGCGGCGGGGCGGCCCGGCCACCGGCAGGGCGCCGGCGTCGAGCGGGGGTGCGGTGACGGTGCCGTGCACGGCCGTGCCGAGGATGCCGGCGGCGACCGCGAGGGCCTTGGCGGACGGGGCGACCGGCACCAGCGTGCCGGCGCGCAGCTGCTCCTCGCCGTTGCCCGCGTAGCCGGCGACGTCGATGCGGGCGCGGGCCCAGCCGGGGGAGCGCCACAGCAGCGGCCAGGTCACCTTCAGCCCCTGGACCCGCCGCGGCGGGACGGTCTGGCTGCGCTTGTTGAGCAGGCCCTGGCGCACCCGCAGCGCGGCGGCGTCGGTGCCGATGGCGAAGTCCCACTCGTCCAGGACGCGGCGGACCGGGACCTGGAACACGCCGAGGAACGCGGTGATCGTGCTGGCCGCGCCGATCAGCGTCCAAGTCGGGTCGAGGGACGCCTGCCACGCGACGAAGGCGAGGCCGACGGGCACCGCGATGGCCTGCGGGGTGAGCAGCTGGGCCTGCAGCAGCCGCTGGTTGACGACGGTGAAGACCCCGGCGACGTCGGCGTCGGCGGCGGGGGCGTGCGGCACGCCCGTGGACAGGCCGATGAGGTGGGAGCGCAGGTTGGCCGCGCCGGCGACGGTCAGGTAGGCCAGCGGCGCCTCGGTCTTGCTCGCGCCGATCACCTCCAGGCGCAGCTCGGCCAGGCCGAAGACGCGGGCGAGGAGGGGCCGCACGACGTCGATGGCCTGGACCCGTTCCAACGGGATCGTTCTGGTACGCCGGGAGATCAGCCCCTCGTGCACCCGCAGCTCACGCCCGACGACCTCGTAGCCGGTGACGAGCCAGACCACGGCGGAGACGACGACGGCGGCGACGAGGATCGCGGCCATCGCGGCGATCCAGTGCAGCAGGCCGAGGTCGCGCAGGCCCTGCCAGGACACGGCCACGGCGGCGAACGCCACCAGTTTGGCCCCCTTCAGCAAGGGGGTCAGCGGGTGGAGTCGCTGCCTCACAGGCCCTCTTCGCGGATCTCGCCGAGGGCGGCGAGGCGGTCCCGCAGCCGGGTCGCCTCGGCGGCCTCCAGCCCGGGGACGGAGGCGTCGCTGGCCGCCGCCGCGGTGTGCAGCGTGACGGTGGCCAGGCCGGCGGCGCGTTCGAGCGGGCCGGCGGTGACGTCGACGAACTGCATCCGTGCGTACGGCACGATCGACAGCCGCCGCACCAGCAGCCCGTGCCGGACCAGCAGGTCCTCGGCCCGTTCGGCGTATCCCCAGGCGCGCACCGAGCGGCGGACGAACACCGCGCGCAGGGCCCCCAGTGCCAGCACCGCGAACGCCGCCAGGAGGAACCATCCGCTGACCAGAACGGCCGCGACGATCGCCGCGACCGCGAACACCAGCGTCCAGGCGGCGAGGACGGCCAGGCGCAGCCAGAAGTACTTCGGCGAGATCGACCGCCATACGACGGTCGCGGGCGGCGCGGTCACGGCGTCACCTCCGCTGCGCTCCGGCGCCACCGTGACCCGACCCTGTGCCCATGGTGATGAGCACCTCCGCTGCGCTCAGGACCCATCACTGTTCGAGCGTAGCCGGGTCCACGGGGATGACGTCGCGGAGGAAACCGCGTGCGGTCAGGAAGTCGCCGAGCGTGGTGCGGTGGGTGTCGCAGGCGAGCCAGATCTTGCGGCGCTCTGGGGTGTGCAGCTTCGGATTGTTCCAGCGCAGCTGCCACGTCGCCGGGGCACGGCAACCCTTGGCGGAGCAGATGAGGGGATCCACGCGGCCAGTCTGCCAGCAGTGGGAAGGAGGGTGAGCGCCGGGCGGCCACGGGGGAAGCCGCCCGGCGACGGGGTGAATCGTACCCACGCGGGTACGGGTGATGTCCAGTCACCCGAGGTGTCCGAAACGAAATTCCCGAAGAATCACTAGCCGCTTATCCGAAAAATCGGTCAAAATCGGTCGCGACCAGGACTCCCAGAAGCTTCCCAGTGACGTCGGATCGCGTTGGGTTGGTCCGGCGTGCGAGGCTTGGAGTGCTCTGATAGCCAGCATGAGTGGAGGACCGGTGACCCAGCCGAGCAACCCCGTCTCGCCACCAGGTGGGCAGGTCTCGACACCCGCACAGGACGCGACCGTGCTGGAGCGCGCACTGTTCGAGGTCAAGCGGGTCATCGTCGGCCAGGACCGGATGATCGAGCGGATGTTCGTCTCGTTGCTGGCGCGCGGCCACGTGCTGCTCGAGGGTGTGCCCGGCGTGGCGAAGACGCTCGCCGTGGAGACCCTCGCCCGGGTCGTCGGCGGCACGTTCTCGCGCATCCAGTTCACCCCCGACCTCGTGCCCGCCGACATCGTCGGCACCAGGATCTACCGGCAGTCCAGCGAGAAGTTCGACGTCGAGCTCGGCCCGGTGTTCGTCAACTTCCTGCTCGCCGACGAGATCAACCGCGCGCCCGCGAAGGTGCAGTCGGCGCTGCTGGAGGTCATGGCCGAGCAGCAGGTGTCCGTCGGCGGCGAGACCTATGACGTGCCGCGGCCGTTCCTGGTCATGGCCACGCAGAACCCGATCGAGCAGGAGGGTGTCTACCCGCTGCCCGAGGCGCAGCGCGACCGCTTCCTGATGAAGATCCAGGTGGGGTACCCCACCGACAGCGAGGAGCGCGAGATCGTCTACCGGGTCAGCGTGAAGACCCCGGAGCCGGTGGCCGTGCTCACGCCGACCGAGCTGATGGCGTTGCAGGACAAGGCCGACGACGTGTTCGTGCACAACGCGCTGGTCGACTACGCCGTGCGGCTGGTGGTGGCGACCCGCGCCCCGGCCGAGCACGGGCTCGCCGACGTCGCGCAGCTCATCCAGTACGGTGCCAGCCCCCGCGCGTCGCTCGGCATCGTGCGCGCGTCGCGGGCCCTGGCCCTGCTGCGCGGCCGCGACTACGCGCTGCCGCAGGACGTGCAGGACATCGCGCCCGACATCCTGCGGCACCGGCTGGTGCTGTCCTACGACGCGCTCGCCGACGACATCCCGGCCGACGACATCGTCAAGCGGGTCCTCGCCGCGGTGCCGCCGCCGACCGTCGCGCCGCGCCAGCAGGCCGTCGCGCAGGGACCGGGGACCGCCGGCCCACCGCCGACCACGATCACCACGTGGCCGGGCCGCTGATCCATGGCCACGGACGACGCCCGCGCCGAGGTCGTGCTCAACCGCATGCAGCTGCTGGTCACCCGCAAGCTCGACGGTCTGCTGCAGGGTGACTACCTGGGCCTGCTGCCGGGCCCGGGCACCGAGGCCGGGGAGTCGCGGGAGTACCGCCCCGGCGACGACGTGCGGCGCATGGACTGGCCCGTCACGGCCCGCACCACGCTGCCGCACGTCCGGCAGACCGTCGCCGACCGGGAGCTGGAGACCTGGCTCGCCGTCGACCTGTCCGCGAGCCTCGACTTCGGCACCGCCCGGTACCTCAAACGCGACCTGGCGATCGCCGCGGCCGCGGCCGTGTCACACCTCACCGTGCGCGGTGGCAACCGCATCGGCGCCGTCCTCGGCACCGCCGGCGAGCTGCAGCGGCTACCGGCCCGCCCCGGCCGCAAGGACGCGCAGGGCCTGCTGCGCACGATCGCCTCGACGCCGGCCCAGCCGGGCCGCGCCGACCTCGGCGCGCTCATCGACATGCTCAACCGGCCGCCGCGCCGCCGCGGCATGGCGGTGGTCATCTCGGACTTCATGACCCCCGTCGCCCAGTGGGCCCGCCCGCTGCGCAAGCTCGGCGTCCGCCACGACCTGCTGGCCGTGGAGGTCGTCGACCCGCGCGAGCTGGAGCTGCCCAACGTCGGCGTGATCGCCCTCGTCGACCCCGAGACCGGCCGGATGCACGAGGTGCAGACCGCCGACCCGAAGCTGCGGCACCGCTACGCGCACGCCGCCGCCGCGCAGCGCGCCGAGATAGCCTCGGCACTGCGCGGCGCCAACGCCGCACACCTGAGACTGCGCACCGACTCCGACTGGCTGCTCGACATCGTCCGGTTCGTCGCCGCCCAGCGGCACGCCCGGACGAGAGGGACGACCCGATGATCCGTTTGCTTTCACCGTGGTGGCTGCTGTCGCTGCTGCCCGTCTTCGCCGTCATCGGCGTGTATGTCTGGCGCCAGCTGCACCGCCGGGCGTTCGCCGTCAAGTTCACCAACGTGGACCTGCTCAGCAGCCTGGTGCCCAAGGGCATCGGCGTACGCCGGCACGTCAGCGCCGCCGCGTTCCTGCTGAGCCTGCTCGTGCTCAGCTTCGGCATGGCCCGCCCCTCGGTCGACACCAAGGAACCCCTCGAGCGGGCCACCATCATGCTCGCCATCGACGTGTCCCTGTCGATGCAGGCGACCGACGTGCAGCCGACCCGCATCGACGCCGCCAAGTCCGCGGCCACCGACTTCGTCAAGCAGCTGCCGGCGTCGTTCAACGTCGGCCTGGTCTCCTTCGCCAAGTCCGCGAGCGTCCTGGTCTCCCCGACGAAGGAACGCAACGCGGTGCTCCAGGCGATCGACGGCCTCACCCTGCAGGAGTCCACCGCCACCGGCGAGGCCGTCTTCACCAGCCTCGACGCCATCCGGACCGTCCCCGCCGACGGCGCCGCCGGCCCGCCCCCGGCCCGCATCGTCCTGCTCTCCGACGGCTTCCGCACCGCCGGCCGCTCCCTGGAGGACGCCTCCGCCGCCGCCACCGCCGCCAACGTGCCCGTCTCCACGATCGCGTTCGGCACCGACGAGGGCGTGGTCCGCATCGGCAACACCCCGCAGCGCGTCCCGGTCGACCGCGCCTCGCTGCAGAAGGTCGCCGAGACCACCAAGGGCTACTTCTACGAGGCCGCCAGCAAGGAAGAGCTCAAGCGGGTCTACACCGACATGGGCAGCTCCATCGGCTACAAGACCAAGCCCCGCGAGATCACCCAGTGGTATCTCGGCGCCGGCTTCCTGCTCGCCCTGTTCGCCGGTGGCCTCAGCCTCCTGTGGGGCAGCCGCCTCCCGTAACCCGGCCCGGGGCGCGCAACCCGCGCCCCGGCGGGACGCCCGCCGTGGGGCCATCGTGATGATCCAAGTCACCTCCCGGCCATCCGGGCGACCACGACGCGACTTCGCAACCGGGCAGGATCAACCGGCAGGATCAAGCGCCACAGCGTGCCGGCGGTGCCGACGCTCTACCTATGCCGGCGCAATGCCGACGCCGACGTTCGTGGTCAGAGCGCCAGAGACTCGGCTCAGTGTGCGCCTACCATGTAGAACAGGGCGGCGACCCACATGGCGGCCAGGAAAAATCCAACGGGCGCGATGAAGCGGCTCATGACGTGCTCCCAAACGGTGTGTCTCGAGGAGAACAGAGAACAGACACGCGGAGCCGTGATCGGGGGAAGGACTACACCCGGTCACGACTGGAAGGATCGCTACTTCGCACAGCGATCACCTCCAGGGAGCAGCAGCCGCACCGGGCGGTCAGCAATAAGCACGTGCAGACGCCGCCATGGTACCGCCACCCCGCAGGGCACACATCAGCCGACTGGCGAGTTGGCGGGTACCCGTCAGTAACACCTAATCTCCGTACAGCTAACCGCAGATCGCAGAAGGGCGGCAACGTGGCGAGGACCGTGCTGGTCACCGGCGGTAACCGAGGGATCGGGCTGGCAATCGCCCAGGCCTTCGCCGGGCAGGGCGACAGGGTCGCGGTGACCCACCGGGGTTCCGGCGCGCCCGACGGGCTGTTCGGCGTGCAGTGTGACATCACCGACAGTGCCGCGGTCGATGCCGCGTTCACGGCGGTGGAGGCCGAGCTGGGCCCGGTCGAGGTGCTCGTCGCCAACGCCGGCATCACCGACGACACGCTGCTGCTGCGGATGAGCGAGGACCAGTTCACCCGGGTCCTGGACACGAACCTGACCGGGTCGTTCCGCTGCGCGAAGCGGGCCGCGAGCAAGATGCTGCGGGCCAGGTGGGGGCGGATCATCTTCATCTCGTCCGTCGTGGGTCTGTACGGCGGACCCGGCCAGGTCAACTACGCCGCGAGCAAGGCGGGTCTGGTCGGCATGGCCCGGTCGATCACCCGGGAGCTCGGCAGCCGCAACATCACCGCGAACGTGGTGGCGCCCGGGTTCATCGAGACGGACATGACCGCCGTGCTGCCCGAGGCCACGCAGGCGGAGTACAAGAAGGCCATCCCGCTCGGCCGGATGGCGCAGCCCGAGGAGGTCGCCGGCGCGGTGACCTGGCTCGCGAGCGATGCCGCCGGGTACATCACGGGCGCCGTCATCCCCGTCGACGGCGGCCTCGGCATGGGCCACTGAGGCACCGAGCCCACTGAGGTGCTGAGCCCACTGGGGGCACTGCGCCCACTGAGGCATTGAGGTCACTGACAACGCCAGCAGCTAGGACACTGAGGAGAACCATGAGCGGACTGCTCGAAGGCAAGCGGCTGCTGATCACCGGGATCATCACCGACCAGTCGATCGCCTTCTCCGTCGCCAAGCTCGCCCAGGAGCAGGGCGCGACCGTCGTGCTGACCGGGTTCGGCCGGCTCTCGCTCGTCGAGCGGATCGCGAAGCGCCTGCCCAAGGAGGCGCCGGTCATCGAGCTCGACGTCACCAACCCGGAGCACCTGGCGGGCCTCGCGGACAAGGTACGCGAGCACGTCGACGGCCTCGACGGGGTGCTGCACTCGATCGGGTTCGCCCCGGCCAGCTGCCTCGGCGGCGGGTTCCTGGAGGCGCCGTGGGAGGACGTCGCGACGGCGCTGCACGTGTCGACGTTCTCCTACAAGTCGCTCGCGGTGGCCTGCCTGCCGCTGATGGGCACCGGCGGCTCGATCGTCGGCCTCGACTTCGACGCCACGAAGGCGTGGCCGGTCTACGACTGGATGGGCGTGGCGAAGGCCGGCCTGGAGTCCGCCTCCCGCTACCTCGCCCGGGACCTCGGCCCGCGGGGCATCCGGGTGAACCTGGTGGCCGCAGGCCCACTGCGTACCATGGCCGCGAAATCCATCCCGGGGTTCGCTGTCTTCGAGGATTCGTGGGCGAAGACCGCGCCGCTGGGGTGGGACCTCAACGACCAGGTCGCGGCGGCGAAGGCCTGCTGCGCGCTGCTGTCGGACTGGTTCCCGGCCACGACCGGCGAGATCGTGCACGTCGACGGTGGGTACCACGCGGTCGGATCGTCCTGACCCTGTTGTAACAATGGGACGCGTGGCTTATGACGCGTTCCTGCTCGTCTCGTTCGGCGGCCCGGAAGGGCAGGATGACGTCCTGCCCTTCCTGGAGAACGTGACCCGCGGCCGGGGCATCCCCGCCGAGCGCCTGGAGGCGGTCGCCGGGCACTACCGGCACTTCGGCGGGGTGTCGCCGATCAACGCGCAGAACCGCGCCCTGCTGGAGGCGCTGCGCCCGCACCTCGACCTGCCGATCTACTGGGGCAACCGCAACTGGCACCCGTTGCTGGAGGACACGGTGCGCCAGATGCGCGACGACGGGGTCCGGCACGCGCTCGCGTTCGTGACCAGCCCGTTCGGGTCGAATTCCTCGTGCCGGCAGTACCAGGACGACATCGCCCGCGCCCGGGAGGCCGTCGGGCCCGACGCCCCGGTCATCGACAAGGTCCGTCAGTTCCACGATCATCCGCTGTACGTCGAGTCGCACGCCGCCGCGGTGCGCGCCGCCCTCGAATCGCTGCCGTCCCGGCTCAGCGCCAGGCTCGTGTTCACCGCCCACTCCATCCCGACCGCGATGAACGACGCCTCCGGTCCCGGCGGCGTCGGCCGGTACCGCGCGCAGCTGCTCGAGACGGCCGGGCTGGTCGCCGCCGCGGCCGCCCCGGAGCTCGACTGGGACCTGGTCTGGCAGAGCCGCTCCGGCCCGCCGCAGGTGCCGTGGCTGGAGCCCGACGTCAACGACCATCTCGCGGCGCTGGCGGCAGCAGGTGTACGGGAGGTGGTCGTCAGTCCGATCGGCTTCATCTCCGACCACCTGGAGGTGATCTGGGACCTCGACAACGAGGCCCGGAGCACCGCCGCGAAGCTGGGCCTGATCTTCGCCCGCGCCGCCACGCCGGGCACCGACCCCCGCTTCGTGACCATGATCCGACAGCTCGTCGACGAGCGCGTGCTAGCTCACAGTAACGTGCGTCACGCGCTCGGAACCGTCCCCACCTGGGACTTCTGCCCGGCCGACTGCTGCGTGTCACCGAAACGCGTATAGGCCCGAAATGTTTCTGAGGGAGCATGTACGCGTGAGAGAACGCAAGCCCATCGAGTCCTGGCTCACCGACATGGACGGGGTCCTCGTGCACGAGGGCGAGCCCGTGCCCGGCGCACCGGAGTTCGTCAACCGGCTGCGCTCGTCCGGCAAGCCGTTCCTGATCCTGACCAACAACTCCATCTATACCGCCCGCGACCTGCAGGCGCGCCTGCGGCGCATCGGCTTCGACGTGCCCGAGTCCGCGATCTGGACCTCGGCCCTGGCCACCGCCCAGTTCCTGGACACGCAGCGCCCCGGCGGCACCGCGTACGTCATCGGCGAGGCCGGCCTGACCACCGCCATGCACGAGGTCGGCTACATCCTCACCGACACCGAGCCCGACTACGTCGTGCTGGGCGAGACCCGCACGTACAGCTTCGAGGCCATAACACAGGCGATCCGCCTCATCAACGACGGCGCCCGCTTCATCTGCACCAACCCCGACGCCACCGGCCCCTCCAACGAGGGCGCCCTGCCCGCCTGCGGCGCCGTGGCCGCCCTCATCTCGAAGGCCACGGGCATCGAGCCGTACTTCATCGGCAAGCCCAACCCGATGATGATGCGCTCGGCGCTCAACAGCATCGACGCCCACTCCGAGACCACCGCGATGATCGGCGACCGCATGGACACCGACGTCCTGTGCGGCCTGGAGGCGGGCCTGGAGACCATCCTGGTCCTGAGCGGCATCTCGACGGTGACGGACGTGGAGCGGTACCCGTCCCGCCCGTCCCGCATCATCCCGTCGGTAGCCCACCTGATCGACGAGGTCTGACCCTCCCGTTGCCCGGGGCCCGCTGATCGGACGGGCTCCGGCTGGGCGGCCTCCGCGGTCGGCGGCCGGGGAGATCGCGGTCCGGGCACTGGTGCCCGCCCGGTTCGGGGCGTGGTGCTGTGCCGGGGAGCGCCGAGCGGGTGAGGGGATGGCCGCGGGGCGACTTGGATCATGAGGGCGTTGATCGAAGGGGCGGGGTGGTCGCCCGGGTGACCAGGGCCGTCCTTTGATCATGAGGGGCTCGCCGCCAGCCGCCGCAACCGGCGACGGCCGCCTGGTGATCGTGGCCGCGTTCATGCCCGGTTCGGGGAGTGGTGCTGTGCCGGGCAGCGCCGAGCGGGTGAGGGGACGGCCGCGGGGCGACTTGGATCATGACGGCGTTGATCGAAGGGGCGGGGTGGTCGCCCGGGTGACCAGGGCTGTCCTTTGATCATGAGGGGGTCGCCGCCAGCCGCGGCAACCGGCGACCGCGGCCCGGTTTCCGCGGCCCGGTTTCCGCGAGCCGGTCACCGCGGGCCAGTTTCCGTGGGACGGTCACGGCGGGCCGGTTAGCGCGGAGGCGGCGGCCCCGGCGGTCGGTGCCGCGGCCAGCGGCGGGTTGGACGGCACCGCGGGCATGCCGGTGGTGAGGGCCTTGACCAGGTTGAGCCCGGCCGCTGCCACAGCCGCCACACCGACGCGGCACAACCCGGTGGATCCCTGGAACCCGGTGGATCCCTGTTCCCCTGACCCCACTAGGACACCGCGTTGCGAAAACCACCCGCGCCGCAGGCGCGGAGTGAGCACAGCAACCCCAAGTCCAACCCGATGGAGAGCCGGACCACGACGGCGCCAGGAAGCGCAGCGCCCGATCTCGCAGTCGGGCCGTCTCGAAGGTGCGACCGCAGGGAGCATGGGGGCCACGGGTGGGAACCCCCGCCCCGCGCCACAGGCGCGGAGTGAGCACAGCAACCCCCGCCAAGTCCAGCCCTCATGGAGAGCCGGACCACGACGGCGCCAGGAAGCGCAGCGCCCGATCTCGCAGTCGGGCCGTCTCGAAGGTGCGACCGCAGGGAGCATGGGGGCCGCGGGTGG
>NZ_JBFAIC010000107.1:0-24664 GCF_040654515.1 Dactylosporangium sp. NPDC050688
TGCTCGACCGACGGAGTCCCAGACACCCCACCATGATCCAGACATCAATCGACCCAAGTCAAACCGACTCGCCGACCGGGCACCTGACCAGTCACCTTTCCGGAACCCGTGCGACCGGCCGGAGAACCGTGGTTCGTAAATCGCCTCCAGTAGGAGGCGGACCACTTCACCGACCAGTTTATCGGACCATGACGGCAGGCCGAGGGGACGTAGCTTCCCGTTCTTCTTCGGGATATAAGTACGGCGGGCCGGAGAGAACCGGTACCGCTCGCACCGCATCGCCTCGACGATCTGGTCGATCTTGCCCTCGGACATGCCGTCGGCGGTTTCCTCGTTGGCCCCGGGCGTCATCGCACCCTGGTTGGCGTAGACGTTCCCGTAGGCCAGCAGGTACAGATCCTTGTTGAACATCTGCCGGTAGAGCTGCGTGAACGGCAGGCCCTTCCTGCCACGCTCGCGGAGAACGTTAAGTACCACTTCGGCTTTCTGCATTTCGCATCCCTCATGGTTCCTTCTCGCTCGTCGCCTGTGCCCCTTCACCCTGTGGACCGTCATTAGCGGTCTCCAGATTGGCCGGACGTTACCCCGGCGATTACTGCGGGCACTCCGTCACCATAGGACTCGCGTCCCTTAGGCGATCCCATGTTCACAACTGCTGTACGTGTCTAGCGCGACTTAGGCGTCCCGTCCGTCTCCTTAAATGCCCTGACAGGGCATCGCTCCTACACCCCAGAGGATTGCAGCGGGCTAGTCGCCAACCCGCCGCAGGGGTCGGTACCGGTTTCAGGCATCTTTCCGGCAGGCGCCATATTCCACCTCCTGGAGACTAGGCTTCAGGCAATCAGGCTTTCGCCATATCGCGCGGATCCCCCGGCACGCCACCCCATACGCCTGGGCGTGAGCCACCGGTTTCCTGGCATGCTGTTTTCCCCGGTCACCCTTTCGAGGCCGGGTCAGCCATCAGATCCAGAGACAACTCCTCTCGTCTCTGCCCGCTGCGCGGGCGATACAGCAGTGCACCTCATGGCGCACCGACTACTACGAGACCTCCGTCGCCATAGGACTCGCGTCCCGTAGGCGATCCCGCGTTCGTCCCTGTTGTACGTGTCGAGCGGAACGTAGGCGGCCCACTCATCTCCTTGAATGCCCTCACTGGGCATCGCTCCGCGCTCCGGAGGTTGCGTCGGCTGAGCGGAACACCAACACAGGGCACGGCACCGGTTCAGACGTCTTTCCGGTGGGTGGCGGCTTGCACCGACTGGAGATTGGGCTTCAAGCAATCCAGCTTTCACCATATTCCGCGGGTCCCGCGGCACCCCGCACCCGTACGCCTGGGCACGGCCACCGCTTTCCTGGCATGCTCTGGTCCCCTTCACCTTTCGGATCCAGGTAAGCCATCAGACCCAGGAACCTCCCTCCGAGTTCCTCCCAGCTGCGCTGGGGATACAACAAGGCGCCTCGCGGCGCAGCGCTTCTGCCGCCGATCGTGCGCGGCGTCGGCACCGTGGTCGTCACAGTGAGCGACGCGCCCCGGCGACGCCGATGCTTCCTGTCTTGCCGCCGATCGAGCACTGAGACTCGCCGCCGACCGTCACGCTCTGTTGCTGCGTTTTGATCGCTGGTTCGCGGCCTGCGCACGCTAGTACTCCAGCCGCACTTCATAGAGTCGGAGTCTTCGCTGGTAGTGGCTGGTTCGGGCCCTGAACTGGTGGCGGCGGCGCCATCGTGACCATCGATCGATATGATCAACGGGTCGGATGATGGTGATCAGGTGTGCCAGGAGACGTCGGACCTCGCCGAGGGTGAGGGGGATGAGGCCGTCCCGATCCCTTGCAGGGCCCCCTTTTCAGCAGTTGCGGCGGTGACGGCGAGGAACGCGTGGGCCACCATAACCAGAGTTATGTGGCGGTACCAGGCGTCGTAGCGGCGGACCTGGTAGTGGTCGAGACCGGTTTCGTGCTTCGATGTCTGGAAGCATTCCTCGATCGCCCAGCGGGTCCCGGCGACCCGGATCAGTTCCTCGTCGCTGGTGCCGTCCGGGCCGTAGCACAGGTAGTACGCCAGTTCGTTCGGTTTGGCGATGTTGCGGCGGACCAGCAGCCAGCGGGTGCGGCCGTGCTCGGCGGTGCCGGTGTCGGGCAGCGTGGCAACCGCCCAGTCATAGACGCGCGGGCCTTTCACGCCGTCACCGCAGCTGCGTCGCTTCCAGGCGAGCGCCGGAGCGGCGGCGGCCAAGGCGTCAGCGCGGGCGCTGCCGCGCTCGGTCGGAATCTTCTGGTTGCTGGCCACGGCCAGGACATAGCTGATGCGCCGTTGCTGCAGCCACAGCCGGAACTTGCCATCCTTGCCGTAGGCCTCGTCGCCGGTCACCCACTTCGCTGGCAGGCCGCCGTCCACCGCGCGGGCGAGCATCTGCAGACCGAGCGCGGGTTTGGTCGCGAAGCGCACCGCGTCACCGATCCCCGCCTCCCGCCGCCGTGCCAGGTCATCGCACCAGGTCCGGGGCAGATACAGCTCCCGGTCCAGCAACACCCGCCCACGCGGACTCGAGTAGGCCAGAAACACCCCGAGCTGGCAGTTCTCGACCCGACCCGCGGTGCCGGAGTACTGCCGCTGCACGCCGGCGGACTTGACACCCTTCTTCAAGAATCCGGTCTCATCCACGATGAGCACCCCATCGGGATCACCGACATGCTCAGCAGCGAAGTCATACAGGTCGTCCCGCAACGCATCCGCATCCCACTGAGCCCGGTTGAGCAGGCGCTGCATCCTGTCCGGCGTCCGGTCACCCGCCGCCTCAGCCAGAGTCCAGCCGTTCTTGTCCGCCAACGGCGACAGCAGGCCCAACAGATAGCTGCGAGCCTGCCGACGTGGCTCCACCCGCCCGAACCTGGGCGCCACCCTCGCCATCAGATCATCGAACGCCGACAGCCAGCCTGGAACTGCATCGATCGACACAACGCGACAGTCTACATAGGATGATCCACACTGCAGACATGCCCACATCCGGCAACGAAACAGCCTCCCACCAGCAAGGATGTCAGATACGAAAGTGCGGCTGGAGTACTAGTGCCGATTACAGCGCACCTGATCTGGGTTGTGCGGAGTTCTGGGGCACCCACCGGCTTCGCACCGACGTCGGCACAGTTCAAGCCGTAGTAGCGGGACAGCTGCTGCTTCGCGCGGGCGGCGGGCCGATGCGCTAGGCATCCTCCGATGCCCGGTCCCAACGATGCCCTCGCCGCCGTCCTCGAGCGCGGCCGGGCCGTCGATGAGGCCGACGCCCTCCTCGCCGCACTCGTCGACGGTGGCGTCTACGTGCCGTTCGACGAGCAGGGTTCGGTCATGTTCATTGGCGTCGACGACACCGTCCGGTGCTGCCCGGCTACACCAGCGAGGACTCCTGCGAGCGGTGGCTGCCCGACGCTGCCGGGTCGATGCTCTGCGACGCGCTGCGGCTGCTCGACATCTCCCAGCACACGGGCGTCGGAACCCTCGTCGTGTTCGCCGTTCAGGAGTGGGCGAAGGTCCCGCTGCCGCTCGTGGCCGCGACGCTGCGCGGGCGGGGGATGCGCACCCAGGGGGAGCAGACGCTGCGTCTGACGCGGTCGACGCACCCGGTCGCCGTGGCGCTGCGAGGCGCGTTCGCGGCACGGGTCCTGGTGCACCCGCAGGTACGGACCGTGTGGATCTCGCACGCGCGGTGGGTCGCGTCGGGCAACGAACACCTGATGGTCCACATGGCAGTCGACGAAGGGGCGCGGTCCGCCGCGCAAGCTCTGCTGGAAGCGGTGCTGGCCAACGATGTTCCGCTGGGTCCCGAGTCGCCGCACGTCGCGCTGCAAATGCTCGAGCCACACGAGGCAGATCAGGCGGCCGAGTTGGACGGCCTGGCGTTGGACACCGTCCGCGCCGATCACGCCGCCGGCCGGGTGCACATTGTGTCCCGCGAGTTCGACTGAGCGCTACGGCAGCACGTCGGTCGCGCCCGCAAGAACCTCGACCGCCACCCCAAACTCCATCCTCTGCGCCTACAGGCCTCCGGAACCTGACCACGACTCGCGACTCTGCCGAATTGCGTGCACGTGATTTTGGCGGAGTGGGCCATGCTCGTCAGGGTCGGACAGCGAGGTGAGCGGATTGGAGGCGTAGCGGTCGGGTCGCTTGACCCGTGGCGCACCCCACCTCGATCACCGCCGACCGGGCGTCCAGGCCGGTGATCGCGGCGAGGTCGGCGAGTAATGTGTTGGGGCAGCCGGGCGGGACCGGTCGTAGAGGTCCGGCACTTCGTTGAACACCCGGCCGAGGTTCTGCACCATGATGACCACCATCGTGTACCGGCGAAGGGATGCAGCAGATGGCGGGGTGGTCGGCGATGGCCGGTCAGCACCGGTTCGTGGTGCTCAGCGAGGCCGTCGCGGCCGGGCTGGCGCAGGCGCTGTCCGCGGCCGGGTTCGCGATCGTCGCCGGTCGGCCGCAGCAGCAGCGGTGGCTCGTCGAGGCGGTCGACGCCGGCCCGTACGCGATGGATGCGGCCGGGTTCGCCAGCATCGCCGCGGCCGGGCGGCTGGCCCGGCGGCTGGCCCGGCAGCATGAGGGCTGGTGGGCGGGCAGCGGGCCGTGCGACGCTGGCCGGCTCGACGCCGTGCCGGCGCACCCGATCTTGCTGCGCCGCATCGGGGCCCGGCCGGGCACCGGACAGTTGCCGGTGGTCCCGCCGCGCTCGAAACGGTTGTCGATGCGCTGCCCCGCACCGGCCGGGACGACGGTCGACCTCCACGACCTCGACGACGTGCCGTGGACGGAGCTGGAGCACGCGTACGGACCGGCGGGCGACGTGCCGGGCCTGATCCGCAGGTTTGCCTCGGTGCCGGACGACTGGCCGGGCATTCTCCGGGAGTTGATCGGCGACGAGTTGTTCCACCAGGGGACTTGCTATTCGGCGTCCGCGCCGGCGATGCGGTTTCTTGCCCGGCTGATCATGAGCGACACCGTCGCGGTCGGCCGCCGCCACGAGCTGTGGCTGGACCTGCTGTGGGCGGCGTCGCGTTGGGAGAGCAGCCTCGTCGGCTCTGCCGAGCGGGCCGTGGCCACTGGACGGCAACCTGTGCCGCAGCCGTGGACGGCGCAGGTGCGGTCGGCCGTGGGTGCCGAGCTGCCGCGGCTGCTGACCCGGTGGCCGCGGGAGCCCGAGGCGGCCCGGCTGGTGATGGCGGCGCTGGCGGCGCTGTTCCCGGAGACGGCCGGACCGGTCACGGCGGAGGTGGCGGCCATGGCCGACCGGCACCAGGGCACGCAGGAGGGTGTGCTGCTCGCGCTCGCCCGCGCGATGATCGCCCGGGACGACGTCGCCACGCTGGAGACCGCGGCCGTTGCCGCTGAGTGGAGCACCGAGCCGCAGATGCCGGACACGCCGGGCGTCACCACCGCGGTCACCGCAGGCGACATACTCGCCGGTGCGGCTATGCGGACCCTGGTACCGGCCGATGCGTGAGCGTGACGGCGGGGGGAGCGTATATGGACGGTGACGACCGGCTCGCTGACACCCAGGTGCGCCGGTCCAGCTTGGCTTCGACGCCGATGCCGATCATCCGCTGCGGGCCCGACGCCGGAAGAAGCGATAGTCCATGATCGTCAATGTAGAGCGTCGGGGTGCGCGCTCATGCCGCGATGAGATGGTTCAAGCATCGACGGCGTTGTCTTCGGCTTGGCCGGTGAGGCTGGCCAGGGCGATGCCGCCGTCATGGTCCCACAGCAGCAGGTCGTTGGCGGTGGCAATGGTTGCGCCGGCCCATCCGTACGGGGACGAGGCGTCGGTGGCGGGCATGCGAGCCGCGATGATCGGTCGCCCGTCGGACTGCTCGACCCTGAGGACGTGGCCTTCCCCGGTGACGACAAGCAGGCATCCATCGCCCAGGTCGACGGTGTGCTGGACGCCGTCGTCGTCGCCGACGAGGGCAGCGGCGTCGATGCTTCGGACGACGTTTCCGCTGGGCAGATCGTGCCAGGCGATCTCCTCACCGTAGGCACCGGGCACGCTCATTGCCATCTCTCGCTTGGCGGCCATGCCGGACACGGCCCGATTTCTAAGGGCCTTGATCTCGGTGGTGGCCAGCGCTGCGTCGTCGCTGACCCACCAGGACCACTGCCCGTCCTGGCCGGCGCCGATGCTCCGAGGTAAGCGGACCGGTGCGGATGGGCCCACACGGCCGAATGGATGTCGTTGATCACCGGCAGCGTGGCCGTCGCGGTGGTGGCCCAGCCGGCGGCGCCATCGATTCGGCGGATCTCGGCGGTACCCCGGACTTCCCCGGCGCAGATTGCCAACAGGTAGTTGCCGCCGGTGGAGAACGTGACCGCGCTGCTGGAGTCGTCGGGCCAGCCTCGCAGTGCCACGGTGGTGACCTGATCGCCGCTGTCGTCGTAGACGGTGAGGGTGTCAGTGCCGGGAACGGCGAGAAGCTTCCCGTCAGGGCTGGCCGTCGCCATGCCGTTGCGCCGGATCTCGACGCTCTTCTCGACCGTGAGCGCAGGACCAACCAGAACCAGATGTTCGGCACTGATCACGTACCAGCCGCCACCGTGACGGCGGAACACCTCCTCGACGCGGGAACGAAGTGTCGCGGTCCTGATCGCCTTCATCACCCGATGTTAAGACCCTGGCTTCCGTTGGCCGACCATCATCGATCTTCGAGCAGGTGGTCGGAGTATCCGCTTCTGCCGCCGTCACCGCGCGGAGGTACCCCTGCGGTCCGTCACCGAACGTAGCAACGTGTTGGTGGTGTGGGCGGCCGGACAGCCGATGAGCGAGCACGTGATCTTGGCGGGGGTAGATAGCCAGCCTCGGCGCTGCGCTGGTCGGCTGCCAGGCGGTTGCCGGTCTCGGTGGAGTAGGCAAGCCGGAACTGGCGCACCGCTGGTGGCAGCGGTGCACGAGTCCCCGCTGCCGTGACGACAGCTTCGTTGGTGGATGGGCCAGGGCCGCGACGGACAATGAGGGCAGCAGCTCAATCAGACCTCGGTTCCGGTGCCGACGACTTGCGGATGAAGATGCAGGTTTCGGTCATGTCGCACCAAACGTGGACAGCACAGCAAAGTCACCGGCTCAACGTGTCATTGCGACCAACGCGTGGCACTCCGCCGACGGGGAGCAGCTGAGGTGATGAGGGTCACGGTTCCGCACGAGTGCCACAGATTGTGCGAACACGGCACGGCACGCAACTATGCGATGCCGGGCGCCGGCGGGGGCCACACCATCTCATGAACGGTTCGAGATTGACGGTGATTCTCAGGGCCTGCAGGCGTAGGCAGATCGTTGTCGTTCTTGCCGTGACGGCGATAACGCTGCTCGCAATAGCTGTCGGGGCGCGGCTCGTTCGGGCGAAGGACGCACGGGCCTACCCCGGACATGACGGGTCGTCCCTGTCAGCGAGTCTGCACTGGGCCCATCTGCAACTGCCTGTATGCGCCGAGAAGTCGGTCCGGTACGCGAGGGTTCCCAACATGTTCGGAGTCAAGATGTGGTTGCGGTTGTCCACGAGCCGCGACTGCATCGACCAGTTCCTCCAGCTGAATGCCTTCAACAGGCCGCGGACCGAGATGAGAAGTGCGTTCGTCGTGTACGCCCCGAAGGGCTTCGGTTGGCCGGACGCCGACACGGCGACGTACACCGTTATCGGCTCCGACTTCGACACCACGACGCCGCTGCTGGTGGAGCTTGCCGGAGACTTCGAGAAGGAAGTGCCGGACCTGTTCGTCGAGGTTGGCAACGTGTGACCGTGCTTCATAGTCCTGCACTCCAGCCGCAGGACAGTCGGCTCCGATATGCAGCGGCTGCTGGAGACCCTGGCCGTCCGGCCGCCAGCGATGAGCCCGCCGACCTCAGGGGCCTTGACGTACCGCAGTTCGGCACGCTACTGGTGACGGCCTAGCGGGTGGACCCACAGCCGCCGGAGTTCACCGCGCCGACCGCGGTCATCGTCGCACTGACCCATCCTTCTCCACCGGCATCCGCATCTGCCGCCGTTGTTGCACGACGGTCGGCAGGTCCTCGTCACCGCGGGTGAATGTCCTCGGCAAGGCTGCGGCGTCCCTGCCGACGACCTACGAGCACGGAACAACGCATCAGGAGAGCGAGACGTCGAACCCGTCCATCTCGTCCCACAGCACTGCGTCGAGATCAACCACGAATGTTGTGGCGCACGCCATCAGCAACGCGGGGTCGGCGGCGCCTGATGCGACGACCGTTGCGATCGACGTCGTGGCCGACAACCCGGCCGGAGCATCGGGCATGTCGGCCGTGGCCGTGGCAACTCTCGCTTCATCGACATCAATGAATACATACAGCGTAGCCCCGGTGGAAGCATCGATGTCGAACTCACGAATGCCGGCCTGCGGCGGGTACTGCCGGAAGCTCGCGCCCGGATAGCGCGCCAGCACGCCACCTTGCACCATCGCCGCGACCGCGACCGCGACCGCGACCGCGGACGCCGCGTCCGGCTGCTGGCAGTAGAACCTCATCTCATATGCCACTTCATCGCCCTCCCGTGGCGGCCGAGGTCAGCACCCGCAGCGCCTCCCCGTCGAGGATCTCGCCGGCCCGCACGAGCCCGGTGCTGACCAGGGAGCTTCGGCCCAGATTCTGCCGCAGCTCGATCCCGACAGCGCAACGCGCTTTCATGTCCGGCGATGCGGCCTATGGCCGAAGGCGAACGGAACGGTGCGGTCGTGGCAGCATACGACCGCAACCGATCTTGGCTTCCGCATCTGCCGCGGCGAGCGCACTGGTGTTCATCGTTGCGGGTGACGCACGGTGATGTATGGCTGCCATCACCGTTCCAGCCGCCAGCGGCGGATCCCCCAACGAGCTCGTACTTCGTGCGGCGACCGCCGCGTACCTCGGCCGCTACCGCGGTCAGACCCGACTGCACAGCGAGTCGGACCTACGGGTCTTCCTGCGCTGGTGCGCCGACCATGACCTCGATCCACTCGCAGCGGTCCGGGTGGATATCGAGCGGTACCTGCGCTGGCTGCAGGACGTACGCCACTACCAGCCGTCCAGGCGCCGTTGCGTTGTGGGATCGGTGGACGCGTTGAACCCGTGTCGGGTCCGCGGTCAGATCGCCCGGGCGAGTTCGGCGAACGCACCGGCGACCCGCAGAGCGGGCGGGGCGTCAACGGCGAGTTCGTAGTGTCCGCGTCGAAGGTTCTGCATGAAGGCGTGGCCGGCGATGATCACCTGCGCTGTCGTGTCCGTTCGTAGTCCGCGCATCGGTCTCAACCGGTGCTTCAGCCGACTGTGATCAGCCTCGATCGGATTGTTGGCGTACCGCTCGACGTGGTGCCACGCGGACGGGATCAGCTCGTCGAGGACGGCGGGGTAGACCGCGGCGGCGTCGGTGACCACCTCGCTGGGTGTCACCTTCAACGTCGACAGCGCTCGTCGGAAGAACCGCCGGGCCGCGTCGGCGTCACGGCGGGCCGAGACCAGCACGTCGATGACCTGGCCGTGCTGGTCGACCGCTCGGCACACGTATCGCCAGACTCCGTTGACTTTGACGTACGTCCCGTCGACGTGCCACCTGTCGCCTGGTGCGTGCCGGCAGAACCGGGCGGCGTCGGCGAGCAGTGGC
Organism: Dactylosporangium sp. NPDC050688; assembly: GCF_040654515.1. Lineage (NCBI taxonomy): Bacteria > Bacillati > Actinomycetota > Actinomycetes > Micromonosporales > Micromonosporaceae > Dactylosporangium > Dactylosporangium sp. NPDC050688. Next base: position 9,633 of record NZ_JBFAIC010000107.1, read on the forward strand.
GTGAACCGCTGTACCCACCGGAAGACAGTGACGTGGTCGACCTCGACACCGCGTTCAACCAGCAACTCCTCAACGTCGCGGTAGGACAGGTTGAACCGCAGATACCAGCGCACCGCGACGACGATCACCTCGGCTGGGAACCGGAACCCGGCGAACGCCGACTTCGGAGGCAGCCACAGGTCAGGTCGGGTCGAAGACTTCACCGCTCAAGTCTGCCTCGATCTTGCCAACGCTCAATGCAACGGCGCCCCGTGGACAACATGGAGAGCACCGCGTCGTGGATCGGCATACCCGGACTGTGCCCGCCTCTTGCATTGTCACAATGTATTGCGACAGAGTAGTGCCGTGATCTCCTTCATCTGGGCTTCACTGCGAGGGCGCGCGGCGAGGTCGGTGGCACTCCTGCTGGGCGTGCTCACCGCGACCACCGGATTCACCGTGCTCACCGGCGCCACCGACACCGCGCGGCTGGAGGTCACCGGCAAGGTCGACGGCAGCGCCAAAACCGCCTACGAGATCCTGGTCCGACCCAAGGGCACCCGGACGGCGCTGGAGAACGAACGCGCCCTCATCCGGCCCAACTCGCTGTCCGGCATCTACGGCGGACTCACGTTCGACGACGTCGATAAGGTCGCCGCGGTGCCCGGAGTAGACGTCGCGGCGCCGATCGCGATGGCCGGCTACGCCAACGCGGGGATCACCGTCGACGTCGACATCACCGACCTGGTCGACAAGAGCCTCGACCGGCAGGTGATCCGCCTCGACCGCACGTTTCTCGCCGACCGAGGGCTTTCCACCGTGACCGCCCGCCCGCTGTACGTCTACGTCACCAGGCACGAGATCTCCTGGCCCGTGCTTGAGAACCGCGGGACGACGGTCCGGTTCACCGGCGGCGAGGTACTTCCCGTCGATCAGCTGTGCGGCGGCTTCGCGGTGCTGGAGGACGGCGCGCCGCTCTGCGCCTGGCTGGCCCGGGCGACCATGTCCGACCTGATGACCGACCGCGACTACACCGACATGCAGGTCCTGCAACTGACCCGGGACGGCCGGTTCGAGCAGCACCCTCCGTCGCCGGCCTCCGACCGAGCGGTCGCCCGCCTCACCTGGCACGTGCCGCTCCTCGTCGCCGGCGTCGACCCCATCGCCGAGGAGCGGCTCGTCGGGCTGCGCCAGGCACTCACCGGCGGCCGGTATCTCGACAGCACCGACCGGACGCGGTCCGACAGCATCAACAGGATCCTGCCGGTCATCGCGGCCGACCGGGCGTACCCGGACAACAGCGCGATCGTCACGATGACCCGGACGGCGCTCGACCGACCGCCGCCGGGGACGTCGGCCCAGGACGCGCTCGCGATGCTCGACGGCCTGCACGGCCAGCAGTTGGCCACCCGCAGCTTCACCGCCGAGCAGGCATTCGCGGACACGCTCGCCAAGCCTGGCTACCAGCCGGACCTCATCCAGTTCATGCAGGTCGGTGGCGTGCGGTACCGCACCGCTGCAGACGGCACGCTGATCGCCGAGACCATCGACGCCGACCCGGATGCGTGGCGGACGCCGGAGGTGCGCGGACTCGCCGTGCCGTGGCAGATCGACGACACCGCGTTCCGGGAGATCGGCCAGGTCAACTGGAACAACACCTCGACCGTCTTCCACAGCACCGAGGTCGTGGGAACGTTCGACCCGCGCAAGCTCGCCACGTTCGACCCGCTCAGTCGCGTGTCGATGGAGACCTACCAGGCGCCCGAGGCGGTCGGCGCCGACCAGCGCACCCGCGACCTGCTCGGCGACCAGGCACTGCGACCCAACGGCAGCCCGGCCGGCTACCTCTCCTCTCCGCCGATGCTGCTCACCACGCTGGAGGCGCTGACCGAGACCCTGCGGGAAACCGACGCACCCAACAAGGACGCTCCGATCAGCGCGGTTCGCGTGCGGGTCGCCGGGGTGCAGGGCTTCACGCCGACCTCCCGCGAGCGGGTCCGGATCGTCGCAGAGCAGATTGCCGCAGCGACCGGGCTCGATGTAGACATCGCCTACGGGTCGTCGCCGGCGCCGCAGACGGTGACGCTGGCCGCAGGCAGGTACCAACGACCCGAACTGCGGGTCACCGAGCTCTGGACGCACAAGGGCGTCGCCGCGGCCATCGTCAGCGCCGTCGACCGCAAAAGCGTCGTGTTGTTCGCACTGGTACTGGTCGTGTGCGCGCTGTTTCTGACCAACGCGGTCGCCGCCGGGGTCCGCGACCGGCGCGCCGAACTGTCCACGCTCACCGCACTTGGCTGGCCGGCCCGCCAGGTCTTCGCCGCAGTGCTCGGCGAGGTCGCCGCAATCGGCCTGGTCGCCGGGGCAGGCACCGTGTTGCTGGCCGCGCCACTCGGGCTGCTGCTCGACATCCGCGTGACGTGGTCGCAGGCGCTGCTCGCCGTGCCGATCGCGCTCGCGCTTGCGCTGCTCGCCGGCGCCGTGCCGGCGGCGAACGCGGCACGGATGCGGCCGGCCCGCGGGCTGCGTCCCGCCGTGGCACTGCTCCGCCGGACCGGAAGTCCACGCGGTCCGCTCATGCTCGGGCTGGCAAACCTGCTCAGAGTGCCGGGGCGAACGCTGCTCGGGGCATCGGCACTGGCGGTCGGTACCACCGCGGCCACGCTGCTGGGCGCGGTCACGTTCGCCTTCCACGGCGCGATCGTCGGAACGCTGCTCGGCGACGCGGTGTCGCTGCAGGTCCGGACGGTCGACACGGTCGCCGTGGTGGCGACGGTACTGCTGGGCGCGTTCGCCGTCGCCGACGTCCTGTACCTCAACATCCGCGACCGCGCCGCCGAGCTGGCGACACTGCGCGCGCTCGGCTGGACCGCCGCAGCGCTGGCGCGCCTGATCGCCGCCGAAGGCTTCGGCATCGGCGTGCTCGGCGGCGCGTTCGGCGCCGGCCTAGGTCTCGTCGGGGCCGCCTGGCTGGTCGGCGACATCACCACCGGCCTCGTCGTCACCGCGGTCGCCGCCATCGTGGCCGGCGCGCTGTCGGCCACCGCCGCCGCGCTCGTGCCTGCCCTGCTCGTCCGGCGCATCCCGACCGCCCGACTGCTCGCCGAGGAGTGACCGATGCCGACAGGTGCCGCACTGACCATCTCCGGACTCACGAAGCGGTTCCACGCCGGCGCCCAGGAGATCGTCGCGGCCGACGACCTCACCGTGGACATCGCCGGCGGGAGCTGCACCGCGATCACCGGGCCGAGCGGGTCCGGCAAATCGACACTGCTGCACCTCATCGGCGCCATCGAGGCACCGGACAACGGCACGATCGTGGTCGACGGGGTCGAGGTGACGGCGCTGCGGCGCAAGCAGCTGAGCGAGTATCGCTGGGCGGTCGGATTCCTTTTCCAGCGGTACCATCTACTGCCCGCCCTGACGGCCCGGACAACGTCATCGCGCCGGTCCTGCCCTTCCGGGTCGGCTTCGACAAGCGCGCACGCGCACGGGACCTACTTGACGCGGTCGGCCTCGCCAGGCGGGAGCGAGCGCTGCCGGCTCAGCTGTCCGGCGGCCAGCAGCAGCGGGTGGCGATCGCACGCGCGCTCATCGGCGAGCCGAGACTACTGCTCGCAGACGAGCCGACCGGCAACCTCGACTCCGCCAACGGCACGCAGATCCTCGACCTGCTGCTCGACCTGCGCGAAGCACGCGGGATGACAGGCGACCCACGAGCATCACATCGCGGCCCGCTGCGACCGACTGCTCCGCCTCGCCGACGGGCGGATCACCGAAGACATAGACCTGACGGCCGGCGAGCCTCCGGAGTCGACACTGGCCCGAACCACCCAACTGCGGCTTTAGCCGGGCCTGCCCTTTGACAGGCAGCTGCTGGCTGGGCGGCGTGTGTGGTCTCAGCTTGATCTTTAAGTGCGCCACGAGCGTGTTCGGCGGCGAGGACGTCGATCTCGTCGGCGGCGGTGGCGGTCGGGGTAGAGCACCGCGAGGGCGGCCAGGGCGGACCGTGCGGCTACCGGCTACTGCGGTCAGCAGGCGAGCAGCGCGGGTGCGGTGTCGACGGCGGTGACGCGCCTGGGGCCCTGATCAGCGGGCGCCGGGGGCGCGTGTCGAGACTGTCTGCCGCCGGGTCCTGCATGCTGCGATGGTTGATCAGCTGTTCGCCGATCATTCGGCGAGGGAGGCGGCGCTGATCCGCTCGCCTGGTGTCTGGGGCCCGGCGTCGATCACGCCGGGCCCGTTGATTCGGTGGTGCGTCATGGTTCCAGTGACTGGAACGGCGCTGATCCGGGTTTCCGCCCATGCGAGCGGTCTGGTCCTGCCTGCCTGGCCCGCGGGCCGGGCGGGTCAGACGGTGCGCGGCGCTTTCGCGAGGTTCGCCTCGAGTTCGGCCTTGTCCTGGCGGATGACGTAGGCCGGCCGGTCGCGTTCGACCCGCCACGACTCGCTCAGCGGACTGACGTCGACGGCGTCGAACCCGATCTTGTCGTAGAGGTCGACGACGAACGCGACGGCCTCCGGATAGTCCGACGACACGGCCAGCGCGCGCCGGCCGGGCGTGCCCGCCGGTGAGCCGTCGGCGTTGATGCCGGCTGCGGTGATGTGGTTGAACGCCTTGACCACCTTCGCTCCGGTCAGGTGGGCCTGCAGGAGCCCGGAGGTGGTGGCCTCACCGCGGTCGAGTTCGGGGAACCGGCCGTCGCGCTCCCAGTAGTAGTTGTTGGTGTCGAGCACGATCTTGCCGGCGAGCGGCTCGATCGGAACCTCGCGGTACCGGCCGAACGGGATCGTGACGACGACCACGTCACGCGCCGCACCCGCCTCGGCCGCGCTCGCCGCCCGCGCGGCCGGCCCCAGGTCCTCGACAAGGGCGGACAGGGTCTCGGGTCCGCGGGAGTTCGCGATCACGACGTCATGGCCGAGCGCGATCACCGCCCGGGCGACCGCGCTGCCGATGTGTCCCGCCCCGATGATGCCGAATGTAGTCACGCTGCGCAGAACCCGCCCCACGCAAGGGCTATTCCCTTGCTCGGCACGGTGTCCGATGCGACATACCGGGCCACGGGCCGCGGAAGCCTCCGCGCCGTCCCGCGCGCCGCCGATCACTGGTCGTCGCCGCGCAGGCCGGATGCACTGCGTGGAAGACCAGGCCCTCGGCCTGATCGAGCCCACCCCAGGCGACCCGCGCTCCGACCACTTCGTCCATGAGCTCGTACGCGAGTCGATCGTCACGGCAATACCGCCGCTACGCGCGCCACGGCTGCACCTGCGCATCGCGGAGGCACTCGCACACTGCGGCCTAGACAGCGAGCCGGTTGTCGAGCGTTTTGCTCCGACCCGGCCCTGACGTCCGCGATCAGGCAAGCGTGAGCGCCAGCGCCGTGCCCGTCCGCTCGCAGGCCCCCGGGTCGCCTCGCCTTTGCCGAAAACCCCATCCGCCCTGGTGGAGCGGAGGTACTGGATGTCGACAGCGGTCGCTTGAGTCAGCCTCTGTACGGCTGCCGATCGCCGCGACATGATGATCGATCGTGCTGCTGCGACTGGCCTACCTGACCGTGACGACAATCCGGACCCTCGGCACCACCGGAACGACGAATCGCCCGGACCGGACGAGGAACGCCTACGGCTGGGTCCCAGGACGCGATGCGATCGCGGCAGGAATCCCGAGCACCAGTGGAACCCCCGAAGCGGCGATCAGGATGAGCGGGACGGACTGCCACCACGGCAGGGCGCGGGCATCCAGACGCGGTTGCAGCCAGCGCGACACCGCTGCCGATACGTCTGCCGGGGCGTCACGCATCGTCGTCCGGTTGACGGATGTGTTCCATGTCGCGGGTCCATAGCGTGCGCCGTACGTCGTTTGCTGGAGAGTCCGTATGCGTCAGCGCCGTGAGACCCTGCCGCCAACACTGACCGTAGCGGGGCGGGCCGGGCCACAGGCCGACATCGACAGAGTTGGATCAGACCAGGCGCCTGGGCCGATGCCCCGACGGTTACGGGCTGATCAGCGTGAGCGTCAGCGTGCTTGTGTAGATACCCGTGAGTGCGGTGTCCGGAATCCATAGCGCCATCGCTGCCGACACGTTCTGGGTGCCGAGGCCGCTGCCGGCGGGTGTGCTGGCGAGCGTGGCTCCCGGTTCGGCGAGTCCGCTGCTGGTGGGCACCTGCATGCGCGGCGCGATCGCAGGTCCGGCGACGGGCGTGCCCTCGGCGTCGCTCGTGGCGGCCACGAGCGCCGGTGTCCAGTCGAGGTGGACGCTGGAGACGGTGGTTGCGCCGGCGACGAAGTCGGTTGCCTGGCCGGTGAGTGTCCAGCCGGGCTGGCCGGGTCGGGTGTCGGAGACGCTGATGCCGGTGAGATCGCCGGTGAAGACCCAGGCGTGGCGGTGTCCGGTCGGGTCGGTGGCCTGCGCGGGGTGGCCACTGGGCGCAGCGGGATCGACCTGCCGCAGGTGTACCTCGGTGCCGCCCGCCACCTGCAGTGCCACGCTGCCCTGGTAGGGGGTCGGTCTGGTTGTCGCTGTCCGCCGGCACGCCGGCTGTCCTCGGGCCGCCTGCGTCGCAGGACGAGGCGTTGGTCAGGTCGACACCCGGATCGGCGGCCCGCAGGTTGCGGATCTGTTCGAATCCGGCCTGGACGAGGTTCGCCGGCAGCGGCGCGTAACCGAGCGCTCCGAGGCCGGTCTGGCCGGCGCAGAGACCGTACGCGAGGAAATCGGCGAGCGTCTGGCGCTTGGCGGTGGTCATCCGAGCGTCCTGGCTGTCTGTGCCGGTCGGCAGGATAACGTACGAGTACGACGACAGCGGGTATGCGTTGCGCTCCGGCGCGATGTAGACGTTGGTCAGGTTGGCCACGAGGTAGGTCGGCGAGGCCCGGTTGTTGTCGACTATCGCGTGGGTCAGCGCGGTCGTGACGTTGTCGGCTGTCGGCGCGACGAAGGAGCCGGCCGCGTTCTGCAGATTCGCGACGGGGTAGTTCGCCGCCAGGGCGTAGGAGTATTCGTTGTAGCCGATCGCGCCGTTGGCCGAGGCAGCGGTGGCGGCGTTCATGACGCCGTCGGAGCCGTTCCGGGCGATCATCCGGCCCCCAACCGGGGCGAAGTACGAGGTCGCCGTCGGCGTGCGGCCGGTGTAGGCGCCCCAGTCCGCCGGGAACTGTTTAGCCAGGTATGCCGTGACCTGCCAGGTCGCGCCGGAACCCTCCGCGTGCACGACCGGGATGATGTCCGGCGACGGCAGCTTCCGCCCGCCATTGTCGGCGGTGATGGCCGGATCGTTCCAGTTGGTGATCTGGTTTGTGAAGATCTTGGCGAGCGTCTGCCCGGAGTGTCACCTACGGACCCGTCGGGGTTCCAAAGCCCGTCACCGTGGTTGACATGGGCAGATGCAGCGTTCGGCCATGCCGTCGGGCATCATCATGACGCATGCCGCTGCGTCTGATCTACCTCGTGTTCTGCGGTATCGCCGGCTGGCTTGCGCTCCTCGCCCGCACCGGCGCGGCCAAAGATGTGGAGATCTTGGTCCTTCGCCACGAAAAAACGCGGTCCTGCGACGGCAGAACCCGAAGCCGCGGCTCGACTCGGCCGACCGGGCAGTGCTCGCCGCCCTAATCAGGCTCCTATCGCGAGCGAGCGCGCATCGGCTCGTCACCCCGACCACAATCATGCGGTGGCATCAGCGGCTGGTCGCCCGCCACTGGACATATCTCCACCGACAGGGACGCCCACCGATCGACCCGGTCCTCGCCGCCCTGGTCGAGCAGACGGCCCGAGACAACCCAGGCTGGGGCTGCCAACGCATCCAAGGAGAACTGCTCGGCCTCGGCCACCGCGTGGGTGCCTCCGCCATCCGCCGGATCCTCAAACGACTGATCAGTTCACAGGTGCCCCGCATGAACGCGATCATCGAACGCTGGGTGCGGACCTGCCGCCGCGAACTGCTGGACTGCACGTTGATCTGGAACCAGCGGCATCTGTGCATGCGCTGCGGGAGCATAAGCGGTTCTACAACCTACACCGACCGCATCAGGGGATCGCGAATGTCCGGCCGCTGAAGCCGCTGCCCGAACCGATCACCGACCCGGACCAACTCGTCGGGCTGAACATCCACCGGCGTGACCACCTCGGTGGCGTCCTTTACCAATACGAGCACGCCGCCTGAGCTGCCCGGATGGCATTCTTGGCAGGTACAACGCCCCGGTCGACATGACGTTCGCAAACTGGATCAAAGGGTGCTGGAGGCGCCATCGACCGTGGCAGACCTGGAGTACCACCTCAGCACGCTGTCGCCGCCCGTGCGGCCGCACGGCTACCTGGACGTGCGCTACCTGGACGTGCAGCCGGGTCTTTCGATTACGGACGTCAGTCGAGCCGCGCCCTCGGCGGGGGCGGGTAGCGCGGTGCATACTTGGATCGCCACAAAGGGGAGGTCGACATGAAAGAAGGCCGCCTTGATTCGTTTCCAGTAGGCCGCGCGATGTGGCGCTCGGTCAGCCGCGCAGGTAGGTGAGCACGGCCGAGACCCGGCGGTCCGAATGCGGGTCGAGCGGCAGCTTGGCGAAGATGTTGCCGATGTGCTTGCGAACCGCCGCCTCGCTCACGAACAGCTTGCCGGCGATCGCGTGGTTGGTGTGGCCTTCGGCCATGAGCGCGAGCACCTCGCGCTCGCGTTCGGTGAGGCCCGCGAGTGGACCGTCGGCGTGCCGGAGACTGACGAGTTGGCGGACAACCTCGGCGTCGACGACCGTGCCGCCCGCCGCGACGCGGTCGACGCTGTCGAGGAAGTCGCGGACGTGACCGACCCGGTCCTTGAGCAGGTAGCCGATGCCGCCGCCGGGGGTCGAGTCGAGCAGCTCCCCGACGTAGGCGTCGGCGACGTAGGCCGACAGCAACATGATCGCGATGCCGGGATGCGCGGCCCGGATCGTCGCCGCCGCGCGCAGTCCCTCGTCGGTGTGGGTGGGTGGCATGCGGATGTCGGTGACGACGAGGTCGGGGCGGCAGTTGCCCGCGTACGTGAGCAGGGCCTGCGCATCGGCGACGGCCGCGACGACCTCGTGCCCGGCGCGTTCCAGGATCCGCACCAGCCCTTCCCGGAGCAGGGCCGCGTCCTCGGCGACTACGATCCGCAGCGCCTGCTGGTGCGGTGTCAGCGGATCGGGCACGTCATCCTCACCTGGGTCGGGCCGCCGGCGGGGCTGGTGATGTGCAGGTCGCCGTCGAGGGCGTCGAGGCGGGCGCGCAGTCCGGCGAGGCCGGTGCCGGCCTGCGGGTCGGCGCCGCCGACGCCGTCGTCGACGACCGAGACGATCAGTGCGTCGTCGTCGGTCCACGCGTGGACCTGTGCCGATCGGGCCCGGGCGTGGCGGGCGATGTTGGTGAGGTTTTCGCTGACGAAGAAGTAGGCCGCTGCCTCGACGGCGGGCGGCAGCCTGCCGTTCAGGGCGAGATCGAGGTGGACCGGTACGGGTGACCGGCCGGCGATCTCGTGGACGGCCGCGGCGAGGCCGTGGTCGGTCAGCACCTGGGGGTGGATGCCCCGGATCGTGGTGCGCAGGTCGGCGAGGGCCTGCTCGGCCTGGTGGTGTGCCTCGCGGACGAGGTCGAGGCCGGGGCCGTCGGGCAGGTCCAGCTCGGCGCTGCCCAGTGTCATGGTCAGCGCGACGAGACGCTGCTGGACGCCGTCGTGCAGATCGCGCTCGATGCGGCGGCGTTCGGTCTCGAATGCGTCGACCAGCCCGCTTCTGGAGCGGCGCAGCTGCTGGACCGCCTCGGCCAGCCGTGCCTCGGGCGGGTCCAGCAGGTGCCGCACCAACGCCGCCTGGCCACAGGCCACTGCGGTGACCGCGTATGCCAGCAGGACCAGCGTGCCGAGGCCGGCGGCCACCGCGGCCCACGCCTCCCCGGTATTGTCGATCCGCCACCCGGCGACCTCGACACCGTCGTAACGGACCAGCACCGGAGCGAGGATCAGCACGGCCGGAGCCGACAGCATCACCACCACCGCGGCGTCCACGAGCCAGAACACCGTCGCCAGCAGGATCGTGACGCCCGCCTCGGGCCACGATGCGCGGCCCCGTTCCCGATCGGGCAGCACATGTCGCCGGTCCGCCGGCCGCCCGGGGAAGACCAGCCGGAGCCGGCGACGCTCACCCGCGGCGGCGAGGCGGACGAGCGTCGCAACGCCGGCGAGCACGAACAGTCCCGCCACGACCACGATCGTGGCCACGCCCACACTGAGGACCACCAGCAGGAGGATCAGCCAGCCGAGGCCGACGGGCACGGTGCTGCCCACGTACGCCAGAGAGCGCCACGGCCACGCCGACGCCAGGAACCGTGCGGGGCGCCCGCGCACAGCAGTCCAGGCGTCGCTCATGGGCCAATCGTACGGATCACCTCGGCCGCGGGGGGTAGCGTGCGCGCTACCCCCGAAGTCGCGTCCAAGCCCGTGTGGCAGCACGCGTCCGCGGGTGCACTGAGGGCATGCATCATCCATCCTCGGCGGCCGTCACGCTCGACGGTCTGACCCGCACCTACCGCTCGCGCGCCGGCTCGGTGCACGCGCTGCGCGGCGTGACCCACGTGTTCCAGCGCGGCACGTTCACCGCGATCATGGGACCGTCCGGCTCCGGCAAGTCGACGCTGCTCCAACTCGCCGCCGGCCTCGACCGGCCGACCGGCGGGCGGGTAACCGTCGGCGACACCCGGCTGGACCAGCTGAACGAGACCGAGCTGACCCGCTTCCGGCGTACGTCGATGGCGTTCGTCTTCCAGTCCTACAACCTGCTCGACGCCCTCACCGCGTTCGACAACGTCGCGCTGCCCGCCCGCCTGGCCGGACGCCGGGTCGACCCGGCCACCGTGCGGAGCGCCCTGACCCACGTCGGCCTGGCCGAGCACGCCCGGCGCCGGCCGTCGGAGCTGTCCGGCGGCCAGCAGCAGCGGGTCGCGATCGCCCGAGCGCTGCACGGCCGGCCCGACGTGCTGTTCGCCGACGAACCCACCGGCGCGCTGGATCGCGGTACCGGACGCGATGTGCTCGAACTGCTGCGGTCGCTGGCCGACGGCGGCCAGAGCGTCGTCATGGTGACCCACGATCCGCTGGCCGCCTCGTACGCGGACGGTGTGCTGTTCCTCGCCGACGGGCAGGTCGTCGGTCACCTCGCGCGCGCTGACGCCGGTCAGATCGCCGCGACGATGAACGACCTGGAGCGATGATGCGCGCCCCGACGATGCTGACCCTGGCCAGGCAGACCGTGCACAGCTCATGGCGCGGCTACCTGGGCGCCTTCGTCGCGTTGCTGTTCGGCGTCGTCCTGATCGCCGTCACCGTGACGCTCATCGGCAGCGTCGACGCCACCGGCAGCCGGCCCGGCGTCACCGCCGATCAGCGGGCACAACTCGACGACCTGGCCGCGATGTTCGGGATGATGTCGGCGATCTCGGCGTTCATGGCCCTCTTCGTGGTCGGCAGCACGTTCGGCTTCGTCGTGGCCGGCCGCCGGCGTGAGCTCGGCCTGCTGCGCCTGGTCGGCGCGACGCCACGGCAGGTGCGCCGGCTGCTGCTGGGCGAGTCCCTCGTCGTCGCGGCCGCGGCCACCACCGTGGGTGGCCTGCTCGGCACGGCGCTGGCCTCGGCTGTGCTGTGGCTGGTGCGGGCCATCGGGATCACCACGCTCGACCTGCAGCCCCCGAGCCCATGGATCGCCTGGGCGGTCGCCGCGCCCACCGGCGCGGTGGTCGCGTTCCTCGGGGTCTGGCGATCCTCGCGGCGGGCCGCCCGGATCACGCCCGGCGCCGCCCTGCGGGAGGCCGCGGTCGAGCGAACCCGGCCCAGCATCGTCCAGTTCGCCGTCGCGACGCTGTGCTTCGGCGGCCTGGTGGCCACCGTCATCGTCGCCGCCGGCCTGCCTCCGCTGTTCGCGCTGATCGCCTCCATCCTGCTGCCGGAGGTGGTCATGATCGGCCTGATGAGCATCGGCCCCGCCGTCATCCCGCGGCTCGCCGCCCTGCTGGCCCGCCCGTTCATCAGCCGGGACGTGACGGCCCGGATGGCCCGCGACGAGGTGCGCGCCGCCACCCGCGCCACCGCCGCCGTCGCCGCCCCGGTCATGGCCATCTCCGCCATCGCCGGGTCGCTGCTGCTGGCCCTCAGCTTCACCGCCGACTGGACGACCGCGCAGGATCGGGCCCGGCTGCACGCGCCGCTCGTCGTCGAGGCGGGCAGCCCGGCTGCGGCTGCGTCGGTCGCATCCGACACGGCCGTCGCGATCGCCGACGCACGCCGGCAGGTCATGCTCCAACGCGACGACAACGGCCGCCCCGGCGAGCGCGACCAGGTCGAGATCATCGACCCCGCCACCGCCGTCGCCGCCCGCAGCCTGACCGCCACTCGCGGCACCCTCGACGACTTCCACGGACGCAGCGTCGCGGTCACCACCACGTGGGTCACCGACGCCGGCATCGGCCTGGGCGGCACCCTCGTGGTCTGGATCGACGGCGACCGGATCCCGCTGCGCGTCGTCGCCGTCATCCCCGACGCACCCGACCTGTACGGCGACCTTGTCATCCCCTTCGACCTGCTGCCACCCGCCACCGGCCGCGCGACCGGGACCGTCTTCGTCGTCCCGCGCACCGACGCCGCCGCGGCGCGAGACTCCCTCCGGCAAACGCTCGCCGGTACCAACAGCCGCATCCTCGACTCCGGCGACTGGATCGACGCCACCACGGCGCAGACCCGCCGGGCCAACAACCTCGGCCTCACCATCCTGCTCGGACCGGCCGGCGTCTACGCCGCCATCGCGATCGTCAACGCGACCCTCATCAGCGCCTCCCACCGGCGCCGGCAACGCAACCTGATCCAGTTCCTGGGCGCGACCCCCGACCAGGTCCGGCGAGCCGCCGTCTGGCAGGCCGCCCTGGTCTGCGGCACCGGCCTGCTGCTGGGCGGCGTCACCACCGTACTGCTGGGCTGGCTCGTCCGCCGCGCCATCACGGCCGACCTGGCCGGGTTCGCGGTGCCCATCACCATCCCATGGCTCCCGCTGCTCGGCATCGGCTTCACCTGCCTGCTGCTCACCGTGGCGGCAGCAGCGGCCGGCATCCGCACGCGAAAGCCTCCACACCGTGCTGAGCGCGCGGCCTGACCGACGGGAGCCGACCACCATGATCGATGCCCGAGCGACGAGCGTCGGGGACCGAGCGAGGAAGCGGGGTCTGGCGGCATTTCTGCTGATTTCGTTCGGTGTTGCCTGGGGCTGGGAAGCGGTGGCCCGCCTGCTGCTCGGCTGGTCGCTGGTGAACCCGCTGGTGCAGGTGCCGGTCGCGTTCGCGCCGGCGGCCGCGGCGCTGGTGGTCCGGCGCTGGGTCACCCGCGAAGGTTTCGCGGACGCCGGCTCCCGCCTGCGGTTGCGCGCCGCCTGGCGGTACTACCTGCTGGCATGGCTGGGCCCACTTGGCGTCGCCGTCGCGGTGGTCACCGTCGCCGCGGCATCCGGGCGATGGGAGCCGTCCGTCCGTCCGATGGCGGACCTGCTTCCCGGCGTGCCGGTCTGGGCAGTGCCGCTGCTGCTCTGCGCGGTAGCGCCGATCGTCACCCTCGCCCTCTGGGGCGAGGAGTTCGGCTGGACCGGCTATCTGCTCCTGCGCATCTGCCCCGGCCGCCCTCGCCGTGCCGCGTTGTCAGCGGGCCTGATCGCGGCGGTCTGGCACTATCCGCTCGCGCTGCTCGGCTACGCCGAGTTCCGGCATCTGGCCCTGGGCCTGGTCGGCTGGACGGCGTGGATCATGTGCCAGGAGATCATCCTGGCCTGGCTGCGGGCCCGCAGCCGCAGCATCTGGCCGGCCTGCCTGGCGCACGCCGGCAACAACTTCGTGCTGGCCCCGCTGACCACCGCGCTCCTGCTCGGCCACGGCGGCTTCGGGCACGAGGGCATTCAGCTGCTGGTGGTCCTGGTTCTGGCCGCTGTCGCAGCCGGGCCGCTCGTGCGAGCCGGTCGGCAAGAATCCCGGGAGTGAGCGCCTTGGATCTGGACATCGCCGGGTTCGGGGCAGTAAGTGTTCAGTAGACTCAAGGGCTGCGAGCTCGGCGAGGCGGCGCTGCGTGCATGGTTCCGGTTTGTCCTCGAAGGCGACACCAGCGCGGACCAGATCGATCCCTTCAAGGTCGCAATGTACGGCTTCAGGACCTGTACCGTGCCAAAACTGTGTTCATGCTTGTGAGCTGGGGATTTGCGAGTGGATCATGCGGCTCGGCGGTATTCGTTGATCGTGCCGCCGAGAACCCGTCGCCGGTGGATCGGCTTGTCGATCGCGATGACCGCGCCGGGGTCGTAGTCGGGTGGATGCTGATCCAGGCTCTGGTGCGGCCGGTGCCGGTCGAAGTGGTCCTCATGGTCGTGGAGCACGGTGCGGGTGTTCGGCTGGTTGCCGCAGGCCACGCGGAGCGAGTCCGCGCTGGTCGCCGAGTTGCTGGTGCTACGCCACGAGGTTGCCGTGCTGCGACGCCAGATCGGCCGGCCGCGTCTGTCGTGGCCGGAGCGAGCGGTGTTGTCCGCGCTGGTCCGGGCGCTGCCGCGGGAACTGTGGCAGCATCGGATCGTCACCCCGGCCACCCTGCTGGCCTGGCACCGCCGGCTGGTCCGCCGGCACTGGACCTACCCGAACCGACCCGGACGACCACCGATCAGCGACGACGTCCGCGACCTGATCCTGCGCCTCGCCAGGGAGAACCCCGGCTGGGGACATCGACGCATCCAAGGCGAACTCGTCGGCCTCGGCCACCGCGTCGGCGCCGGCACCATCCGCCGCATCCTCGCCCGATCGAGGACCGGCCCTGCCCCGCGTGAGATCGATACGAGTTGGCGGACGTTTCTGCGCGCGCAGGCGTCCGGGCTGCTGGCCGCCGACTTCTTCCACATCGACACCATCACGCTGCGACGCCTGTACGTCCTATTCGTCGTGCGCCGTGAGGCGCTTGTTGATCGTGTGGAGGTGAGAGACCTGCACCGCTGTCCTGTCGTAGCAGGGTGGTGAAGCTGAGGGCAGCCCGAG
>NZ_JBFAIC010000108.1:0-24518 GCF_040654515.1 Dactylosporangium sp. NPDC050688
ACCCGGACCTCCTCCAGCGCACCCAGCGGCTGGCGGCGCACCACAACCAGCGGGTGAACCAGCAGGTTCACATCGAGATCGCGCGACGACAGCGCGCCGGTGACCGAGTCGACAAGGAACGGCATGTCGTCGGTGATGATCTCCAGCGACGTGCCGCCTGCGACGCTCAGGCCCAGCCGCAGCTTCAGCTCCCCCGGGACCCGCTGGCCGGCGAGCTCCAGGTGCGACCCGGTGGCCGCGACCATCTTCGACACCTGGCAGCTGGCGAGCTCCTCGTCAGGGACGAGGCGCCAGTAGTGCGCGACCAGTGCCGGATCGACGTCCTGCGCGGCGGCCAGGACGACCGCCTCGGCGACGAGATACTCGGCATTGGGCACAGGCTGCGTTAACTCGTCGTCCTCGATCGTTGGCTCGGCGACCGCAGTGCGCACCGTTGCCGTGGGCCGGTTCATCGGTTTGTTCTCCCCTCACCCACGACGCTGTGGGTTGTCCCGCACAGCCTAAGACGTCCCCCCGACATTTCTGATCGGCGCATACCCCCGGCGGCCGCTTCGGCATCGTCGGTTACCCGATCGACTGGCGGGTCCCCATACCAATTGTCCTACTTACCCGATCTTGGGGCGTGCAGATGGTGGCTTTCATGACGCAGAATCGCCCACATGGCCGTTTCGTTTCGTCGCATGATCGCCCTCCTCGCCGGGCTGACGCTGCTGGGCGCCCTGCCCGCCTGCTCCAGCAAGCCGCCGGACGACGCGCTGAAGACGTTCCTCGCCGCGTGGGAGCAGGGCAACATCGCCGGGATGAAGTTCGTGGGCACGGACGGCAAGGCGCTCAGCGGCGAGGCCGCGCAGAAGCTGTGGACGACCGTGGCCGGCGACCTCGCGGCAACCCCGCCCAAGCTGGCCATCAAGGGCGCCCCCGCGGTCAAGAAGGACGAGGCCAGCGCCGTGGTGACGGTCACGTGGCCGGTCGCCGGCTCGACCTGGGCGTACGACACCACGGTCAACGTCAGGCGCATCGACAAGCAGTGGACCGTCGTGTGGGGCGCCAAGACCATCAACCCGACCCTCGATGCCACCGACAAGATCGTGGTACGCAAGACGGCAGGCCCCCGCGGCAGCATTCTCGACGGCTCCGGCCAGCCGATCGTGAGCAGCAAGCCCGTGGTGATCATCGGGGTGCAGCCGCGCTCCGTCACCGACATCAACATCGTGATGAAGAACCTCGGTGACGCGTTCACCGCCGCCAAGGTGCAGGTCGACCTGTCCAACCTGGCCAACCGGGTGAAGAACGCCAAACCCGACGCGTTCGTCGAGGTGGTGACGCTGCGTAAGGAGGTCTACGACACGATCGCCAACAAGCTCAACTCGACGCCGGGCGTCGTCACCCGCAACTCGACGCAGACCCTCGGCCCCTCGGCCCAGTTCGCCCGTGCCCTGATCGGCACGTCCGGCGAGGTGACCAAGGAGATCATGGACAAGAACCCCGGCAAGTACAAGATCGGCGATGTCGTCGGCCTGTCGGGTCTGCAGCAGAAGTACGACGCCGACCTGCAGGGCAAGCCGGGCGTCTCGGTCGTGGTGCCGATGCCGACCGGCACGCCGGACAAGAAGCTCTTTACCACCGAGGCGGCACCGGGCGCTGCGATCAAGCTCACCCTCGATGTGAACATGCAGAACGCGGCCGAGGCGGCCCTCGCCCTCGACACCCGCCGCTCCGCGCTGGTCGCGATCCGCATCAGCGACAACGCGCTCGTCGCGGTCGCCAACGGTCCCGGCGCCGCCGGCAACAACTTCGCGCTCGTCGGCCAGACCCCGCCCGGCTCGACGTTCAAGACGATCACCGCGCTCGGCGTGCTCAACAAGGGCCTGACCGGCGAGACCACGGTCGCCTGCCCGAAGAACCTCACCGTCGACGGCCGCACGTTCAGGAACTCCCACGACATGGAGCTCGGCAACGTGCCCTTCCGGGTCGACTTCGCCAAGTCGTGCAACACGGCGTTCGCCTCCCTCGCGCCGCAGCTCGCGCCCGACGGCCTGGCCAAGACCGCGCAGACCGTCGGCATCGGCATTCCGTGGGACCTCGGCGTCGACGTGTTCACCGGCAAGGTCTCCGCCAACGGCTCCAAGTCCGAGCAGGCCGCCGCCGCGTTCGGGCAGGGCACCACGCTGTCCTCGCCGGTCGCCCTGGCCGGCGCCGCCGCCGCGATCGCCCGCGGCCAGTGGAAGCAGCCGCAGCTGGTGCTCGACCCCGCGCCGAAGAACCCGGCCGCCGACGGCCCGCAGCTCGACCAGGCGGCGCTGGACTCGCTGCGGCAGATGATGCGCGAGGTCGTCACCGCCGGCACCGCCGACCAGCTCAAGAACCTCCCGGGCGACCTGCGCGGCAAGACCGGCACCGCCGAGTACGACAACGACCCGGCGCACACGCACTCCTGGTTCATGGGGTACCGCGGCGACATCGCCTTCTGCGTCTTCGTGGAGAACGGCGGTGCCAGCACGGCGGCCGCAGTGCCGATCGCCGGGAAGTTCTTCCAGACCATCGGCTGACGGTCCACGGCGCAGCCCCGCTCCGGCCGGGCTGCGCCGTCACCGCTGCTTCGGGGTCCGCTCGTCGTCAGGTGTACGGGCAGCAGGCACCACATCCGTCAACGGCGACTCGGGCGGCTCGACGGGCGTCCTGCTCTGCGCCGGCACGAACGGCACGACGCCTTCCGGGGCCGGTGTCTCGTCCTCGTGCGGATCGGCCCGGCGGGCCAGCCGCCCGGACGCCGGCGGCGCCGAGATGGGCGCGAGCGTCAGCGCGAGTCGCGGCGCCCGGCGCCCCTTCCGCCCGGGCCGCCCGAACAGCGGCGCCCCGCCACCCTGGTCGGCACTGTCCTCGCCCACCGGCGCACCGGACCCATCCGCCGCCTGGTCCCCATGAGGCGGCGGCTCCTCCGGTTTGTCCCCCTGGTCCGGCGCGACACCGCCACTACCGACGGTGACCCAGCCGCCGTCCGCGACGCCGGCCTCCGCGGCAGCATCGACATCGATCGGCTTCCGGGTGGTGATTCCGATCACAGCGCCGCGACTGTACGCCGGAAGCCTCGGCGCCTCGCCCCGGCCCGCGACCTCCCGGCCGAGCCCCCGGTCGGCGGCCAGGTCGACCACCGCGCCGGTCCGCACGTCGACCCACGAGACCGGCGGCAGATCGAGCCCCGCGTCACCGGGCTCCTCCTCGACGCCGGCGGAAGCCTCACCGCCGGCGGCAGCCTCACCTGACGGCTCGGTGCCGGTCGGCGCCTCCGGCAGCTCCGCCCCGGGGACGGGCGACACGTCGGGGCCGGGCGTGTCCTCCGCCGCAAGGTCCCCCGCGAGCTCGTCCACCGGCGCCGCCACCGGATCGTCCATCGGCTCGAGTGAGGACTCACCCGGCGGATCGGCAACCTCCGCGCCGGTCACGTCCTCGATAGGCACGTCGTCCGGCTCCAGCACCTCCGCGACAGCCGGCTCGGCCACGACCGGCTCGGCCACGACCGCCTCGGCCACGACCGGCTCAAGCACGACTGGCTCTGGCACGACTGGCTCCGGCACGACCGGCTCGGGCACCTCCGCGACAGCCGGCTCGAAGGGCACGGCGGCGGGGGCCTGCAGCGGCGGGCCGGACACCACCGGGGTGATGTCGGTGGCGGCGAGGGCGGCCGACGTGACCAGCGGCTCCAGGCCGGCGGCCAGGACGTCGGTGACCTCGCGCGCGTACTGGCCGTCGGGGTCGTAGTCCGGGTCGAAGACGGTGACCTGCACGCCGACGCAGCGCGGGTCCGAGACCAGGCCACTGAGCAGGATCTCCAGCTCCCGGTAGGCGATCCCGCCGACGTCCGGCGCGTCGACCGCCGGCATGACCGCCGGGTCGAGCACATCGACGTCGACGTGGACCCAGAAGCCGGCGCAGTCGCGCAGCTGGTCGCGGGCCCACTGGGCGGAGCGGGCGGCGCCGTGCGAGCGCAGCTCCGGCACCGCGCGCGCGACGATCCCCGCGGCCTGCAGATCCAGGCGGTACTCGTCGTGGGTGCGGATGCCGAGCAGGACCACGTCGACGTCGCGGAAGTAGGGGCGGCGCTGCTCGATGGAGGCGAGGTTGCTCTGCCCGCGGCCGGTGGCCAGGGCGAGGGCCTCGCCCGCCGCCGCGCCGACGTAGGAGGCGTTGCCCTCGTGGCGGAAGTCGGAGTGGCCGTCGACGTAGACGAGGCCGACCCGGCCGGCGAGGTCGGCGGAGTGCCGCCGCATCGCCAGGCCGGCGCCGAGCAGGATCGAGCAGTCGCCGCCGAGGACGACCGGGAAGTCGCCGGAGGCGAGGATCGCGCCGATCCGGTCGGCCAGCCGCCGGACGAAGATTGCGATCTCGTCGGCCTGGGCGACGCCGTCGCCGGGCTGCCAGCCGGCCGGGTCATACCGCGGCGGGGTGATGCACCCCGCGTCGCGGGCGCCCAGCCGGGCCAGCAGACCGCTGTCGCGCAGCGCGCCGGGGGCTTTCGCGCAGCCGGGGACCGAGGTTGCGGTCGGTGGCCGCAACCCCAGGTTGCTCGGTGCGTCGACGACGGCGATCCGGCGCATCCCGCCCCGGCTCAGAACAGCGCGCTCGCCAGCGCCCGGCGGGCCTTGGCGACCGCGGGGTCGTCGGGCCCCGCGACGGTGAACAGCGAGACGAGGTGCTTGCGCACCGTCTCGCGTTCGTCGCCGGGGGTGCGGCGGACAAGGTCGATGAGGCGACGGTAGGCGGCCTCGGCCTGACCGGTCAGCACCTCGATGTCGGCGGCGAGCAGCTGGGCGGGCAGGTCGTCGGCGGCCTCCTGGGCCGCCGCGAGCACCGCCGCGGGGTCAAGCCCGCTGGTGCGGCGCAGCAGTGCGACCTGGGCGAGCCCGGACTCGGCGACCGGGTCGGCCGGCGTGTCGGCGAGGATGTTGCGGTACGCCTGCTCGGCGGTGTCGAGGTCACCATCCATGAGGGCGTCGTCGGCGGCGAGCAGCCGCGGGTCCTCGCCGCGCTGCACCTCGACGCCGGCGGCCTTGAGGACCGCGTCGATCCACTGGCGCAGGTGGGTCTCGGGCAGCATCTGGTTGAACGCGTCGACGGGCTGCCCGCCGACGATCGCGACGACGAACGGGATGCCCTGGATGCGGAACATCTGGGCGAGCCGCGGGTTGGCCTCGATGTCGACGCGGCCCAGCAGCCAGGCGCCCCCGCCGTCGGCGGCCAGCTTCTCCAGCAGCGGCGAGAACTGCTGGTGCGGCTGGCTGCCCTGGACGAAGAAGTCGAGGACGACCGGGGTGGTGACCGAACGCTGCAGGACCGTGTCCTGGAAGCTGGTCTCGGTGACGTCGAACACGAACGCCGAGCTCGGCGCGGCAGCTGGTTGGGCAGATCGCTGCGCTGCGGCCTGATTGCTCCGGGCCAGGGCGCCGAGGTCCACCGCCCCGCGGGTGAAGATCGACTGGGTCTGCCTTGGGTCGCTCATGGAGCTAGTTTTGCACGTGCCCCAGGTGATCTGCCGCAAGTGACCGGTCGGATCCACCCGCCACCAGCGTGACGGCGCCGTCGATGTGCTCGACGGTGAAGAGGGTGCCGGGCGGGAAGTCGCCAAGCACCTCCGGCGGCAGCTGGACGGTGCCGTCCCCGGCGACGACGGCGAAGTCCTGCCCGTCGCGGCCTTCAGCGCCGACCCGGCCGTCGCGGATGGTCACGGCCCGGCCGAGGCGCGTGCCGACGTCACCGTCGTGGGTGACCACGACGATGGTGGTGTTGCGCTCCTGGTTGACGGTCTCGAGGGCCTCGAGGACCTCGTCGCGGCCGGCGGTGTCGAGCTGGCTGGTCGGCTCGTCGACGAGCAGCAGGCCGGGCCCAGCGGCGATGCCGACGGCGAGCGCGGCGCGCTGGCGGGCACCGGGCGCGAGCTCGTCGATGCGGGCGCGGCCGAGGCCGGGCAGGCCGACGAGGTCGAGGATGCGGTCCGGGTCGTCGAGCTTGATGCCCTCGGTGCGGGCGGCGCGCCGCTGGGCGAGCCAGATGTTGCGGTGCAGCGTCGCGTACGGCAGCAGGTTGCGGGCCGCGCCCTGCAGCACGACGCCGATCTCGGTGCCGCGCAGGCGGGCGATCTCACCGTCGGAGAGCTTGCCCATGTCGTAGGTGCCGATGTTCACCCTGCCCGCGGAGGGTCGCATGAGCCCGGCCAGCAGCGCGATGAGCGTCGACTTGCCGGAGCCGGACGGCCCGACCAGGGCCAGGGTCTCCCCCGGGCCGATCGACAGGTCGACGCCGGCCAGGGCCACGACGTCGCCCGCCTCGGCCCGGTAGATGTGCACGACCCGCCGGCAGGCCACCGCCAACCCGTTCATGAGCAGTCCCCTCTATCGCTGTCTGGTCGCGGCACGGAGTCGGGCACCGGCGAGGAGCACCACACCGGTGAGGGCGAGGACGGCCACCGCCCAGGCGGCGGCGACCGGGAGCGGCGACGGCCAGATCGGCACCGGGAAGGTGCCGGGGTCGTCGGTGAACACCGGAAGATGTTCGCGCACCAGGAGCCAGCTTGCCAGAGCGGCGAACGGTCCGATGACCGCCGCGGTGCCGACGAGTGCCAGGTATCCGTTGGCGGACGCGTCGCGGCGGGCCACCCCCTGCGCCCGCAGCGCCCGCAGCTCGCCCCGGCGGCGCTGCCGGTCCAGGGCGGCGACGAGCCACAGGGCGCCGCCGGCGAGCAGGACCGCGAGCCCCGCGGCGAACTCGTGGAAGCGCAGCGCGACCGCCGGCCCCTGCTCGTCCAGCGCGGCGCGGCGCGGCCCGAGCCGCTGGTCTGACATGACCACGAGGCCCTGCGCCGCGACCCGGTCCAGGACGTCGGCGGGCGCGCGGTCGTTGAGCCAGATCTGCGGCTGCAGGGTGTCGCCGCCGCCGCTGGAGATGCGGTCCATGTACTCGAGGTCGACGATGCCGCCGCGTACCCCCATCCGCGGGACCTGCCCGACCTCGCCGGCGACCTGGGCGGAGACCCTGGTCAGGTCGAAGCCGGACATGTGGTCGCCGATGCCGGCGGTGCGCGCCATGACGACGGGCAGCGGCGCGGGGAAGTCGGTCGGCAGGAGGCGGAAGGCCACGTCGGCGCCCTTGTAGTTCGACACCTCCATGCGCAGCCCGTCGCCGGTGAAGTCCAGGTCCGGCACGAGCAGGCGGGGACCGGGCGTCTCCGGGACCCGCCACTCGCCGGCAGTACCGAAGTCGGTGATCTGCTCGCCTCGCTGGGTCATGCCGTGCAGGGTGATCGTGGCGTCGAAGCCGCGCCCTTCCGGCTGGTTGATCTGCAGCGCGGCGAAGCGGCAGGTGTTCACGCACATCGGGAGGTTTCGCGTGTACGTGTGCCGCCCGAGCTGCGGCGCGCCGAAGTCGACCTCGCCGACGGTGGACCCGTCCAGGGGTACCACCACGACGACGAGCCGGACGCGGAAGGCGTCGACGAGCTTGTCGACGGTGACGTCGATGGATACGTCCTTGTTGTCGACGATGATGCTGTCGCGCGCCACGTCGGGCCGCAGCGCCGCGGCGGCCTCGGCGGCGGTGAAGTGCGGGTCGTTCCACAGCGCGACCCGGGCGAGGCGCGAGGAGTCCACCGCGAGCATCGGCGGCACGCCGGAGTCGTCCGACGGCGGCAGCATCGTCGTGGCCATGGCGAAGTCGCCCTCGGGGTCGATCGCCCGGACCTTGCCGAGCAGCTGGGTGCGGCCGACCGGCTCGACGGTGAGCACCCGGTCGGCGCCCTGCTCGACCCGGATGCGGGTGTCGCGGTTGTCGTCGGAGGCGGTCGCCGCGGTCGTCGCGAAGCAGGCCAGCGCGATCGCGACCACGAACAGGGCGAGGATCCGCTGGCTGCCGGGGCGTCGGGCCATCGCGTACGCGGCGAGCGTCGGGCCGATCCGCCCGCGGCGCAGGGCCCGCCGGCCGGTGCGCTCGGCGAGCGGCAGCACGCCGCGGGCGGCGAGCAGGCCGAACGCGATGACCACCAGCGACGGGCCGAAGATCGCGAAGCCGGTGAGGCCGCCGTCGCCCTCCCGCAGCTGCAGCACGGCCACCACGGCGAGGACGACCACGGCGACCTCGAAGACCGGCGCGCCCCAGCGCGACAGCCGGCCGGGCACGTTGCGCAGCAGGTCGATGGTCCGCTTGGCCAGCTCGGCGCGCTGGGCGAGCACCGCGGCGAGCACGGCGCCGGCGAGCGCGACCACCGCCCAGCGGTTTGCGCCGGCGGACAGCGGGACGTCGCCGCTGGTGCTCAGCAGCAGCCACGCGGCGAGCCGGACCAGGTAGTGCCCGAGCAGGAAGCCGGCGGCGCCGCCGAACAGGATCGGCACGATGCTCTCGCCGGCGGCGAGCCACCAGCGGCGCGGGAACGTGGCGCCGCGCAGCGCCAGCAGCCCCAGCTCGAGCCGGCGTTCGGCGGTGGCCGACGTGACCGCGATGAACAGCACGAACCAGCACAGCAGGACCAGCGGCACCGCGGCGACCGGCACCACCTGCGCGACGAGGCCGCGGTTGCGCTCGATCCGCTTGAGCAGCTCCGGCAGGTCGGCCTTCACCGTCGGCGCCCCGGACAGGCCGGCCAGCTGCGACCGGCCGCTCTCGACGGCGGCGTTGACCGCGGCCAGGCTGTCGCCGGTGATCACGTCGTGGTCGATGACCACGTCGAGCGCCTGCTTCTCGTTGACCCGCTCGACCGACTCCAGCGTGAGCCGGCCGGCCAGGATCGGCGCGGTGACGAGCCGGTCGGTGGGGCGGTCGTTGAAGTAGTCGAAGTCGGCCCAGTACTGCTCGGTCTTGTCGAGCGGCTCGTAGACGCCGACGACGGTCATCGTGCCGAACGCGCCGATGGGTACCCACTCGCGGCCCTCGGCGTCGTACGCGCCGGCGGCGACCTCCAGCGTGCCGCCCACCTTGCTCTTGAGCTGGTCCATGCTCTGCCGGCTGAGGATGATCTCGCTCTGGCTGATGAAGCAGCGGCCTTCGAGGAAGCGCACATGCGCGCAGGAGTCGTCGCGGTACACCATCCGCGGCGCGACCGGCTCGACGCCCGGCGTGGCACTGCGCACGTAGGTGTTGAACTCGGCGCTGAAGACCGAGCTGAACCCGGGGAAGGTGAACACCTTCGGCACCAGGTCCTCGAACGCACGGTCGCCCGCCTTGGCGTCACGGCGCGCCTGCACGACCAGTTCGGTGACGGGTGCGGCCTCGACCTCGCTCGCCACCACGGCACGGTCGGCCGTGGTGACGTAGACGGGCGCGCTGACCGCGGCCGCCATGGCGAACATCGCCAACACGAACGCGGTGACCGCCTGCCCGGGCCGCGCCCGGATCATCGACAGAACCAAACCGATCACGGCGTCACCTCCGCTACGCTCCGGCGCCGCCGTGATCCGAGACTGCGCCGATGATGCCCGGCCCCTCCACTGCGCTCCGGACCGGTCATAGCGTCACCTCCGCTACGCTCCGGCGCCGCCGTGATCCGAGACTGCGCCGATGATGCCCGGCCCCTCCGCTGCGCTCCGGACCGGTCATGGCTTGCTCCATCCATCGGCGAAGTACGGCAGGACGTCGCCGACGTAGGCGCGGATGAGCACGGCGAGCAGGACCCCGGTGACGAGGGAGGCGCCGGTGAGGATGAGGTACCCCTCGACGGCCACGCGTTGCACGACGCGCGCCGGCGCGCCCTGGATCCGCAGCGCGGTCAGCTCGCGGGCGCGCGGCCGGCGTTCGACGGCGGCGACCACGAAGGCCGAGCCGATCGCCAGCGCCACCCCGAGGATCGCCGACAGCAGCATGAACTGCAGGGTCAGCGGCGGGCCGAAGGACGCGTACCGGGCGGCGGTGTCGTCGATGGACTCCTCGCCGAGCACGATCAGCCCCTGCTCCTCCAGCCGGGCGCGCAGATCGGACGGCGCGCCGGGGGCGAGCCAGACCTGCATCGACTCGCCCGCGCCGAAGTCGGCGCCGAGCCGGTCGGCGTATTCGAGGTCGGCGAGCACGCCCTGCTCGCCGAGGCGCGGCAGGCGGGTCGCGGAGCCGGCGATGTGCTCGGCGATCGACGCCGAGCCGTACGTGACGCGCTGGTCCCCGGCGATGCGGGTCTGCAGCTTCCGGGCCCGGATCGTGGCGAGCGGCGCGGGCGTGTCGACCGGGTAGACCCCGCCGTCGGCGGCCGGGCCGGGCCGGATCGGCGCGACCCGCAGCAGCAGCCCGCCGCCGGTCGGCGTCACGATGAGGTTGGGTGGCGCCGGCGAGACGGCCAGCCGCCATCGGGTCCGGTCCGTGAGGGACTCCGCGGTCACCGCCGGCCGTCCGTCCGACAGGCCGCGGACGGTGACCTCGACGCCGGGCCGGGCGGCGAAGAAGACCTTCTGCTCCAGGGTGCTCTGCGTGATGGCGAGGGAGCTGAGCCGGCAGCCGGGCGCCGTCGCGCAGGCCGGGACCGGCGCCTTGAGCACCGCGGCGCCGTCCTGCAGCGGGCCGACCCTGGCGACGAGGCGGTTACCGGCCGGGTCGGCGAGCACCGCCTCGAAGAACAGCGTGCGGCCCCGCTCGACCGCCGTGACGCGCACGTCCAGGTCGAAGGCCAGCTCCCCGCCGGTGATCATGATGGGGTCGGGGGCCGGCGGGTGCAGCGCCGCGGCGGCCTGCTTGGCGCTCATGCCGTACTCGGGCCGCCACGCGGCGACGGCCGGCAGGCGCGGGGCGTCGACGAGCAGCACCCGGTCCTGGCCGGAGCGCAGCGACTGGATCGCCGCCATCGCGTACCTGCCGGACCCGTCGGCGGCACGGACCGCCTGGAGCAGGGCGAGCCGGTTCTCGGCGCGGACGTTGAGCACCCGGTCGGCCCCGACCTCCAGCTCGGCGCGGGTGCGCCCGGCGCTCCTGCCGGTGTCCCAGGTGACGTACGACGTGCCGAGCAGCGCCACCGTCACGATCATGAGCGCGGCGAGCCGGTGCACGCCGGGCCGGCGGGCGAGGTAGATGGCGGTGAGCGCGCGGGCCGGCCGGCCGTGCCGCAGCGCCCCCTCGACCAGCCGGCCGGCGACGGCGGTGATCGTGCGGGACGCGACCAGGGCGCCGGCGAGCGCGGCCAGGCCCGGTGCCAGCAGCGCGAGCCCCGCCGCGTCGCCGGAGGCGCGGTGCTTCACCTGGTACAGGGCGATCCCGGCGATGATGACGAGCACGAGGTCGAACAGGTCCCGCCATGCGCGGGCTTTGCCCGGGGTCTGGCGCAGCAGCTCCGCGACGCTGGCCCCGAGCGAGCGCCGCTCCGCGAGCATGGCGGCGGCCAGGGCGCCGAGGACGGCGACCACCACCGCCTGCACCGACAGCGCGGTGGCCCGCTGCACCACCGCGGGGTCCTTGACGGTGCCGGTGACCGCGGTCGCCACCAGGTAGCCGAGCGGGAGCCCGAGCAGCGCACCGGCCAGCATCGGCACCGCGCTCTGCCCGCCGATGAGGGCCCAGGTGCGCCCGCGGGTGGCGCCGCGCAGCTTGACCAGCCCGACGTCCGGGCGGCGCTCCTCGCCGGTGTACTTGACCGCCAGGTACAGCGCGAACCAGCACAGCACCAGCAGCTGGAACGCGCCGACGGGGACGCCGAGGCTGACCAGCTGCCGGTCGCGCGCGACCCGGTCGACGGTGGAGTACAGGCTGGTGTACATGGTCAGCCGGTTGTTGGCGGCCTTCACCGACGCCGCGTCGAGGAACGCGCGGACCTCCGACGGGGAGTTGTCGACGAACAGCTCCGGCTCGGCGACCATGTCGACGATCGTGCGGATCTGGGCCGGGCGCAGCTTGTCGAACACGGCCGGGCCGACCAGCGCCGCGTCGTCGACGGGCTCGGTGACCTCGGGCGGCGCGCCGACCGGCAGGTCGGCCGCGATCAGCAGGGCGTTGCTGGTCCAGAACGGGTCGAGCGGGTCGAGCGGCCGGTAGATGCCGGTCACCGTGAACTGCTCCGCTCCCAGGGCGGTGGTCCCGTCGAACGTGACCGTGTCGCCGGGCTTCGCGCCCAGCCAGCGGGCGGTGCGGTAGCTGAGCATCACCTCGTCGGCGCCGGTGGCGCAGCGGCCCTCGATCCTGGCCTTCTCGCAGGCGCCGGTGCGCAGCGTGAGCGGCGAGTCGGTCTCGCGCTTCACGTTCCGCGTCGCGCCGTCGTCCTGGGCCGTGGCGGCGATCAGCGACCCTTCCATGTACGCCTGCGTGTAGGTGACGAACCCGCCGAGCTCCACCACGGAGGCGGTGAGTTTCGCGTTGGCCTCCAGCTGGGCGGCGATGTCACCCTCGGCGGGGCCCTGCCCGACCGTCTCCAGGGACCGCTCCAGGATCGGGGCCGCCTGGACGTGGCGGGTCGCGATGCCCTCCGTGGACGCCAGGACATACCAGGGCGCGGCGGCCGCGGCGGCCGCGGCGAGCGTGCTCAGCAGGAGCAACGTCACCGCCTGCGCCCGCCGGGCCCGCAACGCTGCGAGCACGAGTGCCAGCAAGGCCCCTCCCCCGTCGGTCAACGTCGTTCGTAGGTAGACCAGCCGGGGGAGGCACCGGTTGCATTGCGATCAGGTAACTGCGGCCTCAGAACCGGGCGGGCTCCCGGTAGATGCCCCATTCGTCCTTGAGCGCCCCGCAGATCTCGCCGAGCGTCGCCTCAGCCCGGCACGCGTCCAGCATCGACGGGATCATGTTGCCGCCGGTGCGCGCGACCGCCACCATCTCGTCGAGCCGCCGCCGGACCAGGTCGTTGTCCCGCTCGGCACGGCGGGCAGCGAGCAGCTTGTTCTGCTCGATCTCGACCTCGTGGGACACCCTCAGGATGTCCAGGTCGCGGGTCAGCGACCCGGTGTGCACGTTGACGCCGACGACCCGCTTGTCGCCCTTCTCGAGGGCCTGCTGATAGATAAAGGCGCTGTCGGCGATCTCCGA
Organism: Dactylosporangium sp. NPDC050688; assembly: GCF_040654515.1. Lineage (NCBI taxonomy): Bacteria > Bacillati > Actinomycetota > Actinomycetes > Micromonosporales > Micromonosporaceae > Dactylosporangium > Dactylosporangium sp. NPDC050688. The sequence goes on from NZ_JBFAIC010000108.1 coordinate 12,973, forward strand.
CATGAACCAACCGTCCTCGATGCCGCGCAGGATGCCGGCGGTGATCGTGCCGTCGCCGCCACTGTTGAGGCTCAGATCACGGATCCGCTGGAAGATGGCCTCCGCCTCGGCCTCGATGCGGTCGGTGAGGGCCTCGACGTACCAGGAGCCGCCGAGCGGGTCGGCGACGTTGGTGATGCCGGTCTCCTCCATCAGCACCTGCTGGGTGCGCAGGGCGATCTCGGCGGCCTCGTCGGTGGGCAGCGCCAGGGTCTCGTCCAGGGCGTTGGTGTGCAGCGAGTTGGTGCCGCCGAGGACCGCGCTGAGCGCCTCGACCGCGGTGCGCACCACGTTGTTGTACGGCTGCTGCGCGGTCAGCGACACCCCGGCGGTCTGCGTGTGGAACTTGAGCCACAGGGCCTTCTCGCTGGTGGCGCCGTACACGTCGCGCAGCCACCTGGCCCAGATCCGGCGCGCGGCGCGGAACTTCGCGATCTCCTCGAAGAAGTCGATGTGCGCGTCGAAGAAGAAGCTGAGCCCGGGCGCGAACCGGTTGACGTCCAGGCCGCGCGACAGGCCCAGCTCCACGTATCCGAACCCGTCGGCGAGGGTGTAGGCGAGCTCCTGCGCGGCGGTCGAGCCGGCCTCGCGGATGTGGTAGCCGGAGACGGACAGCGGCTTGTAGCGCGGGATCTCCTTGCCGCAGTACTCCATGAGGTCGCCGATGAGGCGCAGGTGCGGCTCGGGCGGGAAGAGCCACTCCTTCTGCGCGATGTACTCCTTGAAGATGTCCGTCTGCAGGGTGCCGTCCAGCCCGCGCAGGTCGGCGCCCTGGCGCTCGGCGGCCACCAGGTACATGCAGAAGACCGGGACCGCCGGGCCGGAGATGGTCATGCTGGTGGTGACGTCGGCGAGCGGGATGCCGTCGAAGAGCACGTCCATGTCGGCGGCGGAGTCGATCGCGACGCCGCAGTGGCCGACCTCGCCGAGGGACTGCGGGTCGTCGGAGTCGCGCCCCATCAAGGTGGGCATGTCGAAGGCGACGGAGAGCCCGCCGCCGCCGGCGCTGAGCAGCATCTTGTAGCGGGCGTTGGTCTGCTGGGCGTTGCCGAAGCCGGAGAACTGCCGGATCGTCCAGGTGCGGCCGCGGTATCCGGTCGCATACAGCCCCCGGGTGTACGGGAACTCGCCCGGCCAGCCGATGCGCTCGAAGCCGGGCACGTCGGCGCCCTCAGGAGGGCCGTAGACCGGGTCGACCCGGGCCCCGGACAGGGTGGTGAAGTCGGCGTCGCGCGTGCGGGCCTCGTCGTAGCGGCGCTGCCAGCGGGCTCGGCCCTCGGCGATGTCGTGGGCGTCCATCGGGTGTCGGCGCTCCTCGGTGATCAGGGGTGTCCGTCTCACCGTCGATGGTAGGCGCTTCCTGAACGATCGCTAAGGAGGGTGGGAGAAGTCCCACCCTCCGCCACGACCCGCTGACGCTGTGACGTGCCGCCGCTACGCGGCCGACGCGGCCGCCGACTCCGGCAGCGTGTCGCTCACGTGCACGTCGTCCACGACGATGTCCACGGACGTGACCTCGAGCCCGAGCAGGTTCTCCACGGCGCCGATGACGTTGGCGCGGACCTTCTCGGCCACGGAGTAGAGCACGAAGCCGTACTCGATCACGAGGGTGACCCGCACGGCGGCGCTGCGGCCCTCCAGGCGGACGTGCACGCCACGGTTGCCGCTCTCGCGCTCGTCGCCGTCGCCGAGGCCGATGCGGTCGCGGACCGAGGCGAAGACCCGGGCGACGTCGCCACCCAGGTCGTAGACACCGGGCACCTCGCGGGCCGCGATGCCGGCGATCTTCTCGACCACCTCGTCGGCGATGGTGGTGGTGCCCCGCTCGGCGGCGAGCTCGGCGTTGTTGCGCAGCCGGTCGACGACCTGCGAGGCGATCCGGCCCGACGCGGTGGCGGTCGTGGTGGCGAGCTCACCGACCCGGTCGGCGGCAGCATCGGCGAAGGCGCTGACCCGCTCGGCGGTGGTGCCCGCCGCGGATCCCGGGGCGGCGGGCTCGATGGACAGCGCGTCGCCGGTCATGTCGGGGTCGTCCACATCGGTGCGTTGCGCGGGGATGCCCGCGGTCACCTCGGTCATTGCTGCTCCTCCCCTGGGTCGGTGGCCGAGCGCGAGCGTACTCGCGCCCGGCCACCGCAGGCAGGGTCCGTTCAGCGGACCAGCTGGGCCACCCCGTCGGAGAGGTGCAGCTCGCGGTCGCAGGCGGCGGCGGCCTCGGGGTCGTGCGTGGCGAAGACGACCGCCGCGCCGCGGCGGGCCTCCTCCTGCAGCAGCTCCATGACCTTCTGCCGGTTGGTGGAGTCCAGCTCGCTGGTCACCTCGTCAGCGAGCACCACGGCGCCGTGCAGGGCCAGGCCCCGGGCGATCGCGGTGCGCTGCTGCTGGCCGCCGGAGAGCTCCTCGACCAGCTGGTCGGCCTGGCCGGCGAGGCCGAGCCGCTCCAGCGACGACACCGTCGCCCGCCGGGCGTCCGCCGGCGCCGCGCCGCCGGCGATCATCGCCACCTGGATGTTCTCCTGCGCGGTGAGGATCGCGGCGAGCCCGTTGTCCTGCGGGATCAGCACGACCTTCTCCGCGACGGCGTGGTCGCGGTCGCGCAGCGGCGTGCTGTCGACGGCCACGACCCCGGCGGCGGGCCGCAGCAGCCCCGCCATCGCCCACAGCAGCGTCGTCTTGCCGGCCCCGGAGGGGCCGGTGACGGCGAGGATCTGCCCCGGCGAGACGACCACCGACACGTCGCGCAGCACCGGGTGGTCGCGCTCGTACGCCACCGTGACGCCGTCGACCGTCAACGTCTTCACTGCATGTCCTCCAACATCTGCGACATCACCGGGGACCGGGCGGGCACCAGCAGCACCGTGCCGTCGGGCTGCGGCTCCACGCCGACCAGCGAACCGGGCGGCAGCAGGCTCAGCGCGTCCTGCGGCAGGTGCACCGTACCGTCGCGCCCCACCACCGCGTAGTCCTCTCCGCGTCGGCCCTCCGCGCCGACCCTGCCGTCGCGGATGGTGACGGTGCGGCCCATCCGCCGGCCGACGTCCGGATCGTGCGTCACGACGACCACGGTCGTGCCGGCCCGGCGCACCGCGTCCAGGGCGAGGAGCACCTCGTCGCGGGCGTGGGTGTCGAGCTGGCTGGTCGGCTCGTCGGCGAGCAGCAGTCCCGGCCGGGCGGCCAGCCCGACGGCGAGCGCCAACCGTTGACGCTCACCAGGAGAGAGTCGCTGCGGCCGCTGGCGGTTGCGTCCCCGCCCGCTCAGCCCGACGGTGGCGAGGACCTCGCGCGGGTCCGGCAGCTGCCGCCGCCGGTCACCGGGCACGCCGCGCTGGGCGAAGCGCACGTTCTGCTCCGCGGTCAGGTACGGCAGCAGGTTGCGCGACGCGCCCTGCAGCACCACCCCGACGTCGGTGGCCCGCAGCTGCTGCAGCTGCGCCGGGGTGGCCCGGGCCAGGTCGTGCTCGCCGACGCTGACCCGCCCCGCCGACGGCGGCAGCAGGCCGGCCAGCAGCGACAGCAGGGTCGACTTGCCCGAGCCGGACGGACCGAGCAGCGCCACCGACTCGCCCGGCGCGATGTCCAGGTCCACCCCGGACAGCGCCACGACGTCGTAGCCCTCCAGCCGGTAGATGTAGACCAGCCCCCGGCAGGTCACCGACAGACCGCTCATCGGTCCGTCACCTCCGCTGCGCTCCGGGCCGGTCACGACGTCACCTCCGCTGCGCTCCGGCGCCGCCGCGAGCCAACACCGAGCCCATGGTTCACGGCCCCTCCGCTACGCTCCGGACCGCTCACGCCGTCACCTCCGCTACGCTCCGGCGCCGCCGCGAGCCAAAACTGAGCCCATGGTTCACGGCCCCTCCGCTGCGCTCCGGCCCGCTCACTGGGCACCGTCCCGCAGTCGCTGCGGGGTGGCGCGGCCCATGAGCCGCAGCACCATCAGTACCGCCGCGAACAAACCGATCACGATGACGCCGGCGGCCACGGGCAGCGCGCCGGTGCCGGGCCGGACGGTGACGGGCGTGGCGACCCCGACGGTCACGAGCGGGATCCCCGGCAGCATCACCATCGCGCCGACCAGGCCGGCCCCGAGGCCGACGACGAGCGGCAGGCCCAGCAGCGCCCGGTACTCCCGGAACACCGCCCGGCGCAGCTGCCCGGCCCGCACCCCGGCGACCCGCAGCGCGGCGAGCTCGTAGAGGCGGGCGCGGACACCCACGTACGCGGTGAGCAGCACGACGCCGATCGCCAGCAGGATCGCGGCGGCGCCGGCGAGCAGGTAGAGCCACAGCCCGAGGGCCGGCGCGCGGCGGGCCAGCTGCTCGAGCTGCCCGTCGATGGTCTCCGTGCGCAGCACCTGCACCCCGGCCGCGGCGAGCCGCCGGTCGAGGTCCGCGGGCGCCGCGGCGGACGCCCACACCTCGTAGCGCAGGGTGGCGTTGTCGGCGAGGCTGGCGCCGCGCTCGGCCATCCGGGTGGCGTAGTCGAGGTCGAAGAGCACCCCGCGACGGCCGGCCCGGGGCAGGCTGGCCGCGTGCGCCGCGACCGTGAACGGCTGCGGCTGGTCGGAGAAGCCGGGCAGCTTGAACGTGGCCGCGGCCGCGTCGTCGGCGGGCGCGCCACCGGCGAGCACCGCGGGCAGCGCGGCGGGGGTGTCGACGTGCTCGACGACGGCGTCGGCCGGGTCGCTGCCGGAGACGTCGACGCCGAGCGCCGCGCCGGCCCGGACGCTGACCTGCGCGCCGCCGCCGGTGTGCCGCGGCTGCCAGCGGCCGGCGAGGTCGAAGCCGGGCGTGAGGGGCCCGCCGTCGCTCTGCAGGCCGCGCACGGTGACGCTGACGGCGAAGGGTTCGCTGCCGCCGGCGGCCCGCCCGACGGCCAGGCCGACGAGCCGGCAGCCGTTCGTGCAGCCGTTGAGGCTCGCCCGGTACGACTTCGTGCCCTTGCTCAGGCCGCCGAGGGTGACCGTGCGGGGCGGCTGGCCCGGCGCGGCGACGATCGCGGCGACCCGCAGCGCCGGCCGGGCCGGCAGCGTGTCGACGGTGATGTCGGCGGCGAGGTCCTTGCCGACCCGCAGCGGCGCGGCGACGTCCGGGTGCAGGCGCGCGGCCAGCTCGCCGACGTCGGCCCGGGAGTGCCCGCGCCAGACGGCGACGTCCGCCAGCCGCCCCGACTGCACGCCCATCAGCTCGACGGGGGCGTTGTCGAAGCGCTGGCTGGCCCGCACCACGGCCATGGCGTGCCCACCCGGGTCGGCCTTGTCGACCGCCGCCTCCAGCGCCGACGGGTGGTCGGCGGCGACGGTGAGGACCCGCTGCGCGCCGACCGTGTCGTCGGCGGCGTCGCGGCGGGCCTGCGCGGCGGCGTCCCACGCGGTCGCGGCGAACGTCAGCAGCGCCACCGCGACCGTCACCACGACGACGAGCCGCTGCCCGCCGGGGCGGCGGGACAGCTGCGCGGCCGACAGCAGCGGCACGATCCGGCCGCGCCGCCGGGCGATGCGCAGCCTGGCGCCGGACCACAGGCCGAGCAGCCGGGCGGCGGCGACGCCGACGACGACCGCGAGCAGCGGCGGCGCGAGCAGGGCCAGGGGTGAGCCGCGGTCGTTGACGGCCGCGGCCAGGCTGGCCACGGCGAGCGCCACGACGACGCCCTCCGCGGCGCCGGCCCGCCAGCCGCCCCGCTCCGGGACCCGCCGCAGCAGGCCGAGGACCGGCCGGGCGAGGGTCTGCCGGCCGGCCAGGACGGCGGCGGCGAGCCCGGCGGCCAGCGCGATGCCGGCGGCGGCGAACACCGGCCAGCGCACCTCCACCCGGACCCCTTCGGCGAGCAGCGCGCCGGCCGCGGCCTGCACGAGCAGCAGCCCGGCGGCGATCCCGGCCGGCACCGCGGCCACGATCAGCAGCAGCACCTCGCCGAGGCCGAACCCGGCGGCCCGCCCGGACGGGAAGCCGCGCAGCTTCGCCAGGGCGATCTCCGGCGCCCGCTCGTCGGTCAGCGAGGCGACCAGCAGGAACAGCACGAACCAGCACAGCAGCAGCAGCGGCACGGCGATGACCGGCGCGGTGCGCCCGATGCTGGCCCGGTCGGTGTCGATGTCGCGCAGGACCGCGGGCAGGGTGGTGGTCACCTCCAGCTCCTCGCCCCGCAGCCGGTCGCCGAGGGTCTGGATGCCGTCGCGGAGCCCGGCGACGTCGTCGAGCCTGACCCGGTCGGCGCGCAGCGGGTACTCCAGCCGGGTCGCCAGGGTCGCCGTGCGCTCCAGGCGCAGGTCGTCCTCGGTCATGGAGAACAGTGCGTCGGCCCGCTCGCCCTCGCCGCCGGCCGCGGCGCTGAAGTAGGAGGTGCGGCCCCAGTACGCGGCGTCGCCGTCGGTCGGGGTGTAGAGGCCGCGGATGGTGAACGTCCGGTCGTGCCCGCCGGTCGCCGGCCCCATGCGGACCGTGAGCGGGTCGCCGACCTTCAGGCCGCGGGCCGTCGCGGTGCGCTTGCTGACCGCGATCTCGCCCGGGTTGTCCGGGCAGTCGCCGTCGATCGTCAGGTGGTAGCAGGCGTTGTCGCGGTACGCGAGCTTGGCGCCCACGCCACCGTCGCCGGAGGCGGCGCCGCCGCCGAGTGTCACTTCCGTGTCGATGGCCGCGACCGGCAGGTCGAGCCGGTCGGCGAGCAACTGGTCCTTGGTGAGCGCGGTGTTCATGGCCAGCCGGATCTCGGCGAGGTCCTTGAACGCGGCGCTGTCTGCGGTGCCCTTTGCCCCGACGGTCAGCCCGGTCGCGTCGGTGGACGCGGCGGACAGGCCGTCGGTGAGCACGGACTGCTGCGCGGCACGGCTGTACGCGGGTGCGAGCACGGCCGCCGTGGTCGCCGTCACGGCGAGGATGAAGACCACGAACGACCGGCCGGCCCGGTATCTGACGCCACGCAGCATGACGGTCCAGGCCGTCAAGATGTGCCCCCTGTGCTGGTCGAGCTGAAGGTTGACCCGCAGACCTTAGCCGCCGTTCGGCAGCCCGGTCATGGTCACCAGCTCTCCCGCCGCGGTGTGCGGATCCAGGTCACCGTCCGCGACCCGCCGGGCCAGCCCAGCCAGCACCTCGCCGTCCCGCAGTGCCTCCATCCGGCCACGCAGCGTGCCCAGCGCGATCGCCTCGATCTCGGCCGCGGCCCGCCGCTCCCGGCGCCGGCGCAGCTCGCCGGTGTCGTGCAGGTGCGCGCGGTGCTCGGCGATCGCGGCCACGATCTCCTCGATGCCCTCGCCGCGGGCGGCGACACTGCGCAGCACCTTCGGCCGCCACTGGCCCGGCGCCCGCTCGCCCAGGCCGATCATGCCCTGGATGTCGCGGTACGTGGCGTCGGCGCCGTCCCGGTCGGCCTTGTTGACCACGAAGATGTCGGCGATCTCCAGTACGCCCGCCTTGGCCGCCTGGATCGAGTCGCCCATGCCTGGGGCGAGCAGGACCAGCGTGGTGTCGGCGAGCCCGGCGATCTCCACCTCGGCCTGCCCGACGCCGACGGTCTCGACCACGACCGGGTCACAGCCGGCGCCGTCGAGCACGCGCACGGCCTGCGGGGTCGCCGCCGACAGCCCGCCGAGGTGCCCCCGGCTGGACATGGAGCGGATGTAGACGCCCGGGTCGGTGGCGTGGTCCTGCATCCGGACCCGGTCGCCGAGGATCGCCCCGCCGGTGAACGGGCTGGACGGGTCGACGGCGAGCACGCCGACCCGCCGGTCCTGCTTGCGGAACGCGCGGACCAGCTCGTTGGTCGTGGTGGACTTGCCCACGCCGGGCGAGCCGGTCAGCCCGATGACGTGGGCGCCGCCGGCGTGCGGTGCGAGGGCCGCCGCGACCTGCGGCAGCACCTCGTCACCGTCCTCGACCAGCGACACCAGGCGCGCGACGGCGCGGGGGTCACCCTCCCGCGCCTTCGCGACCAGATCGGGCACGTCCCGCGAACGCCGGACGCTCACCGCTGCCGTTCCTTGCCCTTGTCGCGCTGTCTGCTCATGTACGGCATGATCGCCGGTCTCCGTGCCGGGCGCTTGGCGCCGGTCCTCCGGTGTGCCGCCGGCTCACTGCTTCGGCACGCGCAGCAGCAGCGCGTCACCCTGGCCGCCGCCGCCGCACAGGGCCGCGGCGCCGAGCCCGCCGCCGCGGCGGCGCAGCTCCAGCGCGAGGGTCAGGGCGAGCCGGGCGCCGGACATGCCGATCGGGTGGCCGAGCGCGATCGCGCCGCCGTTGACGTTGACGATCGCCGGGTCGACGCCGAGGTCCGCGGTCGACTGCACGCCCACCGCGGCGAACGCCTCGTTGATCTCGACCAGGTCGAGGTCGGCGGCGCTGAGGCCGGCCTTGTCCAGGGCGTGCTTGATCGCGTTGGACGGCTGGCTGGTCAGCGAGTTGTCCGGGCCCGCGACGTTGCCGTGCGCGCCGATCTCGGCGAGCCAGGTCAGCCCGAGCTCCTCCGCCTTCGCCTTGCTCATGACGACGACCGCGCAGGCGCCGTCGGAGATCGGCGAGGATGTCGCGGCGGTGATGGTGCCGTCCTTGCTGAACGCGGGCCGCAGCTTCGCCAGTGTCTCGACGGTCGTCTCCGGCCGGATCTGCTCGTCGTCGGTGACCAGCAGCGGGTCACCCTTGCGCTGCGGGATCTCCACCGGCACGATCTCGTCGGCGAAGCGCCCCTCCTTCTGCGCGGCGGCGGCCTTCTGGTGGCTGGCCGCGCCGAAGGCGTCCTGCTGCTCGCGGGTGATGCCGAGCCGCGCGACGTGCCGCTCGGTCGACTCACCCATCGACACCTGGTCGTAGGCGTCGGTCAGGCCGTCCAGCGCCATGTGGTCGCGAATGACGACGTCGCCGTACTTGTACCCCTGCCGCTGCCCGACCAGCAGGTGCGGCGCGTTGGTCATCGACTCCATGCCGCCGGCGACCACGATGTCGAACTCACCCGCCCGGATGAGCTGGTCGGCGAGGGCGATCGCGTCGAGGCCCGACAGGCAGACCTTGTTGACGGTCAGGGCCGGCACCGACATCGGGATCCCGGCGTCGATCGCGGCCTGGCGGGCGGGCATCTGGCCGGCGCCGGCGGTCAGCACCTGGCCCATGATCACGTACTGGACCTGCTCGGGCGCCACGCCCGAACGCTCGAGCGCCGCCTTGATGGCGACCCCTCCGAGCTTGGTGGCGGGAAAGTCCTTGAGCGCGCCGAGCAGTCGCCCCATCGGCGTGCGGGCGCCGTTGACGATCACCGACTGAGTCATCGGGTGGCCTCCGAGAGATGGTTCACATCGCACCGTCGCGACTGAACGATTACTTAGGGACCAGACTATCGCCATGACAACCTCCGACTCGCAGTTGGATATCTCACCCGTCGGCATCCTGCGCATCGATCACGTGGGGATCGCCGTGTCCGATCTCGACGCGGCGATCGAGTTCTACGCCCGCGTCTTCGGCATGCGCTGTGTCCATCAGGAAACGAACGAGGAACAGGGTGTGCGTGAGGCCATGCTCTCGGTCGGGCCCACCACCGACGGCGGTTGCCTGCAGCTGCTCGCCCCGCTGAGCCCGTCCTCCACGATCGCGAAGTTCCTGGACCGCAGCGGCCCGGGCATGCAGCAGCTCGCGTACACCGTGACCGACATCGATGCGACCTGCGCCGAGCTGCGCGCCCGGGGCGTGCGGTTGCTGTACGACGAACCGCGCCGTGGCACGTCCGACTCGCGCATCAATTTCGTGCATCCGAAAGACGCCGGAGGCGTACTCGTGGAGCTGGTGGAGCCTTTCCGCGCAGCTTCGCGCAACCACTCCTGAGCCGGTCAGTGGACTTCTTCACAGGCCGGTTCCTGATTTAGCTACCGTTCAGTAACGTCCGGCTCAGGGCGTCGAGATGTGTCGGCGAGCCCCATAGTCACCCCGCTTTCCGGGGTCCCACGCTTGTTGCCTTCATCCCGGACGTTAGGAGCCAGCGGTGCAGCACATCCTCGACGCGATCATGCAGGCGGAGCGGGCTTCGGACCCGGCAGCCGAGCTCCGCGCCGTGGCCGGCCTGCCGGTGCCCTCGTCGTACCGGGGCGTGGTCGTGCGCGCCGACGAGACCGACATGTTCGACGGCCTCGCCACCCGCGACAAGGACCCCCGCAAGTCCCTGCACGTGCAGGAGGTCCCCACCCCCGAGGTCGGCCCCGGCGAGGCGCTGATCGCGGTCATGGGCAGCTCGGTCAACTACAACACCGTCTGGACCTCGATCTTCGAGCCCGTCTCGACGTTCGGCTTCCTGCAGCGGTACGGCCGCCTCAACGACCTCTCGAAGCGCCACGACCTGCCCTACCACGTGGTCGGCTCCGACGCCGCGGGCGTGGTGCTCAAGGTGGGCCCGGGGGTGAGCAAGTGGAAGCCGGGCGACGAGGTGGTCGCGCACTGCCTCAGCGTCGAGCTCGAGGACGCCGCCGGCCACGACGACACGATGCTCGACCCGCAGCAGCGGATCTGGGGCTTCGAGACCAACTTCGGCGGCCTGGCCGAGCTGGCCCTGGTCAAGGCCAACCAGCTCATGCCGAAGCCCACCCACCTGTCCTGGGAGGAGGCGGCCTGCCCCGGGCTGGTCAACTCCACCGCGTACCGGCAGCTCGTCTCCCACCACGGCGCGCAGATGAAGCAGGGCGACACCGTGCTCATCTGGGGCGCGTCGGGCGGGCTCGGCTCGTACGCCACGCAGTTCGCCCTCAACGGCGGCGCCACCCCGATCTGCGTCGTGTCCAGCCCGCAGAAGGCCGAGCTGTGCCGGGCCATGGGCGCCGAGCTGGTGATCGACCGGTCGTCGTACACCTTCTGGAAGGACGAGCACACGCAGGACACCGCGGAATGGCGCCGCTTCGGTGCGCAGATCCGCGACCTGACCGGCGGCGACGACCCGGACATCGTGTTCGAGCACCCGGGCCGCGAGACCTTCGGCGTCAGCGTCTACGTCGCCAAGCGCGGCGGCACCATCGTCACCTGCGCCTCGACGTCCGGGTTCCTGCACCAGTACGACAACCGGTACCTCTGGATGAACCTCAAGCGCATCATCGGCAGCCACTTCGCCAACTACCGCGAGGCGTGGGAGGCAAACCGGCTCATCGCGCTCGGGCGGATCCACCCGACGCTGTCGCGCTCGTATCCGCTGGAGCAGACCGGCCAGGCCGCCCACGACGTGCACCGCAACGCCCACCAGGGCAAGGTCGGCGTGCTCTGCCTCGCCCCGACCGAGGGCCTGGGCGTCCGCGACCCGGAACTGCGCGCCCGCCACGAAGCGGCCATCAACCGCTTCCGCAACCAGTAGGGCGCGCACCACGAACCCCGTGTCGGGGCAGTCACAGCGCAGTGGCTGTCCCGCCGCGGCCGTTTCTGGCAGTTTCTGGCTTCGGCGCGGCTGCCGCCGCGGGCCGGCCGGGGGGTTCCCACCCCGGAGCCCCCCATGCTCGCTGCGCTCGCACTGCCTGCGCTGGCGCGCGGCAGCCTCACGCGCGTGCGCGC
>NZ_JBFAIC010000109.1:0-24471 GCF_040654515.1 Dactylosporangium sp. NPDC050688
AGGTTCACCATCCGCAGCAGCAACCCGATGCCCGTGACCAGCACCGCCGCCAGCCAGAACCCGGGCGTCGCCCGACCCGGCCGGGCGAGCCGGCGACGGGTCACGTCCGGCACGGCCCGAGCGGCCCGGGGGGCTGGGGAGGCCGGGGACGCCGGGGCGGCCGGGGTGTCGAGGGCATCCGTGCTCATCCGGTGATCGTAGGGGTTGGCCGCCGCGCCGGTGACCCGGTCAGTGGTGGGCGCCGGCGGGGGCCTTGCGGGGCATCAGCGCGACGACCGGGACGCTGACCGCGACGAGGGCCAGCACCACGACGAGCGTGACGGTCATGGCGTGGCCGAGCCCGCCGCCCGCGGTCTGCAGGAACAGCGAGGTGACGGCGGCCGAGCCGATGCCGGCGGCGAGCTGCTGCACGGAGCTCAGCGAGCCACTGGCGCTGCCGGCCTCGCCGGGGTCGATGTCGCCCAGGGTCACGTCGAAGATGGTGCTGTAGCAGCAGCCCATGCCGGCGCCGGCGACGAACAGCGCCGGAGCCAGGGCCCACAGGCTCAGGCCGGTGCCCTGCGCGGTGACGAGGGCGAGCACCCAGCCACCGCCGGCCAGGACCAGGCCGAGCCCCGCGAAGATCAGGGTGCGGCCGAGCTTCTCGACCAGCCCGCCCATGGCGGCGAACGCCGAGGCGATGATGCCCAGGGTCAGCGGCAGCAGGGCGAGCGCGGCGCCGCGCGGCGAGGCGTGCAGGCCCTCCTGGATGAACAGCGACAGCACGTAGACCAGGCCCGTGGTGGCGGCGAAGACGGCCAGGCCGACCAGCAGGCCGGAGGTGAAGCCGCGGTTGCGCAGCAGCGACGGCTTGATCAGCGGGTCGGCGGCGGTGCGCTGTCGGCGGGCGAACGCGGCGAAGCTCGCCAGGCCGCCGGCGACCGCGAGGACCGGCGGCGCGCCCCAGCCCGCGGTGGAGCCTTCGATGAGGCCGTACAGCAGGCCGAACATGGTGGCGGCGAGCAGCCCCGAACCCCATCCGTCCACGGTCGTGGACCGGTCGCCGTCGTCTCGGGGCAGGATCCGGACGGCGACGGCGAGGCCGGCCGCGCCCAGGATCAGGTTGACCAGGAAGATCGGCCGCCAGCCCAGCCCGAGCAGGTCGGCGTCGATGAGGAACCCGGCCAGGACCGGCCCGCCGACCGTGGCGACGCCCAGCAACGGCCCGAACAGCCCGAACGCCTTGGTGAGCATCTCGCGGGAGAACGCCTTCGTCATGATCGCCATCCCCTGCGGGATGAGCAGCGCGCCGAAGGCGCCCTGGGCGACCCGGGCGAGGATCAGCACCGCCGGGTCGGGTGCCAGGCCGGCCGCGGCGGAGGCGAGGGTGAAGCCGGTCATGCCGGCCAGGAAGACCCGGCGCTGGCCGAACTTGTCGCCGAGCCGGCCGCCGACCACCAGCAGGACGCCCATGGCCAGCATGTACGCGGTGCCGAGCCACTTGATCAGGCGCTCGCCGCCGTGCAGGTCCCCGGCGATGGTGGGCGCGGCGATGTTGGTGACCGTCGAGTCGATCATGTCGAGCCCGTCGGCGAGGAGCACGAGGGCGAGGATCGCCCACATCGCGCCCTTGGTGAGACCGGCCGGTGCCGGTGCGGTGATGGTCATGCCACCCAGCATATGCAGAGTCACTCTAAAGTCAAAGTCATTCTACTTTCAGAGTGGATATGAAGAGTGGGTATGATCGGTGCGTGGAGACGATCGGGCGCCGGGAGCGCAAGAAGGCGGCGACCCGCCAGGCGCTCGCCGACGCCGCCCTTGAGCTGTTCCTGGAGCACGGCTACGACGGCGTCACCGTCGCGCAGATCGCCGACGCCGCCGACGTGTCCCTCGCGACGCTGTTCAAGCACGTGCCGGACGGCAAGGAGGCGCTGATCTTCGACGACGGCACCGAGCGCCGTGACGCCGCGGTCGCCGCCGTGCGCGACCGTCCCGCCGGCACGACGGTGCTCGCGGCGCTGCGCGGGTTCATGACGGGCCGCGGCCCGTTCGCCACCGACCTGACGCCGGACCTGCTGCGCAAGCGCGACCTGATCGTGGGCACCCCGGCCCTCGCCGGGTACCAGCGCAGGCTGTGGCTCGCCGGCGAGGGCGCCCTGGCCGAGGCGATCGCCGGCGCCTCCGGGCGCGCCGCCGGCGATCCCGCGGTGCGCGCCCTCGCGCGCTACGTCCTGGAGGTCCCGGAGCTCGCCGGCACCGACCCCGACCCGCGCGCGTCCCTCGACGCGATCTTCGACCTGCTGGAACGCGGCTGGTCCGGGTGAGCCGGCGGGCCTACTTCAGGTGCCCCGCGGTGAGCCCGGACTGCACCTGGCGCTGGAACACCAGGTACAGGATCAGCACCGGCAGCATCGCGATCGCCATGCCGGCGAAGAGGGCGCTGTAGTCACCGGCGTAACCCTGGTTGATGGTGAGCGCGGTGAGGCCCTGGGTGAGGACCCATCTGCGCTCGGCGCCCTCGCCCTGCATGAGCACGATCGGCAGCACGTACTGGTTCCAGTGCGCGAGCAGGTTGAAGATGCCGACGCTGATCAGGCCGGGCCGGGCCATCGGCAGCATGATGCGGAAGAACAGCCCCCAGTGCGAGCAGCCGTCCACCATCGCCGCCTCCGCCACCTCGGTCGGCAGGGTCCGGAAGAACGCGGTGAGGAAGAAGACCGTGAAGGGCAGCGAGTACGCAGTGTAGACCAGGATCAGGCCGAGGTGGGTGGAGAGCAGGCCGAGGTTCTTCACCACGAAGAACAGTGGCACCAGCGACAGGAAGACCGGGAACATCATGCCGCCGACGAACAGGAAGTAGACCAGGCGGCTGCCGCGGAAGGTGTACCGGGCGAGCACGTAGGCCGCCATCGCGCCGAGCAGCATGGTGAGCACCAGGGCGCCCGCGACGACGATCGCGGTGTTGAGGAAGTACCGGCCGATGTTCGCCTCGGTCCAGGCGCGGCCCCAGTTCTCCCACCGCAGCTTCGACGGCAGGCTCCACGCGCTGGTCAGGATCTCGTTGTCGTCCTTGAACGCGCTGAGCACCGCCCACAGCAGCGGGAACGTGGTGAGCACCGCCCAGCCCACGAGCATGGTGTGGGAGAAGACGTTGAAAGAACGCTTCACAGTTCGATCCGATCCCGGCGGGTGAGGCGCAGCGCGGCGAAGGCGATGGACAGCGTCAGGAAGAACATCGCGACCCCGATCGCGGAGGCGTAGCCGAACTTGAACTCGCCGAGCGCCGTGTCGTACAGGCGCAACCCGATGACGTCGGAGCTGTTGCCCGGACCGCCCTGGGTGATGATCTGCACCAGGGCGAAGCCGTCGATCGCGATGATCGCCAGGTACACCCACGCGACCTGGATCGTGTCCCACAGCAGCGGCACGGTGATCTTGCGCAGGGTCTCGCCGCGTTCGGCGCCGTCGAGCATCGCCGCCTCGTAGATCTCCTTGGGGATGGACTGCATGGCGGCGTTGAACAGCACGACGTAGAACCCGACGTTGCTCCACACCATGACCGCCAGCACGCACCAGAACGCCAGGTCTGGGTCGCCGAGCCAGGGCTTGGCGAGGGCGTCCAGGCCGACCGCGCGCAGGAAGCCGTTGAGGATGCCGCTGCGCGGCGCGTACACCTCCTTCCACAGCACGCCGATGATCGCCACCGACAGCACCTGCGGGAAGAAGTAGACGATCCGGTAGAAGGCGGCGCCGCGGACCCCGCGCACGCCCGCCTTGCCGGACCGGCCGCCGACGCTGAGCATCGAGGCGAAGAACAACGCCAGCACGATCGTGAGGATCGGCAGCGCCACGAGGATGATGGCGTTGTTCTTCAGCGCGTTCCACACGTAGTGGTCCTGCAGGAGCCGGCCGAAGTTCTCCGGCCCCACGTACTCGTAGGTCGGCGACAGCCCTCGCCAGTCGGTCAGCGAGATCTGGAACGCCTGCAGATACGGCGAGATGACGAACACGGCGTACAGCGCCAGGGGCGGTACGAGGAACGTGAGCACGAACAGGCGCCGACCGTGCCGCATGCGTCAGCTCCGCTTGTACTTCGTGATCGAGGTGTCCTTGGCGATCTCGTCGGCGCCCTTCTGGCAGGCTTCCACGAACTGCTGCGCGTTGATCCGCTTGGTGAACAGGTCGCCGCAGGCGGCGTCGACGAGGTTGCGCTCCAGCTTGCGGTAGAAGGAGTTGTAGACCCAGTTGAAGCCCTTGTCGCCGGACGCCTTGAGCGCCTTGGTGACACTGGTGAGGCCGGGCGGAAGCTCGACGCCCTCCTCCGCCCCCGCGACGCAGGTCAGGCTGGAGGTCTTCTTCATGAAGTCCGCGGCGCCCTTCTTGGACAGCATGATGCGCATGAGCTCCATGCCGCCGTTGGCGTTCTTCGCCTTCGCCGGCACGATGTACGGCTCGCCGGCCGTGCCCCGCAGCGCCTCGAACGGCAGCTTGTCACCGCTGCTCAGGCTCGGCGTCGGCGCGATCGCCATCTTGAACGCGGGCGGCGTGACCTTCTTCTGCTCGCTCTCCAGCCACGAGCCGCAGGAGATGAAGACGGCCTTGCCCTGCGACCACTCGGTCTGCGACTGGATGTGGTCCAGGCCCTCGGAGCCGGGCAGGATGAACCCGTCGACGGCCAGCTGTGAGTACGCGTCGGCGGCCGTCTTGATCGCCTCGTGCTTCCACGCGTTGGGTTCGAGGTTGTCGATGGCGAGCAGGACCTCCGGGCCGGCCAGCTTCGCCGCCGCCGACAGGATGGGCCAGCTCATGTAGCGCGGGTGCTTGCCCTGGTACGTCCAGGGCGCGATGCCGGCCGCCTTGATGGTCTTGCAGAGGGCGATCATCTCGTCCCACGTCTTCGGGTACTGCCAGCCCTTGTCGGCGAGGAGCTTCTCGTCGTACCAGATGCCGTAGGCGGTGTAGGCGTAGTTGAGCGAGAAGACCTTGCCGTTGTACGTGCCCGGCAGCAGCGCGCCCGGCAGCAGGGTCTCGCGGACGGTCTTGCCGGCCACGTCGAGGCTCGGCGCGTCCAGCAGCGGGGCGAGGTCGGTGAGCGCGTTCTGTGACACGAGCCCGTTGAAGTCGATCTGTGCCGAGCCGGAGTTGTTGACCATGTCGGGCGGGCTGCCGTCGACGAACCGCGGCTGCAGCGTCTTGCTGATCTCCTGGGTCGCGGAGTGCTTGATCTCCGCCTTCGGGTAACGCTCCTTGTACATCGCCTCGTGCGCCTTGGCGTAGTCCTCGCCGAAGCCGCCGTTGAAGATGACCACCTCGAGGGCAGCGTCCTCCTTGACACCGAGCGGGTTGGCGTTGCTCTTGTCGCCCTGGGCGGTCTTGGTGTCCCCGTTGCCGCCGCCCGTGGCGCAGGCGCTCAACGCGGCCGGGGCGGTGGCCAGCAGACCGGCGGCGGCCGCCGTCTGCAGCACACCCCTGCGGGTCAGCGTGTTCATCCGTCGTGCTCCTTCGTTGGAGGTCGAGGGGGGCGCTCGTTGATGACGAGAATGAAGGTTTCCAACGGAAGTTTCAAGAGTAGGAAGATTCCTGCCAACTGGCGTCCCGGTGGTGCCGGCGGCGGCAGCGGTACCGTCACCGCGCCGCCCGGCGCGCTTGTCCACCTGCGCATATGCGTCGATGCTGGGGCGCTTGCGGACCTACCGCGCCGGGCAACGTCCGGTGAAATGTTGACGAAATCGTTGCCGGTCGCGCTACCCCGCCGCGGTGAGCCGGGCGTGCACGGCGTCGCCGGCGGGCGCCCCGGTGAGCGCGGCGACGGCGAGGGCGGCGGCGCCCGCGGCACCGTCGCGCGCCTCGGCTGGTGGCACCCCGAACCGGTCCACCACGCCGGCACGGACGGCCGTCCCGACCGGGCCCGGGCTCAGCAGCACCGAGCCGGCCAGGACCACCGGGGACCCGTCCGGCGGCCCGCCGCGCCGGGCGACGGTGTCGAGGGCGTGCAGCAGCCGGCCGGCAGCCGTCGCGGCGATGCCGGCGGCCACCTCGTCGCCGGCCGCGGCGGCCTCGCCGACCAGGGGCGCCAGCAGGCCGAGCGCGGCCGGCGGGCGGCGGTACGCCACCCGGATCAGCGTCTGCGCGTGCTCGTCGGGGTCCTCGTGCCCGCTCGCCTCCAGGGCCGCGGTCACCGGGCCGGTGAGCAGGGTGCCCGGCCCGCGCCCGTCCAGCGCGCACAGCACCGCGCGGAGCGCCTCGCGCCCCAGCCACACCGCCGAGCCCTCGTCGCCGAGCAGCCAGCCGAAGCCGTCGCAGCGCCGGTGCGGCACGCCGCCGCGGAACGCCACCGCCGCCGCGCCCGTGCCGGACAGCAGCAGCAGCCCGTCGGGGCGGCCCGTGCCGGCGGCGAAGGCCACCTCCAGGTCGGTGACGCTGCGCGGCTCACCGCTCAGCCCGGCGGCGTGCCACGCCTCCCGCGCGGCCTGCCGGGCCTCCTCCCGGCCGGCCGACGCGGCGCCGGCCGCACCGATCACGCCGAGCACGACCGCGGCCGGGTCGACCTCCCGCAGGGCCGCGCCGAGCGCCGCCGCCAGGGCCTGCGCCGGGCGGCCGCCGCTGGAGTTCTGGTTCGCCCCGGCGGCCAGGCCACGGCCCAGCACCGCCCCGTCCACGGTGCTGACCAGGCAGCGGGTGCTGGTCGCGCCCGCGTCGACGCCGACGACCAGGGGTACGCGCACCCGAACACCGTACTGCATTGACGAAAAGGTCGGGAGAACGGAAACTTTCCCACATGAAGCCGAGCCGGCCGCCCGCCGAGGGCGGGGCCACGTCCACCGCGGTGAAGATCAGGGGGCTGCTGCCCTCACTTTCCCCGGCCGAGCAGCGCGTCGGACGGATCATCGCCGACGAGTCCGCGACCGCCGCCCAGCTGACGATCACGGAGCTGTCCAAACGCGCCGAGACGTCCGAGACGACGGTCATCCGGTTCTGCCGGGCCATCGGCTTCTCCGGGTACCCGGAGCTGCGCCTGCGGCTCGCGGCCGAGGCCGGGCGTGCGCTGGACGACGGCGGCGCCGGCGAGGCGCCCGGCAGCGACATCAGCCAGACCGACGATCTCGCCACCGTGGTCAAGACGATCGCGTTCGCCGACGCCCGGGCCGTCGAGGACACCGCCGCCCAGCTCGACCTGGAGATCCTGCAGCGGGTGATCGACGCGGTCGCCGCGGCCCGCCGGGTGGACATCTACGGCGTGGGCGCCAGCGCGTTCGTCGCCCGCGACTTCCAGATGAAGCTGCACCGCGTCGGCCTGGTCGCCTACTCCTGGTCGGACCTGCACCTGGCGCTCACCAGCGCGGCGCTGCTGGACGAGCGCGACGTGGCGATCGGCATCTCGCACACCGGCACCACCACCGACACGATCGAGGCGTTCGGCGAGGCCGGCCGCCGCGGCGCCACGACGGTGGCGCTCACCAACTTCCCCAAGTCGCCGATCACCCGCATCGCCGACCTGACGCTCACCACCGCCGCCCGCGAGACCACGTTCCGCTCCGGCGCGATGGCCAGCCGGCTGGCCCAGCTCACCGTCGTGGACTGCGTGTTCGTCGGGGTCGCACAGAAGACGTACGCGCAGACCAAGGCGGCCGTGGAGAAGACCCGCGAGGCCGTGCGCGCCCGGCGGGTGCGACCGGAACGAGGCCCCTGGTGACCGTCCCTCCCCCGATCGCCCCGACGGAGGAACGCAACGCGCGGACCCACCAGATCGACCGGCTGCCGACGCTGCAGATCCTCGAGCTCATCAACGCCGAGGACGCGACCGTCGCCACCGCCGTCGCCACCGTGCTGCCGGACCTCGCCGAGGCCGTCGACTGCAGCGTCGACGCGCTGCGCTCCGGGCACCGGCTGCACTACTTCGGCGCCGGCACCTCCGGCCGGATGGCGGTGCTCGACGCGACCGAGCTGCGCCCCACCTACGGCGTCGAGCCCGGCCGGGTCGTCGCCCACCTCGCCGGCGGCCTGCGGGCGCTCACCGACGCCGTGGAGGCCGCCGAGGACGACGACGCCACCGGCGCCGCCACCGCCGCCGGGGCGCTCACCGCCGGCGACGTCGCGTTCGGGATCACCGCCAGCGGCGGCACCCCGTTCGTCGGCGGCGCACTGCGGGCCGCCCGCGACCGCGGCGCCCGCACCGTGCTGCTGTCGGCCAACCCGGAGGCGCCCCTCGCCGCGCACGCCGACATCCACATCGCCGTGGACACCGGCCCCGAGGTGGTCACCGGCTCGACCCGCATGAAGGCCGGCACCGCGCAGAAGCTCGTCCTCAACGCCCTGTCGACCGCCGTGATGATCCGGCTCGGCCGCACGTACTCCAACCTCATGACCGACATGGTCGCCAGCAACGCCAAGCTGCGGGTCCGCCAGGTCCGCATGCTGGTGCAGGCGACCGGGCTGCCCGCCGACACCTGCCAGAAGGCCCTCACCGCCGCCGGCGACGAGGCGAAGGTGGCCCTGCTCACCCTGCTCACCCGCGCCGACGTCGAGCAGGCCCGCCAGGCGTTGCGCGCGGCGGGCGGCGTCGTGCACCGCGCCCTGCACGCCGTACGCGTGTTTTGATTGGTGGATGGCGAGTTTCACCGTCACCCTCGACGTGCGCGCGCCCGCCGGCGCGGTGTGGGCGGCGCTGGTGGACTGGCCCCGGCACGGCGCCTGGGCGCCGCTGACGACCGTCCGCGTCACCAGCCCGCGCCCCGACGGGGTCGGCGCCTCCTTCGTCGCCCGCTCCGGCATCGGGCCGCTGGGCTTCGACGACCCGATGACCGTCGTGCGCTGGCGGCCGCCCGCCGGCGACGCGCCCGGCGACGCCCCGGGCCGCTGCGACATCGACAAGCGCGGCCGGGCGATCCGCGGCGTCGCCTGGTTCGAGGTGCACCCGCGCCCCGGCGGCCGCAGCCACGTCGTGTGGTTCGAGGACGTCACCGTGCGCCCGCACCGGCTCACCCGCCTGGCGCCCGGCGTCGTGTCCGCGGCCGGCAGGATCGGCTTCGGCCGCGCCCTGCGCGCGATGGCCCGCGAGGTCGAGCCGCGCGCCTGAATCCGGCGGTCCGATAATCGCTTTGCCGCCCGGCGTCGCCCGCTTATCGTTGGATGCACAAGGCAATGACGACCCCCGATCACCCAGGAGCCACGATGAGGAACTGGACCGCCCCGCGGACCCGGCAACTGCCGGTGTCTGTCGCCGCGCTGCCCATGACCCCGGTCGCGGCGGCCCACCCGCACAGCATGCCGGCCATGCGCACTGCGGGACGGTGGAGAGGCTGAGCATTCAGGCCTTTTCCGACCGCCCGCCCCGCACAGGGACCGGGCGGTTTTTCGTTTGTGTTCCACCTGCCCCAGCACGCTGCGGGCACACGGCACCACATTGACAACTCCACAGCGGATGGCATTGTTTCGGGAACGACCGGCTTGGTGACCGGGCCTGGTTTGGGACCAGGAAGCGCGGGGTTCGATTCCCCGGTTCCCGACGCACAGGAGTATTCCTGATGGGGTTGTAGCTCAGTCGGTAGAGCGTCGGTTCGGCAGACCGAAGGCCCGGGGTTCGATTCCCCGCTTCTCCACGCGCGCCGGTTCGGCGGCGCCTTTGTTCCACGAGCCGGTGGGAGCTCGGCTAACGGCAGGCCGCGAGGTTTTGGTCCTCGCTGTGGGGGTTCGAGTCCTCCGCTCCCAGCGTTGCCCGCCGATGTAGCTCAGTCTGGTCAGAGCGCTGTCCTGGTACGACAGAGGCCACCGGTTCGACTCCGGTCTTCGGCTCGATCACACCCCACCCGACGGTGGTGTCCCGCCCGTGTAGCTCAACGGAAGAGCCTCTGCCCTACAAGCAGATTGTTGGGGGTTCGAATCCCTCCGCGGGTACGCAGTACTTGCATGGCGTTCGTGGTGTACCGGCTGTGCACGCCAGGTTGTGGCCCTGGTGGTCCGGGTTCGACTCCCGGCGATCGCCCTTCATGCCGTCCGCTGTGGAGCACCGTGGGCACGGGCGCTGGCTGCCCGGCCGCCGCTCATGCCGTCACCTCCGCTGCGCTCCGGCGCCGGCATGAGCTCCACCCTGAGCTAATGACTCGCAGCCCTCCGCTGCGCTCCGGACCGCTCATGACGGCGGTGTGCCCGGATCGACACCGGGACCCACGACCAGCCGCGCGGCGCACCGCCGTTCAGCGGGCGCGGAGGCGGCGCAGCATGCGCGCGTCCTCGAAGCCGGCGGCGCGGGCCGCGGCCTCGACCGTGGCGCCGTGGCCGATGAGGTGCT
Organism: Dactylosporangium sp. NPDC050688; assembly: GCF_040654515.1. NCBI lineage: Bacteria > Bacillati > Actinomycetota > Actinomycetes > Micromonosporales > Micromonosporaceae > Dactylosporangium > Dactylosporangium sp. NPDC050688. The sequence goes on from NZ_JBFAIC010000109.1 coordinate 10,268, forward strand.
CGGCCCGCTCGACCCGCAGCAGCTGCTGGTAGCGCAGCGGGGTCAGGCCGGTCGCGTCGCCGAAGGCCCGGGTCAGGGTGCGTTCGCTGACCCCGGCGGCCGAGGCGAGCTCGCGCAGCGGGAGGCGGTCGGTGAACCGGGCGTCGATGAGGTCCTGCACGCGGTGCACCACGTCGGACAGGTGCGCCCGGTGCCGCAGCATGGCGCTGTCCTGCGGTTCGTCGCCGTTGCGCCGGGCGTAGACGACCATCTCGCGGGCGACCTGCGCGGCGAGGCCCGGCCCGTGGCGGGTCGCGACGAGGTGCAGCGCGAGGTCGATGCCGCTGGCGATGCCGGCGGACGTGACGACCCGGTCGTCGATCACGAACAGCACGTCCTTGAGGACCCTGGCACGGGGGTACCGTGCAGCCAGCCGCTCCTGCAGCAGGTGGTGCGTGGTGCAGCGGCGCCCGTCGAGCAGGCCCGCCTGCCCGAGGGCGTCGGCGCCGGAGCAGACGCTGGCGCAGGTGCCGCCGGCGTCGTGGTGGCCGGCGAGCCACGCCCGGGCGGCGGGCGACAGCCGGCCGTTGCCGGGGAAGCCGTGGCTGCGCCAGCCGGGCACCACGACCAGGTCCGCCGGCTCCAGGTCCGGCAGCGGCGACGTGCGCCGGATCGTGGCGCCCTGCGCCGAGGGCACGTCGTCCTGCTCCGCCACGTAGTGCAGCGCGTAGTCCAGGCCGAAGTCGCGGGCCGTGGAGAAGACCTGCGCCGGCCCGGCCAGGTCGAGCAGGTGCAGCTGCGGCACGAGCAGGAAGACGACCTTCATCAGCCGATGAGCTCCTTCACCGTCGCAATCGTGGCGAAGCGGCCGGCGAGGGCGTACTCGGTGCGGGCGATGACCTCGCCGGTGGACAGGGTGCGGGGGCTGGCGAGGATCTCGTCGTAGGGCAGGTCGCGCTCGTCGCGGTGCGGGATCGGGAACGTGGCGGTGGCCTCGGTGACGAACGTGACGTCGTAGCCGAGGTCGCCGGCGACGCGGGTGGTCGTCTCGCAGCACAGCTCGGTCTGGATGCCGGTGACCACCAGGTGGCGGATGCCCTCGGTGGTCAGCAGCTGCTGCAGGCCGGTGGTGGTGAACGCGTTCGCCGAGGTCTTGGTGATGACCGGCTCGTCCGGCAGCGGCTGGAGGCCGTCCATGGGGCGGACGTAACCGGTCGCCGGGTCGAAGACGTTGCCGACCTCCTGGTGCAGCACCCAGACGACCAGGTCGCCGCGGGCCCGGGCGGCGTCGATCAGCGGGTTGACGGTGGCCACGATATCGGGGTTGGAGACGGCGGCCCAGCTGGGGCGCTGGCGGAAGGACTCCTGGATGTCGATGACGAGCAGCGCGCTTCTCATGGCGTCGATCCTGCGCCGTCGACTGCGTCCGCGACAGGCACCTCCCGGCCGGGGACCGGACCGATCCGGTCACCACCGTCCGGAGCGTCCGCCGACTTGCCGGCACCGGAGTCGGCGGCCGGCTCGGCAGCACCGGCGGCCAGGCGCAGGCTCACCCAGTACAGGACCAGCAGCAGCAACGCCAGGGCGAGCAGCGCGGAGCCGAGGATGTTGACGCCGGCCCTGGCGAGCAGGACACCGATCGCGGTCGGGACCAGCGCCCCACCCAGGCCGGCGCCGGCGATCTGCAGGCCGATCGCCCGGTCGGCGTGCGCGGCGCCGACACGGCCCGCGGTGGTGAGCGTGAGCAGCGGGAACACCGGCGCGGCGGCGAAGCCGATCAGGCCGAGGCCGGTCACGGCGAGCCAGCCGGGGCCCGGCAGCGCGACGAGGAACGCGCCGGCGGCCATGCCGATCAGGCAGCCGGCGATCACGCGGGACACGCCGATGCGGTCGGCGACGGCGCCCTGCACGACCCGGCCGAGGAACAGCATCGCCCAGTAGCCGGAGACGCACACGCCGGCGACCGCGGCGCTGACCCCGCGCCCCTCGGTGAGCAGCAGGAACGCCCACAGGCCGGCGCCGGCCTCGACGGCCACGTAGACGCCGAAGGCCACCACCCCGAGCCACACCACGGGCAGCCGCAGGGTGTCCCTGCCTCGTTGCGGCGTCTCGTGTACGGGCACCGGCGCCCGTCCCCAGCTGCGCGCCTTGACCACGAACGACAGGGCCAGGCCCAGCTGGGCGGCGGCGACCAGGGCGTACCCGAGGCGCCACGGCGACCCGCCGCTGATCACCGAGGTCATGATGAGCGGGCCGATGGCGACGCCGAGGCCGAAGCAGGCGTGCATCCAGTTCATGTGGCGGGCGTTGAAGTTCGTGGCCGCGTACGCGTTGAGCCCGGCGTCGATCGCGCCACCGCCGAACCCGCCGAGCAGCGCGCACGGCACCAGGAACCACAGCCCCGGGGCGAGGGCGTAGCCGGCGAGGGCGAGGCTCGTGGCGGCGGTGCTCGCGGCCAGCAGCCAGCCGACGCCGACCCTCGACAGCAGGAACCCGGCGGCGACGCTGGAGGTGAGGTACCCGGTCGTCGCCGCGACCAGCAGGTAGCCGACGGACGCGGTGGGCACGTCGAAGGTGCCGGCCATGAAGGGCCAGCCGACGCCGAGGAGGCCGTCGGGCAGGCCGAGGCTGATGAACGCGAAGTAGGCCAGCACGAGCAGCGACGTTCTCACCGGAAGATCCTACGTGTTCCACAGTACGGGAAGTTGCTCCCAGTATTAGAGACACGAATATTAGAGTCTGGGACATGGCCAACAACGTCTACACCCATGGACACCACGAGTCGGTCCTGCGCTCCCACCGCTGGCGCACCGCCGGCAACTCCGCCGCGTACCTGCTGCCGGTGCTGCGCCCGGGCATGAGCCTGCTGGACGTCGGCGCCGGGCCGGGCACGATCACCGCCGACCTGGCCGCCGTCGTCGCCCCCGGCGAGGTGACCGCCCTCGAGGCGACCGAGGAGGCCCTCGAGGTCACGAAGGCGGGCGTGCAGGGCGTCACCTACGCCGTCGGCGACGTGCACGCCCTCGACTTCCCCGACGGCACGTTCGACGTGGTCCACGCCCACCAGGTCCTGCAGCACGTCGCCGACCCTGTCCAGGCACTGCGCGAGATGCGCCGGGTCTGCAAGCCGGGTGGCTACGTGGCGGCCCGCGACAGCGACTATGCGGCGTTCACCTGGTTTCCGCAGCTGCCGGAGCTGGACGAATGGATGGCCCTCTATCAGCGGATGGCCCGCGCCAACGGCGGCGAGCCCGACGCCGGCCGCCGCCTGCTGTCGTGGGCGCGGGCCGCCGGCTTCACCGACGTCACGGCGACGTCGAGCACGTGGTGCTTCGCCGACGACGAGGACCGCCCCTGGTGGGGCGGCATGTGGGCGGACCGGGTGCGCGCCTCCGCGATGGCCGCGCAGGCCCTGGCCGCCGGCGTGCCGCAGGAGCACCTGCAGCGCCTCTCCGACGGCTGGCGCGCCTGGGCCGCCTCCCCCGACGGCTGGCTGTCCATCCTGCACGGCGAGATCCTGGCCCGCCCCTGAGCGGGCACGGCCTGCTCCGGCCTGCTCCGGCCTGCTCCGGCCTCATCCGGCCTCATCCGGTCCGGCCTCACCCGGTCGGGGGCGCGGCCGGGTGGCAGGCGCTGATCTAGGCTCGGCGCGTGGAGCGACCCCTCGTCACCGTGTGCCGCGACTGCTGCTGCGGCTCGGCGCGCAAGCACCCGGGCGTCGACCACGCCGGCCAGGTGGCCCGGCTGCGCGCCGCGCTGGGCCTGACCGGGGTGCGGGTCAGCGGCTGCCTCGACGCGTGCGAGCGCTCCAACATCGTGGTCGTGCACCCGACGCCCGCCGCGCGGCGGGCCGGGGCCCGGCCGGTCTGGCTCGGCTACGTGCTCGACGACGCGGTCATCGGCGACCTGACCGCCTGGGTCGAGGCGGGCGGGCCCGGGGTGGCGCCGCTGCCGGAGATCCTGGAGCTCTACCGGACCAACGCCCCGCTGGGCTGAGGCTCACGGGTACCGGCGCGGCGTGAACACGACCGGGGTGCCGCTGTCGCCGCGGTCCAGCGCGCGGGTCTGCGACGAGCCGACGATGAGCAGGGTCCGCATGTCCACCTCGGACGGGTCCAGCTCGGCGAGGCGCACGACGCGGACCCGCTCGCCGGACCCGCCGACGTCGCGGCCGAGCACCACCGGGGTGTCCGGGGAGCGGTGCCGCAGCAGCAGGTCCCGGGCCGCCTCGACCTGCCAGGTGCGGCTCTTCGAGCCCGGGTTGTAGATGGCGATGACGAGGTCCGCGCCGGCGGCGGCCTCGAGGCGGGCCGCGATGACGTCCCACGGCTTGAGCCGGTCCGACAGCGACAGCACGCAGAAGTCGTGGCCGAGCGGCGCGCCGACCCGGCTCGCCACGGCCTGCGCCGCGGTCAGCCCCGGCAGGACCCGGACGGGCACGTCCTTCCAGCGCGGCTCGGCGGCGACCTCCAGGACCGCGGCCGCCATCGCGAACACGCCCGGGTCGCCGGAGGACACCACGGCCACCCGCCGGCCGCCGTCCTTCGCCAGCGCCAGGGCGAACTCGGCCCGCTCCGCCTCGACCTTGTTGTCCGAGGCGTGTCGGCGCTGCCGCGGGTTGGCCGGGATCCGGTCCAGGTAGGGGCCGTAGCCCACGAGGTCGTCGGCGGCCTCGACCGCGGCGAGGGCCTCCGGGGTGAGCCAGTCACGCCCGGCCGGGCCGAGCCCGACGACGACGACCTCGCCGGCGGCAACGGCCGGCTCGGCGGAGCGCAGCGCCGACGCGGTCTCCTCGTGCATCCGGCTCGGCAGCAACGCGATCGAGAAGTACGGCACGTCCGCCGCGTCCACTGTGGACAGCGGGGCGACGCGCTCGCGGGCGGTGGTGGCGCGCTCGACGTACCAGGCGTCCTGCAGCCGGCCGGCCCGCTCCAGCGCGTCTCGGACGGCGCCGAACGTGCGGCCCAGCTTCATGACGGCGGCCGAGTCGGTCGCGGCGAGCCGCTCGGCGAGCACGTCGGCGGGCAGCGTGCCGGGCAGGACGGTGAGGATCTCGTCGCGCTCGACCAGGGGCCGGCCGAGGACCGCCGACGCGCCGGAGACCGACGTGACGCCCGGGACGACCTCGGTCCGGTACGTGTGCGCGAGCCGCTTGTGCATGTGCATGTACGAGCCGTAGAACAGCGGGTCGCCCTCGCAGAGCACCACCACGTCCCGGCCCGCGTCGAGGTGCGCGGCGAGCCGGGCCGCCCACGCGTCGTAGTGCTCCTCGATGACCGAGCGGTAGTCGGCGATCGCCTCGGTGGTGACCGGGTAGACCAGCGCCTCCTCGATCTGGCCCTCCCGCAGGTACGGCTCCGCGATCGACCTGGCGATGCTGCGCCCGTGGCGGGCGCTGTGGAACGCGACCACGGGTGCGGCCCCGATCAGCCGGGCCGCCTTCACCGTGATGAGCTCCGGGTCGCCCGGCCCGAGCCCCACGCCGTACAGCCGACCGATCTCCACGATGGTCATTCCTTCTCGTCCGCGATCGCGTTGACGGCGGCGGCCGTCATCGCGCTGCCGCCCCGGCGGCCGTGCACGACCAGGTGCGGCAGGTCCGAGGCGGCGAGGGCCACCTTCGACTCGGCCGCCCCGATGAACCCTACGGGGATGCCGAGCACCGCCGCGGGCCGCGGCGCGCCGGCCGCGACCATCTCCAGGAGCCGGAACAGCGCCGTCGGGGCGTTGCCGACCGCGACGACGGCGCCGGCGAGCCGGTCGCCCCACAGCTCGAGGGCCGCGGCGCTGCGGGTCGTGCCGAGCTCGGCGGCCAGCGCAGGCACCCGCGGGTCGCGCAGCGTGCACAGGACCTCGTTGTCGCGGGGCAGCCTGGCCCGGGTGACGCCGGAGGCGACCATCTCGGCGTCGCAGAGGACCGGGGCGCCGTCGCGCAGCGCGGCGCGGGCGAGGCGCACCACGTCGTGGCTGAACCCGACGTCGGCGGCGAGGTCGACCATGCCGCACGCGTGGATCATGCGGACGATCACCTGGGCGACGTCGGCGGGCAGGCCGGACAGGTCGGCCTCGGCCCGGATCGTCGCGAACGACCGCCGGTAGATCTCCGCGCCGTCCTTCACATAGTCGAAGGCCGCCACGGTGTCACCTCCGCTGCGCTCCGGCGCCCCCGTGACACCACTGAGCCCATGCTGCCCGGCCACTCCGCTGCGCTCCGGGCCGGCCACGGCGTCACCTCCGCTGCGCTCCGGCGCCCCCGTGACACCACTGAGCCCATGGTGCCCGGCCACTCCGCTGCGCTCCGGGCCGGTCATGGCGTGACCCGGTAGCCGTCGGCGGTCGCGAGCATCTCCACGTGCCTTCCCTTCGGTGCGCCGCAGCGCCGTTCGCAGCCGACCCAGTGCATCGGCAGCCCGGCCGGCGTCGTGCCCGCCGCGACCGCGGCCCGGGCGTCGGCCCGCACGTCGGCGAGGGCCTTCGCGCAGCCGGGCCGGCCCGCGCACGCGGTGACCCCGGCCCAGCCCGAGGCGGGGTCCGTGACCAGCCCGGCGGCCGTCAGCAGCGTTTCGACGCGTCCAGCTTCTTCGGCGGGTACGTCCGGCACGACGACGGTCCGCCACGGCGTGACGATGATCTCCTCCGGCGCGGCGGTGACGAGCGCCGCCGAGTGCTCGGGGGTGAGCCGCCCGAGCGGCACCACGGCCGTGATCGCGGCGCGCCCGTCGGCCTGCGGCGTCCACCCGACCGCCGGCCCGCCGCCGCCCGACGGACCGGCGTTCCCGTCCAGGGCAGCGTCCAGCCTCGCCGCGACCCGGGCCGGGCCGTCGGTCAGCTCCGCGAGGCGCCAGGCCGTGCCGCCCTGCGCGGCCCGCTCGGCCAGGAACGCCCTGGTCGCCCGCAGCAGCAGGCCGGCCGGCGTACTGGCGGCGCGGGCCGTGGTGGGGGTGCCGGCCAGGACGAGGCGGTCGCCGTGCAGGCCGACGTCGCCACCGAGCGGGGTCACGTCGCCGCGCCCGTCGTCGAGCGTCACCAGGAACCGGCCCGGCAGCGCGGCGAGGGACGCGTCGGCGCACAGCCCGGCGTCGAACGCGGCCACCACCGGCCGCACGTCCAGCACGCCACGGCCGTCGCGGCCGGTCAGCGGGCTGGCGACGATGTTGCGGACCCGCTCGTGCGTCGCCGACGGCAGCAGCCCCGCCCCGGTCAGCCGGGCCGCCAGGTCGAGTTCCGCGCCCGGCCGCAGCGCCCTGACCTGCACGTTGCCCCGGGAGGTGAGCTCCAGGTCGGGGTCGCCGAGATCGAGGGCGGCGGCGCGCAGGACGGCGAGGGCATCCCGGCCGAGCCGGCCGCCGGGCAGCCGGACCCGCGCCAGTCCGCCGTCGGCCGCGGCATGGACCTGCACGGCGCCCGGGCACCGGTCCGGAGCGTCGCGTCCGCTGGCAGCCTGCACGGGCCGGATACTACTGCGCAGCTCGTCGCTTGACTCAAGTCAGCGGTGTCCAGGAGAGTTGGCGGTGCTGTACGGGCGACGAGTGGAGGAAGCCGGTGCGAGTCCGGCGCGGTCCCGCCACTGTGACCGGGGAGTGAGTCTCCGACTGAGGCCACTGGGCGCGAGCCCGGGAAGGCAGGAGACGAGCGCCGATCCGGGAGCCAGGAGACTTTCCGCCGCCCGACCTTTCCCGACCGACTTGGGGCGCGGACCCCGAGGGAGGACCCAGGCGTGATCCTGCTGCTGTCGACGTCCGACACCGACCTGCTCAGCGCCCGTGCCAGCGGCGCGGCGTTCCGGCTGGCCAACCCGTCGCGCACCGCCGTGGCGGACCTGCCGGCCCTGGCCGAGGGCGCCGACCTGGTCGTGGTGCGGTTCCTGGGCGGCTACCGGGACTGGCAGGAGGGCTTCGACGCGCTGCTGCGGCTGCCGCTGCCCGTGGTCCTGCTCGGCGGCGAGCAGCTGCCCGACGCCGAGCTGATGCGCCACTCGACGGTGCCCGCCGGGGTCGCCGCGGAGGCCCACGCGTATTTCGCCGAGGGCGGCCCGGCCAACCTCGCCGAGCTGCACAAGTTCCTGTCCGACACGGTCCTGCTGACCGGGCACGGGTTCGCCCCGCCGGCGCGGACCCCGGCGTGGGGACTGCTGGAGCGGGCGACGACCGCCGACGGCCCGACCGTCGGCGTCATCTACTACCGGGCGCACCATCTGGCCGGCAACACCGCGTTCGTGGAGACGCTCTGCGACGCGATCGAGGACGCCGGCGGCCGGGCGCTGCCCGTGTTCGCCTCGTCGCTGCGCACCGCCCCGCCGCAGCTGCTGGAGACGCTGCGGCAGGCCGACGCGCTCGTCGTCACCGTCCTGGCCGCGGGCGGCACCCGGCCCGCCGACGCGCAGGCCGGCGGCGAGGACGAGGCGTGGGACGTGGGCGCCCTGGCCGCGCTGGACGTGCCGATCCTGCAAGGGCTCTGCCTGACCAGCGCCCGCGACACCTGGGACGCCAACGACGACGGCCTGTCGCCGCTCGACACGGCCACGCAGGTCGCGATCCCCGAGTTCGACGGCCGGATCATCACGGTGCCGTTCTCGTTCAAGGAGGTCGACGCCGACGGGCTCACCGTCTACGTCGCCGACCGGGAGCGGGCCGGCCGGGTCGCCGGGATCGCCGTCGGGCACGCCCGGCTGCGGCACCTGCCCGCCTCGCAGCGCAAGGTCGTGCTGATGCTCAGCGCGTACCCGACGAAACACGCGCGGATCGGCAACGCGGTGGGGCTCGACACGCCCGCGAGCGTGGTCCGGCTGCTGGCGGCCATGCGCGAGCAGGGTTACGTGGGCGCCGGCGGCTTCCCGAAGGACGGCGACGCGCTGATGCACACGCTCATCGCCGCCGGCGGGCAGGACGTCAACTGGCTCACCGAGGACCAGCTGCGGGGCAACCCGATCAGGATCTCCGCCGCCAAGTACCGGGCCTGGTTCCAGACGCTGCCGGCGGACCTGCGCGAGGCGATGGAGCGGCACTGGGGGCCGGCGCCCGGCTCGCTGTTCGTCGACACCTCGCACGACCCCGACGGCGAGATCGTGCTCGCCGCGCTGCGCGAGGGCAACGTGGTGGTGATGGTGCAGCCGCCGCGCGGCTTCGGCGAGAACCCGGTCGCCATCTACCACGACCCCGACCTGCCGCCCAGTCACCACTACCTGGCCGCGTACCGGTGGCTGGCCGACGAGTTCGGCGCGCACGCGGTCGTGCACGTCGGCAAGCACGGCAACCTCGAGTGGCTGCCCGGCAAGACCGTCGGGCTGTCCGCCTCGTGCGGCGCCGACGCGGCCCTGGCCAACCTGCCGCTGATCTACCCGTTCCTGGTCAACGACCCGGGCGAGGGCACCCAGGCCAAGCGCCGGGCGCACGCCACCCTGGTCGACCACCTGATCCCGCCGATGGCGCGGGCCGAGTCGTACGGTGACATCGCCCGCCTCGAGCAGCTGCTCGACGAGCACGCGACGATCGCCGCCCTCGACCCCGCGAAGCTGCCCGCCATTCGGGCGCAGATCTGGACGCTGATCCAGGCCGCCCGCCTCGACCACGACCTGGGCCTGGCCGACCGGCCGGGCGACGACGGGTTCGACGACTTCCTGCTGCACGTCGACGGCTGGCTGTGCGAGGTCAAGGACGTGCAGATCCGCGACGGGCTGCACGTGCTGGGCGTGGCGCCCGCCGGCGAGGCCCGGGTCGACCTGGTGCTGGCGATGCTGCGGGCCCGGCAGATGTGGGGCGGCCAGGTCGCCGCGCTGCCCGGCCTGCGCGAGGCGCTCGGCCTGGCCGAGGGCGACGCCGGCCGGGTGACCGTCGACGAGGCCGAGGCGCAGGCCAGGGCGCTCGTGGCGGAGATGGAGTCACGCGACTGGCCCACCTCCAACATCTCGGATATTTCCGAAAATCCGGATGTGGTACGGGTGCTGGAGTTCGCCGCCCGGGAGATCGTGCCCCGGCTGGCGCGCACCACCGACGAGCTCACCATGGTGCTGCACGCCCTCGACGGCGGGTATGTCCCGGCCGGGCCGAGCGGCTCGCCGCTGCGCGGCCTCATCAACGTCCTGCCGACCGGCCGCAACTTCTACTCCGTCGACCCGAAGGCCATCCCGAGCCGCCTGGCGTGGGAGACCGGCCAGGCGATGGCCGACTCGCTGCTCGCCCGGTACCGCGCCGAGCACGGCTCCTGGCCGTCCTCCGTCGGGCTGTCGATGTGGGGCACGAGCGCCATGCGTACCGCCGGCGACGACATCGCGGAGGCCCTCGCGCTGCTCGGGGTGCGCCCCAACTGGGACGACGCGTCGCGGCGGGTGGTCAGCCTCTCCCCCGTCGACCTGGCCGAGCTCGGCCGCCCGCGCATCGACGTCACCATGCGGATCAGCGGCTTCTTCCGCGACGCGTTCCCGCACGTGGTCGCACTGCTCGACGACGCCGTCCAGCTCGTCGCGGACCTGCCCGAGTCGCCGTCGGACAACTACGTGCGCGCCCACGTCGCCGCCGACCTCGACACCCACGGCGACCGCCGCCGGGCCACGCTGCGCGTCTTCGGCTCCAAGCCGGGCGCGTACGGCGCCGGCATCCTCCCCCTCATCGACAGCCGTAACTGGCGCGGCGACGCCGACCTCGCCGAGGTGTACGCCGTCTGGGGCGGCTACGCGTACGGCCGGGACCTGGACGGCCTGCCCGCCCGCGGCGACATGGAGGGCGCCTACCGGCGCATCAGCGTCGCGGTCAAGAACACCGACACCCGCGAGCACGACATCGCCGACTCCGACGACTACTTCCAGTACCACGGCGGCATGATCGCCACCGTCCGCGCCCTGACCGGCCGCGCCCCTGCCGCCTACGTCGGCGACAGCACCAACCCCGACGCAGTGCGCACCCGCACCCTCAGCGAGGAGACCGCCCGCGTCTTCCGCGCCCGCGTCGTCAACCCCCGCTGGCTGGCCGCCATGCGCCGGCACGGCTACAAGGGCGCCTTCGAGCTCGCCGCCACCGTCGACTACCTCTTCGGCTTCGACGCCACCGCCGGCGTGGTCGCCGACTGGATGTACGAGAAGCTGGCCGAGTCCTACGTCTTCGACCCGGAGAACCGCAAGTTCCTCGACGAGTCCAACCCGTGGGCGCTGCACGGCATCACCGAACGCCTCCTGGAGGCCGCCGACCGCAAGCTGTGGGAGCACCCCGAGCAGGCCACGCTCGACGCCCTCCGCCAGGTGTACCTGGAAACCGAAGGCGACCTCGAGGACGACCACTAGGCAGGCCGGCGGCTCGGCTCAGCGGCGCCAGGGCTGGAACAGCGCCGACTCCGGGTACCCCGTCCCCGTCACGGCCTCGATGACCGCCCACACGAAGTCCTCGTCCGGCCCCCACGACGGGATGTCGACGGTCGCCTCGACCGGCAGCGGCCGGCCGTTGTCGACGACCGCTTCGGCGTCGGCGTACACCACCTCGCGCACCACCTCGCCGCCGGCGAACAGCGTGAACGCGTAGCTGCTGCTGACGCTGGCGAACACGACGGTCAGGGCGTCGCCCGGCGGCTCGCAGGTGGCGACGAACTCCAGCGACGGGTCCCACACCTGCGCCCAGCCGCCGACCTCGGCCGCGAACAGCACGCCTTCGGGGAGCCCGCTGGTCGCCTCGTCGGCGGTGACCGGGTCGCCGTCCGGCCGGGCCGTGCCGCTCAGGACCGCCACGGCCTCGGCCGCGGTGGCGCCATGGATGAACAGCGCCGACGTGTTCCATCCCATCCGGCCACCGTACTACCTTGATCACGTCCACGGCGTTGCCGGCCGGACCGCTGCCCAGGCGGCCGGCCGCCCCCACCGATGTTGCCGTCCGGCGCGGACGCGGGCGAGTCCGAGGCGGCGCACATCGCGAGTCGCGAGCCCGCCGCACCGCGGCCGACCCACTGACGACCACGCCCAGTTGATCGAAGGCCACACCGCGGCCGCCCAGACGACCAGGACGCGACTTCGATCTGTGATCCGGCGGCCCGGCCGGCGCGACGGCCTAGCGGACACGACCGCGCCGCGGGGAGCGGAAACGCCGCGGGTAGCGGGAGCGCCGTGGTCACCGCCGGTCCACTGGCGATCTTGCCCGGTTGATCGAAGTCACGCCGTGGTCGCCCAGACGACCGCGGCGCGACTTGGATCACCCCGGTGGTCCGGCCGGCACGACGGCAGTTAGCGACGGCAGCTAGATCAGCCAGTGGTCGTACGGGTGGCGGCCCGGACGGAAGCCGGCCGCCTCGACCATCGCGGCCGCCTCGGCAAAGCGGGTGGCGACGAGGTCGGGCCGGTGCGCGTCGCTGCCGAAGCAGACGGCCCGGCCGCCCTCCTCCCGCCACCAGCGCACGAACTCGGGCTCCGGGCCCCGGCGGGTGTTGACCTCGAACGCGCGGCCGGTCCCGGCGAGGGCCCGCAGCACGGCGCGGACCTCCTCCTCGAAGTCGAGGATCGAGAAGGCGGTGCCGGCGGGCAGGTACCGGATCGGGTAGTCGAGGTGGGTCAGGGCGGAGAACGCGTCGCAGGCGAGGATCATGCGGATCGCCTCGGCGAAGTACTCGCGCAGCACCGCGGGCACGCCGCGCAGCTCGAACTCGTCCTCCACGAGGCGGTGCCGGCCGGCGACGGCGATGGAGTGCAGCGAGCCGATGACCCGTTCGAAGGGGGCTGCGGTCAGCAGCGACGCGGCCTGCGTGGGGAACCAGTGCGGCTCGCCGAGCTCGACGCCGGTGATGATGCGCAGCGACGGGAACTTGGCCCGGCAGCGGTCGACGGCCTCCAGGTAGCCGTCGACGTCCAGCGGCGGCGGCACGAGGTGCGCGTCGTCGATGATGTGCCGGCGCATCCGGTCCGGCAGGTTCGCGGGCGTGACGTCCCAGGTGACGAAGTCGGTGTGCTCGGTGAACGCGATCGCCGGCAGCCCGAGCTCCACGGCCCGCGCGCAGGAGCCCTCCATGTCGCCGGTGGCGGTGTCCCAGGAGAACTCGGTGTGGGTGTGCAGATCCGCGGGCAGCATGCGGCGATCGTGTCAGCCGCCGCCCGCGCCGCCGGAGCCGGTCCGCAGGAATGTGACGGCGTCCTCGACGTTCGCCACGACCGGCACGCCCGGGGTCACCGGGGGCCGGTCGACCATGAGCACCGGCAGGCCCAGCCGGCGCGCGGCGGTGAGTTTCGCCGCGGTCATGTCGCCGCCGCTGTCCTTGGTGACCAGGAGTTGGATGGTGTACGACCGCAGCAGCGCGATCTCCCCGTCGACGCTGAACGGGCCACGGTCCAGCAGCGACTCCAGCCGCGGCGGGTGCGGCGGGGCGATCGGGTCGACGCTGCGCACCAGGAACCAGCGGTCCGCCAGGTCCGCGAACGCGCCCAGCCCTTGCCGTCCCGTGGTGAGGAACACCCGCTCGAACGGGGACCGCGCGATGAAGGCCGCGGCGGCGTCCAGCGCCGGTACGCGGTGCCACACGTCGCCCGGGCCGGCGGTCCAGCCCGGGCGGCGCAGGAGCAGCAGCGGTACCCCTGCCGCCGCCGCTGACGCGCTGATCCTCGCGGCGAACGGGTGCGTCGCGTCGACGACCACGTCGACCCGGTTCGCCCGGACGTAGCCGGCCAGCCCTTCGGGGCCGCCGAACCCGCCGACGCGGACCTCACCGGGCGGCAGCACCGGGTCGGCGACGCGCCCGGCGAGCGAACTGATCACGCGGAACCCGCCGCCGGTCAGCGCCGCGGCGAGCCGCCGGGCCTCGCCGGTGCCGCCGAGGATGAGCACTGTCCGCATGCCGCAGACGATGCCACGCCCGGCGGGCGGGCCGGCGACATGGTCCACCGGCCCGCCGTTTCGTGCCTACGGGCCGCTGACCAGGTTCGTGACCTGGTGGCTGCTGTTGACCGCGGCGCCGGTGTTGTTGATGACGTGTGAGATGGTGCCGGTGCCGCCCAGGGAGACGGTGACCATGTTGTGGAATCTGACGTTCGGGGTGACCGGGACCTCGAAGGAGTGGCCGAGCACGACGCTGGGGTTGGTGTTGAAGTAGCAGTAGCTGCCCAGGCCCCACGCTTCGTGGCTGGTCACGCTGTTGCCGACCTTGTACGCCGCCCAGCCCTGCGCCCCGCCGCCGCTGCTCCAGCTGGCCTGGTTGGGCACGTCGTAGGGGATCTCGTTCTGGTAGAAGTACGTGCGGCCGCCGTTGCCGTTCCAGATCGTCTG
>NZ_JBFAIC010000110.1:0-22940 GCF_040654515.1 Dactylosporangium sp. NPDC050688
CGAGGACTCCACGTCCCCGACCCCACTGTCCAAATAGGACAGAAATGTGCGTGTCGTCCCAATCGATGTACCTACGCTGCTGAGATCACCTCAGTGCGCCTTGAGCGCGGCATTAAAGACCGATGACTCGGGATAGTACCCACCAAGGCCCCGCGCCTGCGCGCCAAGGAACGCCTCAACAAGATGGCGTCGGCCGTACATCGGTCCTCCCCGACAAGGTGCTGAGGTATCCCTTCCGCAGCCGACCGCATCGTCCGGTCCGCAGCCGGCCCAAGATACCGCGACCACCTACCCGGTGCCGTGCCCGCATCTGCCGCAGACAACGCGCGTTGGACGAGGCTGGCTATCCTCGCCGGGTGGTGGATGATTCGTCTCGGTTCAGCAACGTCACGTGCTCTCTCTGCGGCCGCCACAACCGGTACGTCCGGGTCGTAGCCACCAAGGCAGGACCGATCATCTGCCAGGTATGCGTCGCGAAGTGCGCCGAGATCTTTGATCAGGAGGTCGGGCTGACACCGCCGCAGGGTGGTTGGTCCCAACGCTGGCCGTTGAAGAGCTGAGCAGAGAGTCGCTGTACGGCTTGGTGGTCTTACCCATCCGGCCAGCCGGTCACCGACCGTCCTCTAGCCGCCGGTCGCGCGTCGCGGTTGCCATCATTCGTTACGCCACGCGTGCGGTTTGCTGCCACGCCCCACATCCCGCGCGGACCGGTGGGTTCAATCTCCGCTGAACACGAGTTGCCCATGGTCTTCCTGAGCGCAGCGGGCCGCCATCGTCCGTAACCGCATCAGCCCGCGCTGCTCAGGCCCAGCCGTCGCCTCTTCCAGCAGCAGATCGATCTTGCCGATAAGCTGCGCCATATCAGCGCGCCACCTGGCGATGATCTTGGCCCGGCTTACGCCACCAGCTCCTCGCTGAGGGTCCATAGACGCGCGGCGGCCTCGGGGTCGCGGGCCAGGGAGCTCGGCTCAATCTGCTTGCCGCGGAAGAAGTAGCCTCCGGTGACCTCGGCCGCCTCCGGGGCGCTGGCCAGGTAGACCGGGGTGGCCGCGCCGGTCTTCACGGTACCCATGAAAGGCTTGGCGGCCGCGACGAGCAGCTTGGCGACGCCGTGGACCTCGCGGCCCAACTGGGTGCGGATGAGGCCCGGGTGCAGGCAGTTGGCGACCACGCCGGTGCCGGTCAGGCGCTTGGCCAGCTCGACGGTGAACAGGATGTTCGCCAGTTTCGACAGTGGGTAGCTCGGCTCGCCGCGGGCCAGTTCGTCCCACGGGATCTGCTTGGCCGAACGATGCACATTGGACGACACCGTGATCACGCGGGCCGGCGCGCTGCTCACCAGCCGTTCCCGCAGCAGGCTGGTCAGCAGGAACGGCGCCAGATGGTTGACGGCGAACATGGTCTCGTAGCCGTCGACCGTGAACTGCTGCTTGAGCATGATCACACCGGCGTTGTTGTCGAGCACGTCGAGCCGGTCGTACTTCTCCAGCACCTCGGCGGCCAGCCGGCGCACTTCGGCCAGGCTCGACATGTCCGCCGTCAGCAGGTCCACCTCGGCGCTGGGCGCCCGATGCCGGATCTCCCTGACGGCCGCTCGCCCTCGCTCGGCGTCGCGCCCGACGACGACCACGGTGGCCCCCAGCTCGGCCAGCCGGGCCGCCGTCTCCCGGCCGATCCCGCTGGTCCCGCCGGTCACCAGACACACCTTGCCGGACATTATGGTCATTGACCCTCCCGGATGTACTTACCGCAGGCCTTTTTCTCCACGGCAACGCCTGGGTACCAGGTGTGGCTCGCCGCCGCCAGCAGACGCGCCCGGCCCGGCTCCGTTTGCCGGGCAGTCACAGCGGCACTGCGCGACGACGAGGTCGTCCGCCAGCACGCGGCGGTATCCCTCGGCCCGTTCCCCGGCGACGCCGCGGTGTCCAGAACGCTCGTCACCGCCCGCTGTACGACACCGATCTGGACGTGCGGCACAGCGCCCTGACCGCCGTCGAGCAGGCCGGCTCGGACGCGCGGTTCGCCGAGCCGCTGTCTCGTCCGACGAGCGACCACCGACCTCGGCCGCGCCGCAGTGCGGGCACTGGACCACGGGGTCGGCACGCCGCTGCCTGATTGCAGGTCTTCGATACGCTGCCGGGCATGACATCACAGGGCCCGGGTCGCGGCATCGTCTGGGCGCCGGACTCGGTACGTGCGAGTCTGGAGGAGCCTGTACGGCCCCGGATCGGCCTCGCCGGAATCCTGCTGATGGTGGTGGTCGGGTGCGCGTTCACATGGGTGCCCGCGTTCGCCGTGTTCGCCCTGACAGGTGCCGTCGCGCCCTCCGTGACCGGCGGCGCGGGCATCGGCGAGATCGCCCTGTGGGCGTTGCTGTTCACCGCCCTGACCGGGATCGTCGAAGGCGTCACCGCGCTGATCGGCAAGCTGCTCAACCGCCACCGCACGCGGAAAGCGGCAGAGAACACCGAGGACGGGCCGGCCTGGCGCACCATCCTGCGGGTGGCCCGGCACACGGCACAGACGGCGGTCATCGCCGCGGTGGTCCTCACGCCGCAAGGGCTCGGCGCCGCACAGGTCGCCTGGCTGGCCTGCGGCCTCGCCGTCCTGATCAACGTGCTGCCGGTCGCGGCGGCCAACCTGCTGCGCCGCCGCCGGCGCCCTGCCGGCTGAGCCGGCCGGACGTCGACGCCCCGCCGCGGGCGGCTACGGGCCGCTACGGCGGTGCCGTGCCGGAGCAGCCCATCGAGGGCGGATTCGGCTGTCGCCCGCCACAGAGCATGGCCGCCTCGCCGACGTCGGCGACCCGGATCACGCAGGACACGGGGCTGAAGATCTCCTCCCGGGCCACCCGCATGCGTTGCGCACGCCGGCGAGGAGCGTGGGGCGCATGAACTGCCCGTCGTGCGTGCCGCCGGCGGTGACGGTCGCGCCGCCGGCGACGCCGGCCGTCACGTACCCGAGGTTCTGGGCGAGCTGCTCCGGGCCGGCCACCGGGCCCATCTGGCTGTGCGGGTCGAGCGGGTCGCCGGCCCGCAGCGCGTCGGCGGCCTCGGCGAGCGCCGCGACGAACCGGTCGTGGATACCCGCCTGCTGCCGGTGAACGAGACGCCGTCGATGTCGGGCGAGGTGAGCAGTGCCTCGCCGACCACGCCGCCGTGGCGTCCCCGGTTGCGGTGGAGCTTCGCGTGACGCAGCGGGTGGTGGTCTACAGCTGGACGACGCGGCCCACGCGCGGGGCGGTGCGGCCGGCGAGCGCGTCGAGCCACGCGGCGCGCAGCGCTTCCGGACCCGTGCCGGTTTCGACGTCGACCCAGGCGGTGACCACCCCGGCGAAGCGGTGCCACGCCTCGCTGAAGCGGCGGTCGAGGCCGTCGCGGCCCCAGTCGGTGGTGCGTTTGCGCATCTGGTCCGGGGCGAAGAACACCTCGCCGGCGGCTTCGGCGTTCGGGACCTGGTTGGTGAGGCCCACGGCGACGTCGCGCACGAGGTCGGCGCCGAGACGGGCGCGGATCGCGGCTCGGGTGCCGGGTGCGCCGGACAGGTCGAGGTAGGCGGTGGGCACCGCGTCGAGCGCGGCGACACCGGTGTAGGGCAGGACCTGGTCGTAGCAGCCGAGGGATTCGGTGAAGGCGACGTTGCCCGGTGAGGTCAGGCCGATCAGGCGCGGGCCGCGGCCGTGCAGCTGGAACGCCGCGGCGTAGGCGGTCTTGCTCGACGCCGAGGACAGGACCAGCTGGGCCGCGCCGTAGCAGTCGTGGTCGAGGAACCGGTCGGCCAGCATGAAGGAGGTGAAGAACAGCGGCCGGAACAGGATCAGCAGGTCCTCCCGGTCCGCGCGGTAGGCCGGGTCGCCGGTGGTCAACCGGTACGCGTTGTACGGTGACGGCAGCTCGGCGCGGTGTGCGGAGCCGTCGCGGAAGCCGGTGCCATCGACGCGGACGGGTCGCACCACCAGGTGGCTGGCGGAGGGAAGGTAGCCGTAGACGCGCTGGCCCGCTTCGACGCCCGGGACCGTGGAGGCCGCCACCGACGCGAAACCCCACAGCGGCACGAGACCGAGGTGGGCAGCCGGGGCCGGGAAGAAACGCCAGTAGCGCATCGAGTCGCCGAGCACGGCGTAGGTGACGTTGTTGGCGGTCATGCCGACACGGTCGACGCGCAGCAGCGCCTCGCCGCCGGCCAGGTCGGGCACCTGGCCGGCGGTGACCGAGCACTGTGCGAGGTCGTCACGGGCGACGGCAAGCGTCCAAGCAGCGGCGGGCATGGCGTGAGGCTAGGCAAGCGGCGCCGGCCCGGCAACGCCACTCCGGGTGACGTGCGCCATCGCCACGCTGCCCGGCCGGAGCGTGCCGCGGCAGAGTCTGCCCTGGTGAACGGCGTGCGGCGGGCCACCGGACGCCGGTGGCCCGCCGCGCGGGTGAGGCCGACTCCACGGCCGTCCGTGCCGTGGGATCAGATGAAACGCCACAGGTGGTCGTTGGTGCCGTTGTCGTCCCAGATGAGGACCTGGGCGCCCTGCGCGGTGGACGCCCCGCTCACGCCGAGAACGCGCCCGCCGTTGGCGGACTGGATGCGGAAGTAGCCGTTGGCGCCGTACCGCAGCCGCCACCGCCGGTCCGCCGAGGAGGTGTCGGCGAGCTGCACGGCGCGCGCCCCGTTGCCGGTGCCGGCGTTCTCCACACCCAGCAACAGGCCGCTGTTGGCGTTGCGCAGCCGCAGGTAGCCGCCGGAGTCGACCACGGCGGTCCACAGGTGGTCGGTGGTGCCGGTGTCGCCCCACTGGATGACCAGGCCGCCGCTGGCCGTGGACATGTTCTGCACGCCCAGCACGAGGCCGCTGCCGAGGTTCTGGATGCGCCGGCTGCCGTTGGGCACGAAGCGCCACAGGTTGTCGGCGCTGCCGTCGTCGGGCGACTGCACGGCCGGTGCGCCGTTGGCGGTGGAGTTGCCCTGGATCGCCAGGACCTTGCCGCTGTTGACGTTGCGCAGCCGGTGCCCGCCGTCGCCGTTGTCCACGACGGTCCAGCGGTGGTCGGCGGTGCCGTTGTCGGCCCACTGCAGCACGACGGCGTTGTCGGCGGTCGACATGTTCTGCACGCCGAGGACCTTGCCGCTGTTGACGTTGCGCAGCCGCACGGCGGTACCGTCGGTGATCAGCTCCCAGTTGTGGTCGGCGGTGCCGTTGTCGGTCCACTGCAGTGCCGGTCCGCCGTCGGCGGTGGACATGTTCTGCACGCCGAGGACGAGCCCGCTGGCGGCGTTGACGAGCCGGTAGTTGGCCGCGCCGGAGCCGGTGCCCTGACCGTTGGCGCTCCAGTACACCGTGTAGTTGTAGCCGTGGGCGTCGTGGAACGGGTTGAGGGCGACCGTCGCGCCGTTGGCGGTGGCGGTGAAGGCCAGCGACGTCGAGTTGGTGCGGGTGACCGAGGCGGTGTTGAGCGCCGGCAGTGCCGTCAGGGCGGTGTTGCCGTAGTTGCCGGCGAGGACGACCGGGCCGTAGGTGACGGCGACGACGTTGGCGTTGTCGTTGGCGGGGCGCACGGCGACCTGCATCGGCAGCCGGACGGTGACGGTGTCGCCGGAGGCCCAGGAGCGGGTGAGGGTCGCGTAGGTGCCGGGTGTGGTCGCGATGTCCTGCGCTGTGCCGTTGACGCTGACGGTGGCGCCGCTCGTCCAGGCGGGGATGCGGATCCGCATCGTCCAGGTGCCGGCGGCGGTGCCGGTGACCTGCAGCGTCGTGGTGTCGCTGGCCGGGTACGTGGTGCTCTGCGTGACGGTGATGCCGCGCTGCGACCAGTTCAGCACCGACGGGGTGAACAGGTTCACGGTCAGCGTGGTGCCGTTGAAGAAGTAGATGGACTCCATCAGCTTCGTGTTGATTTCCACGCCGGTGCCCTGGCAGCACCAGAAGCTGTTGTAGTCCGTGCTCCACGTCCCGCCGCCCCACGCGGGGCCGACGCCGCGCCGGCCGCCGGGCTTCAGGGGCGTGAAGTAGGTGATGTGGCCGTGGCTGTCGGCGGGGTTCTGCGCGCCGATCAGGTGGTTGATCAGTGCCCGCTCGTAGAAGTCGAAGTAGGCGGCGTTGTCCGGGTTCAGCAGCCACAGCTCGCGCGTAAGTTTCAGCATGTTGTACGTGTTGCACTGCTCGCACGTGTCGTTGGTGAGGTATCCCGCGATCGCGTTGGGCGCGCGGAAGTGCTCGGCCTGGCTGTTGCCGCCGATGACGTACGTGTGCGCGGCGGTGGTGATGTTCCACGCGTTGGCGGCGATGTCGCGGTAGCGGGTCGTGCCGGTGGCCTTGTACTCGCGTGCCGCGCCGATCCACTTCGGCACCTGCGTGTTGGCGTGCAGCCCGTTGAGCTGGTCGGTGCCGGAGGCGAGCGGGTTGAACACCGCGGCGTGGTCGAAGCGCTGGGCGGCGGTGAGCCAGCGGGTGTCGCCGGTCTGCTGGTACAGGTCGGCCAGCACGGCGTTCATGCCGCCGAACTCGACGCCGAGCATTGTCTGCATCTGGCTGGAGCTGAGCCGGCCGGTGCGCCAGTCGACCCAGCCGGCGAGGGCGAGCAGCACGTCGCGGGCCTGGGTGCTGCCGATGAGGCGCCACACGTCGAGCAGTCCGGCGAGGGTCTTGTGGATGCAGTACCAGGGGACGTTGCCGTTGCTGAGAGTGCGGTTCTCCAGCGCGGTGAAGTCGGACTCCGGGAAGCCGGACAGGTAGCCGGTGCTGAACCCGGCGGCGCCGTTGTTGGCCTGGCACGCGGCCAGCCCGGCGACCATCGCGTTGGCCTTGTCCCGGCAGGTGGTGTCGCCGAGCACGGCGTAGGCCTGAGCCCACGCGGTGAGCAGGTGGCCCTGCATGTGGGTGCGAAACGGGAAGCTCGGCGCGTCCCATCCGCCGTTGGCGGCGGCGCCGGCGGTGGACAGCCGGTGGTTGGCGCGGAAGTTGTACAGCATCCGGTTGACGTCGACGAACTGCAGGTACGCGAGGGTCCGGTTCTGGTTGTCCAGCCAGCGGCCGGTGGTCAGGCGCACCTGCCCGAGGTCGAACGGGTACGCCGAGACGCCGATGTCGGCGCGCGCCGGGGCGAGGGCGGCGCCCGCGGTCGCGTCGCCGAGCAGGGGTGCGGCGGCGGAGGCGGCGGCGAGGGCGCCGGTGGTCTGTAGCAGCCGGCGGCGGCTGACGCTGGGGTGGGCCATCGGGGTGTGATCCTTTCGAACCAGGTCGGCGGGGTGATGTGAACGCTCACATGAGAAGCAGGTGTTGACAGTCGGTCTTGAGCGGCGGACTCAGATCGATTGGCGTTAGCGCTCACATTGTCGCCGAGCGTGCCAGACCCGCCCGGGCACCGCAAGACCGGGGTGGTCACGCACCCCTCGCCCGGGCGCCTGCCGCCCTGGCGCTCCCCGCTGAAGCGGATAAGAAGCTGACTCCTCGTATTGACGGTTTCGAAACGTCCTCGTAGGGTGAGCGTTGCTTAAGCGGTTACGTCGATCATGATCGCTCGCCGCCCGGTGGCGCCAGCCGGGCGGACACCCCGCCCGATCGGCATCAAAGGAACCCGATGAGCCAAACACCTACCCGCCCAGACCCGCCGCCGCCGTGCACTCCACCGCACCGTCCGCTGCTCGCCGCCGGTGGCTCGCCGCCCTCGCCGCCGCGCTCATGGCCGCCGCCGGCGCCGTCGCCGTGCTGACCGGCGCCGGTCAGGCCACCGCCGCGACCGCGTTCGTGCAGCGCTGCGGCATCCGCTTCTGCCTCGGCGGCAAGCCCTTCTACTTCGCCGGCGCAGGGCGCCCCGGAGCTCGCCCCGTTCCGCGCCCACTCCACCAACATGATCGCCAAGAGCGGCGGCGTCCTGCCCAGCGTGTCGGTGTCCGCCTCGGCCAGCGTCTCCCCTCACGCGTCGGCGAGCGCCTCGGTGAGCCAGTCGGCCAGTCCATCGGGCAGCACCAGCCCGTCGGCGCCGCCGGGTCCGTGCACCGTCCACTACGGTCTCGCCGACTGGGGCACCAGCTTCAACGGCGACGTCACCGTCCGCAACACCGGCACGGCCCCGATCACCGGCTGGGCGCTGCGCTGGACCTTCCCCGGCAACCAGGTCATCACGAACATGTGGAACGCCGTGCCCACCCAGGCCGGCAGGCAGGTGACCGCCACCAACCCGGCGAGCTACAACACCACCATCCCCGCCGGCGGCAGCCTGAACTTCGGCTTCAGCGCCACCTCGGTCCCCGGCACCAACGGCGTCCCGGCGACCTTCACCCTCAACGGCGCCACCTGCACCAAGGTCTGAACAGGACGGGACGGGGCCGGTCCGCCGGCTCCGTCCCACCCGCCGGGCGGTCAGGCCGGCAGGCCCGCCGCCTTCGCCATGTGCGCGGCGTACCAGGCCGGCCAGTCCGGGTCCTCGCGGCCGATCTCCTGCTCGTGGCGGCCGTGCGCGGCGGCGGCGTCACGCAGCGCCTGCTCCAGCTCACCCACCGAGTGGTAGATGGCGTGCCCGACCCGTCCCGGCAGCCGCCGGGTCACCTCCTGCAGCATGAACAGGTTGCCGTCGGGGTCGGTGAACGACGCGTACGACCCGTACGACTGCCGCTGCGGATCCGGCCCGGGCACCCTGCCCTCGGTGCCGGCGTGGTGGAACACCCCACCGGCGTCGTGGAACACCTCGCTGACGTCGATCCCGCGGGTGCTGAGGTCCTTCTGGGCGGCGACGATGTCGTCCACGACCAGGTACACGCCGCCGCGTGCCGAACCGGGTGCGGCGTCGGTGACCCGGCTGCCGAAGATGATCGACGCGGTCGAGCCGGGCGGGGTGACCTGCACGACGCGGAACCCGCCCTCGCCGGAGAAGTCCCCGTCCTGCCGGAAGCCGGCGCGGGTGAAGAACTCCTTGGACCGGTCGACGTCCGAGACCGGCAGGACGACGATCTCCAGTTTCAGATCCAGCATGTCCACTCCTCGGCTGTGCCGTGCGGCAGCGCCTGTACTGCCCACTCCGGCGCGCATCTACCGCGCCCGCAACCGCCGGAATCCGCGACCGCAACCGGCCAGTGGCCGGGTGCCGTCTTGCGCGGGTCGTATTGTGGGTCCGACGGGGAGGAGTGGTCACATGTCGATGCTCAAGGGCGCGAACCTGCCGGTGCGGGCGGCGGCGGTGCGGGCGGTGCTGGGCTGGTCCGGTGGCGCCGGGGTGCCGGATGCGGACGGTTCGGCGTTGCTGCTGGTCGGTGGCAAGGTCCGCAACGATGACGACTTCGTGTTCTACAACCAGCCGGCGCATCCGGCGGGTGCGGTGCGGCACGAGGGCAAGACGACCAGCGGCGGGGTGGTGACGGACACGCTGTTCGTGGACCTGGCCCGGGTCGAGCCGGTGGTGGAGCGCATCATCCTGGCGGCGTCGGCGGACGGTGGCACGTTCGGGTCGGTGCCGGGGTTGCACATCCGGCTGCTGGACGCGGGGTCCGGGGCGGAGGTGGCCCGGTTCGACAGCCCGGGTGCGACGACCGAGACCGCGTTCATCTTCGGGGAGTTGTACCGGCGGGCAGGGCAGTGGAAGTTCCGTGCGGTCGGGCAGGGGTACGACTCTGGGCTGGCCGGACTGGCCCGCGACTTCGGCATCTCCGTCGACGACGAGCCGGCACCCGCCGCGGCAGCGGCGCCGCCGGCCGCGCCTTCCCCCGCCGCGCCTTCCCCCGCCGCGCCCTCACCCGTCGCTGCGCCGGCGCCGGCGGCTGCGCCTTCCACGGGTGGCTGGCCGTCGGTGACGGTGACGGGGCCTGACGGGCAGCCGCGGCAGATCGCGCTGCCGGCGACGGTGCCACCGCCGGTCGCGCCGCCGCCTCCCGCTCCCCCGGTCGCTTATCCGGTGGCGCCGCCCGCCGCTCCCCCGGTGGCACCGCCCGTCGCTCCTGTTGCGCCGCCCGCGCCCGTGCGGCTGACCAAGGTGACGCTGACGAAGCAGGCGCCGACGGTGTCACTGTCCAAGCAGGGCGGCTCGTCCGGGTCGATGCGGGTCAACCTCAACTGGAGCATGCGCGGCCTGGAGAGGCGCGGCCTGTTCGGCAAGCGGAAGGCGGCCCAGCTGCCCGACCTCGACCTCGACCTGTGCTGCCTGTGGGAGCTGGTCGACGGCCGCAAGGGCATCGTGCACCCGCTGGACAACCAGTTCGGGGCGCTGCACCAGCCGCCGTACATCCTGCTGGACGGCGACGACCGCACCGGCGCCGTCGAGAGCGGCGAGAACCTGACCATCAACCTCGACCACGCCCGCGAGTTCCGGCGGATCCTCATCTACGCCAACATCTACGACGGCGCCGACTCGTTCGCCGGCCTGGACGCCGTCGCCACGCTCTACCCGCAGCACGGCGCCCCGATCGAGATGCGCCTCGACGAGTGCACCGTCCAGTCCCGGGCCGGGGTGCTGTTCCTCATCGAGAACATCAACGGCGACCTGGTCGTGCGGCGCGAGTCGCGGTACATCATCCCGGCGCCCGGCCAGTTCCGGAACCAGGCGGTCGACATCGCGTACAACTGGGGGCTTTCCTGGGTCGCGGCCGGGCCGAAGACCTGACGGGCCACCGCCCCGGCGGTCACATGACGACGACGAGCTTGCCGGTGGTGTGCCGGCGCTCGAAGTCGACGCACGCCTGCGCGCCCTCGTCGAGGGTGTATCGCCGGCCGATCGTCGCCCGGAGCGGCCCGCCTGTCGACGCCGACGGCGAGTCGCCGGTCGTCGGCCGCAGCGCACCGCCGGCGGCGAGGTCGGCGACCTCGCGCATGCCGCCGAGGGTGCCCTCCATGTCGAGGACGAAGCGCAGGTCGACGTCGTCGCGGGCGATCCGGTCCTGCTGCGGCACCGGGTACGTGATGGTGAGCAGCCGGCCACCGGGCCGCACCGCCCTGGCGACGCCGGTGAGGCGGTCGCTGGGCAGGGTGAGGTTGAACGCGGCGTCGACGCCGGCCGGGTAGTCGCGCTCGTCGTAGCCGATGATCTCGGCGGCGCCGAGCGTGCGTAGCAGGTCGGCGTCGTGCTCCGTCGCGGTGGCGACGACCGTCGCGTGCGCCGCGGCGAGGAGCGGCACGAGCGTCGTGCCGACGCCGCCGGTCGCGCCGACGACCAGGACCCGCTCGCCCGCGCGGATGCCGGCGGTGGCGAGGACCGCCCGCACGGTGAGCCCGGCGGTGGCGAGGGCCGCGGCCTGCTCGGCGGGGAGGACCCGGGCGCTGCGCTGCTGGAGTTCATGACCGTCGCCGCGCACCAGCGGCAGCAGCGCGACCTGTCTTTCCTGCACGGCGCCGGCGACGTGGACCCCGCGGTGGCCCGGGACCGGGAGCGGATGTACCGCACCGTGCACGACCTGGTCGACCGGGCCCGCGACCACGGCGCCCTGCGCGCCGATGTCACCGGCACCGACGTCATCCTGCTGATGTGCGCGCCGAACTACGTGGCCGGCTACGCGCCCGGCGCGTCGCCCGACCTGTGGCGCCGCTACCTCGGCATCCTCTTCGACGGCCTGCGCCCCCAGGGCGCGCACCCGCTGCCCGAGCCGCCGCCACCGGCCCTGTAGACAACGGCCCGGTCAGGGACCCCGCCGCCACCGGCCCTGGCCTGGTCAGGACTCGCCGCCACAGCCTCGTCGGCGACGGCTCAGTCAGGACTCGCTGCGGCAGCCGGTCTTGAAGCAGATCGAGGCGATGTAACCCTCGGCATCTTCGATCTGCCGGATCTCGGCACTCGTGTCGACCGCGTGGTGGGCGGTCCTCATGCCTTCGGATCGTACTCGCGCCCGCACCCCGGAATCACTACCTGCACATCGAATGCAACTGTAGGTAAGATGCACCGCCGTGCCCGATGGTCGTACCAGCGCAGATGCGAGTCCAGCAACGTTGAAGGCCTCTGAGTCGCTGGCCGACAGGCCGGTTTTCAGCCGCAGGTGCGGCAAACTAGGGTGACCGTATGACGGTGTTCCGGATCAGTGAGGCGGCCGAGCTGCTGGGCGTCAGCGTCGACACCGTCCGCCGCTGGGTCGACGCGGGCCGCATCGGCGCGACCCGCGACGAGCACGGGCACCGGCTCATCGACGGGGTGGAGCTCGCCCAGTTCGTGCGGGCCCAGGGCACCGAGCCCGACGACCGGGCCGACGGCTCGTCGGCGCGCAACCGGCTGCGGGGCATCGTGACCGCGGTCGTGAAGGACACCGTCATGGCGCAGGTCGACATCCAGTGCGGCCCGTTCCGGGTCGTGTCGCTGATGAGCCGGGAGGCCGTCGACGAGCTCGACCTCCAGGTCGGGTCGGTGGCCATCGCAGTGATCAAGTCGACCACGGTCGTGGTGGAGCGCTCCACTCCGGCCGCCGCCAAGGGGAGGACCGGCTCGTGACAGCCCGTTGGATCGGCGCGGCCGTGGCCGCGCTCACCGCACTGACGCTGACCGCCTGCGGCGGCGACCCCGACCCCGCGACGCCGCAGGCCGCCGCGGCCAGCGGCGGCGGCACGGTGACCGGCGACATCACAGTGTTCGCGGCCGCGTCGCTGACCGAGTCGTTCAAGACCATCGGCAAGGACTTCGAGACCGCCAACCCCGGCACGAAGGTCACGTTCAACTTCGCCGGCAGCTCCGCCCTCGCCACGCAGATCAACCAGGGCGCCCCCGCGGACGTGTTCGCCTCCGCGGCGCCGGCGAACATGAAGACCGTCACCGACGCCCGCGGCGGCGAGGGCACGGCGACCACGTTCGTGAAGAACCAGCTGGTCATCGCGGTGCCGAAGGGTAACCCGAAGGCGGTCAAGGGCCTCGCCGACCTGACGAGGCCCGGGGTGAAGGTCGCCCTGTGCGCCGAGCAGGTGCCGTGCGGCGCCGAGGCGAAGAAGGCCCTCGACGCCGCGCAGGTGAAGCTCACCCCGGTCACCCTCGAACAGGACGTGAAGGGCGCCCTGTCGAAGGTGAAGCTCGGCGAGGTCGACGCTGCGCTGGTGTACCGCACCGACGCCAAGGCCGCCGCGGCCAACGTCGAGGGCGTGGAGTTCCCCGAGTCGGCCGGCGCGATCAACGAGTACCCGATCATCGTGCTGAAGAAGGCCCCCAACAAAGCTGGCGCGCAGGCGTTCGTCGCCTACGTGCTGTCCGACAAGGGCAGGTCCGCGCTCACCGCCACCGGTTTCCAGGCGCCGTGACGTGACCGCCACCGCGACCGGCGCCACCCCGCCCCGGCGCCGCGCCGGCCGGCAACGGGTGCCGGTCGCGCTGCTCGCACCGGCCGGGCTGGGGCTGCTGTTCCTCATCTTCCCGCTGGTCGGCCTGCTGGTCCGCGCACCGTGGACCACGCTGCCGCAGCGGCTCACCGAGCCGGGGGTGCTCACCGCGCTGCGGCTGTCGCTGCAGTGCGCGACGCTCGCCACGTTGCTGTGCGTCGCGTTCGGTGTACCCCTCGCGTGGCTCCTCGCCCGCGTCGAGTTCCCCGGCCGGCGCCTCGTGCGGGCCCTCGTCACCGTCCCGCTGGTCCTGCCACCGGTCGTCGGTGGCGTGGCGTTGCTGCTGGTCTTCGGCCGGCGTGGGCTGCTCGGCGAGTGGCTCGACAGCACGTTCGGTGTCACGCTGCCGTTCACCACGACCGGCGTCGTGCTCGCCGAGGCGTTCGTGGCGATGCCGTTCCTCATCATCGCCGTCGAGGGGGCGTTGCGCGGCGCCGACAGCCGCTACGAGGAGGCCGCCGCCACCCTCGGCGCCGGCCGGTGGACCACGTTCACGCACGTCACACTGCCGCTCGTCGCGCCCGGCATCGCCGCCGGGGCGGTGCTGTGCTGGGCCCGGGCGCTCGGCGAGTTCGGCGCCACGATCACGTTCGCCGGCAACTACCCCGGCACCACGCAGACCATGCCCCTGGCGGTGTACCTCGCCCTGGAGACCGACCTGGACGCCGCGATCGTGCTCAGCCTCATCCTGCTGACCGTCTCCGTCGCCATCCTGGCCGGGCTGCGCGACCGCTGGATCACCAGCCCATGACGTTCGTCGACGCGCACCTCGCCGTGGACCGCGGCACGTTCCAGCTCGACGTCCGGCTGCGGATCGACCCGGGGCAGGTCGTCGCACTGCTCGGCCCCAACGGCGCCGGCAAGACCACCGCCCTGCGCGCCCTCGCCGGCCTCCAGCCGCTCACCGCCGGGCACGTCACCGTCGACGGCACCGACCTCGACCGGCCCGGCCAGCGCCGGTTCACCCCGCCCGAGCGCCGCCCGATCGGCGTCGTGTTCCAGGACTACCTGCTGTTCCCGCACCTGACCGCGCTGGACAACGTCGCGTTCGGCCCGCGCCGGCACGGCGTCGACCGGCGCACCGCCCGCGAACAGGCCGCCGGCTGGCTCGCCCGGGTCGGGCTCGCCGAACACGCCCGCCGCAAGCCCCGCCAGCTGTCCGGGGGGCAGGCCCAGCGGGTCGCCTTGGCGCGGGCGCTGGCGGTACACCCGGCGCTGCTGCTGCTGGACGAGCCCCTCGCCGCCCTGGACGCCCGCACCAGGCTCGACACCCGCGCCGAGCTGCAACGGCACCTCGCCGAGCACGCCGGGGCCGCGCTGCTGGTCACCCATGACCCGCTCGACGCGCTGGTCCTCGCCGACCGGCTCGTCATCGTCGAGGGCGGCCGGGTCGTGCAGGAAGGCGAT
Organism: Dactylosporangium sp. NPDC050688; assembly: GCF_040654515.1. Taxonomy (NCBI): domain Bacteria; kingdom Bacillati; phylum Actinomycetota; class Actinomycetes; order Micromonosporales; family Micromonosporaceae; genus Dactylosporangium; species Dactylosporangium sp. NPDC050688. The sequence continues at coordinate 14,666 of NZ_JBFAIC010000110.1, forward strand.
GCCGCCGCCATCACCGCCCAGCCCCGCACCGACTATGTCGCCCGGCTGGTCGGGCTCAACCTGTACCGTGGCCACGCCGACGGCCACACCGTGCACCTGCCGGACGGGTTCAGCCTCGCCGCCACGGACCGGCTCGACGGCGACGCGTTCGTGGTGTTCCGGCCCTCCGCCGTCGCTCTGCACCCGCACCGGCCCGACGGCAGCCCGCGCAACACATGGGCGGCGACGGTGGCGGGCATCCAGCGGCACGGCGACAACCTGCGCGTCCAGCTCACGGGGCCGGTCACGGCCGCCGCCGACGTGACCCCGGAGGCCGCCGCGCACCTGCGCCTGTCCCCCGGCCAGCAGGTGTGGGCCGCGGTGAAGGCCACGGAGACGCGCGCGTATCCGGCCTGAGCCGGCCGCAGGCGCGAAGTCCTTCAGCCGCCGGACGGGCCGAGCGGCGCGTCCCGGGCGTCCGATGTGGAGACTCCCGCTGGCTCCTTCAGCTCGATGAACACGGCGTGCGACTCGGTCGTGCCGATGTTCTCGCCGGCGTGCTCCTGCGCGCCGACCCACCGCGCCTGACCCGGCTCCAGCTCGACCTCCACCTGCCGGTCACCGGCTTACACCCGCCGGCGCTGCGGCAGGGCCGGGCGATCGGCTGGATCGAGCACGCCCTCGAGCCTCTGCGGCGCAGCCACCCCGCGGTCGACGTGCACGGCCTCGCGGTCGCCATCCGCTCCGCGACCGGCATCGAGTCGCTGATCTGGCTGGTCGACATCGCCGGGCAGTCCCGTGCCGAGGCCACGGAGACGGTACGCCGCACCGCCCGCGCCCTGCTCGACGCCGCTCTGCGCTGATCCGGCAGGATGACCGGATGCGGACCGAACTGCCACCCGCCGTCGCAACGGCTCTCGCCGAGGCCCGCCGGATCGTCGTCTTCACCGGCGCCGGCATGTCGGCCGAGAGCGGCGTACCGACGTTCCGCGACGACCTGACCGGCCTGTGGGCCCGCTTCGACGCCGAACAGCTCGCCACCCCCGAGGCGTTCCAGGCCGACCCGGACCTCGTGTGGGGCTGGTACGAGTGGCGCCGCGCCCGGGTCCGCCGGGCCGCGCCGAACGCCGGGCACCTCGCCGTCGCCGAGCTGGAGACCCGCGTCCCGGGCACCGTCGTCATCACCCAGAACGTCGACGACCTGCACGAGCGGGCCGGTTCCCGGGCGCCGGTGCACCTGCACGGCAGCCTGTTCGCGCCGCGCTGCACCGGCGCCGCCGCGCACCCCGCCGACGTGCCGGACCCCGGCGCCGACCCGGGCGAGGGCGGCCGCCTGACACCGCCCGGGTGCGCGCAGTGCGGGGCGCCGGTGCGGCCCGGTGTCGTGTGGTTCGGCGAGGCGCTGCCGCGGGCGGCCCTGACCACGGCGATCGACGCCGCCTCCGACTGCGACGTGCTGCTGACCGTCGGCACGTCCGGCATGGTGTACCCGGCGGCCGAGATCCCCCGCATCGCGATGCTCACCGGCGCCACGGTCATCCAGGTGAACCCGGACCCGACCCCGCTCGACGCGGTCTGCGCCGCCAACCTGCGCGGCACCGCGGCGCAGGTGCTACCGGCCCTCGTCGCCGCCGCTCAACGCTGATCCACCCAGCGCTGTGTCGCCTCCCGTACGCCCGGCTCGTCGTTGAAACCGGGCAGGTTGCGGTCCCAGAACCGCCGCGGCGCGTCGGCGACCTGCCGCGCCAGCCGGTCCAGCGCCGCGGCCCCGCCGGCTCGGAACGCGTCGACCTCGTCCGGCCGCAGCTGCATGGCGAGCTCGTACACCGCCACCGTCCCGCACACCACGCACAGGACGTGCCGGTCGCCGTCGACGTAGAGCATCCACGCCCACGGCCCCTCGGCGACCACGTCCATCCGCTAATCTTCCCCGATGCCCGACCACCATGTCCGGGGTGTCCTGTTCGACGCCGGCGGGGTGCTGACCCGGCCGATCGGCGGGCGCTGGAACCCGCGGTACGACTTCGAATCCATCGTCATGACCCACCATCCCGGCGTCCGCGAGGCCCTCTTCCCGGCCGCCGTCGACGCGGGCCAGCGCTTCCTCGACGCGTCGCCCACCACGGCGAACCGGACCGCGTACCACCGGGCGATGCTCACGGTCCTCGGCGTGCCGGACCCGTCCCCGGAGCTGCCCACCAGCCGCCACCCATCCACTGCCGTGATCGCCACGAATCGCTGGTGTCGTGATGTCCATCGTTCACGGGAGGAGCCGGCATGACACCAGCGATGCGTGCGCGCAACTGCCGCCTGATGACCTGAGCCCGGTGCGGGCCGGCCGGTGGGCCGGCCCGCACCTATCCTGGTCGCCGTGACGGGATTCGACTGGGCCACGCTGTCGGCGGCGCGCCAGGCGCGGCTCGACGCGGTGCCGGACATGGTCCGCCACGCGCTGCGGGTCCTCGAGGACGTCCTCGAGGAGGCCGACCACGCGTGCACGTTCACCCTCGAGGACGCGCCGCTCACCGGCGACGGTGTGGCCGCCGCGGTGCAGGCGCTGCTGCCGGCGTCCTGCGAGGTCGCCGGGCTCACGCCGGTGCCGGCATGGTCCACAGTGGTCGGTGCGGCGCTGCCCGGGTTCTTCGTCCCGACCCGGCAGCCGCAGGCCTGGGCCGCGCAGGCGGCGCCGCGGGTGCTCGCCGAATCGCTCAGCGCCTGGGTCACCGCGCTGCTGGCCCGGCTGTGGCCGGACTCGGCGCAGGCGTGGGAGCTGACCGTGCGGTCCCGCGACTGGTACGAGGCCGCCTACGTCGACCTCGTCGTCCTCACCGACGCCCGGGTCTGGCTACTCCATCTTGGCGTCAGCGACTGAGCGCCCACGGACTCGAGAGGTGGCGGAGCGCTCAGCCCGGGCAGCCGGCACTCGACTGCCCACGAGTCAGGCACGCCCGCGACGGTACCGTTCGGCGAGACCGGAGCCGCCCCGGTGCGCCGCGTCCCGTGGCAGCGGCTTGAACCAGGTGCGCATCGTCTCGGTCGCGTCGTCGTGCTGGTCGCGGCCGGTCAGGTAGGCGGCGACCAGGATCCGCCAGGTCTGGCGGCGGTCGCCGTCGGCGGCGTGCTTGAACACCTGCCGCCACTCGCCCGCGGCCTCGGCCTCGGCGACGAACGCCGCACGCAGTGCCGCCTCGCCGGGCGGGTCATCGTGGGCGGCGGCGTACAGCAGCAGCAGGCCGAGCGTGAGAAACGGCTGCGCCTGCGGGTCGTAACGCCAGCTGCCGGGCCGGTGCAGGCGGCACCAGGCCACGAAGCGCAGCGCCTCCGCGGTCGGCTCGGGCCCGAGCGTGAGCGCCGACTCGACCAGCCCGGCGAGGGTGCCGGCCTGCCACACGATGTCGTCGGTGCAGACCATGACGAGGCAGGCGAAGAGCCGTGCGACGTGGCCGCGCTCGTCGTCGGGGGCGGGCTCCCGGTTGCTCGCCGGCTGCAGCACCGCGCCCGGCGTCCACGGCAGCTGCTCCGGCAGCCGCCGCACTCCCTTGAGGTCCTCGATGCTGTCGCGGTACTCCTGCACGTGCATGCCGTAGTCGAGCACCGCGATGTCGTCCACCATGGCCGCGTCGACGCGGGTGCGCACCCAGTCCAACAGCGACAGCTCGTCCGGGCGCAGGGCGGCCAGCAGCCGCGCCAGCTCAAGGCCGGCGTCCTCCGGTCGCATCGCCACGCATCGACGGTACGCCAACCGCGCGGCACGGAAATGCGTGGACGTGGGGCGCGCGCCGGGTGAGGATCGGGTGGTGGAACTGCCCGGTGGACTGCTCGTGCGCGCCGCCCGGCCCGCCGACCTGGAACCGATCGGTGCGCTGCTGGCCGAGCGGGGTGAGCCCGCGGACGCCGAGGACCACCGCCTCGTGGTCGAGGACTCCGACGGGGGGTTCGACGCCTGCGGGGTGGTGGTCGACGGGGACCGGGTCGTGTCCACCGCGACGCTGCTCGACGAGACCGTCGTGCTCGCCGGCCTGCCGATCCCCGCGGGGCAGGTCGAGCTGGTCGCCACGGACCGCGACTACGAGGGCCGTGGCCTGGTCCGGGCGCTGATGGGCTGGGCGCACGAGCGTTCGGCCCGCCGCGGGCACCTCGTCCAGGTGATGGTCGGGATCCCGTACTTCTACCGGCGGTTCGGGTACCAGTACACGATGCCGATCCCGCAGAGCCGGCCGGTGCTGAGCGTGCCGGAGATGCCCGGCGACTGCACGGTGCGGAAGGCCGGGCCCGGCGACATCGCGGCGATGGCGCGGCTGCAGGACGCCGTCCAGCGCCGGCACGACGTGTCGATGCCGCACTCGCCGATGTGCTGGCGGGCCCTCGTCGCCCGGTCCGGCGGCACGCAGGTGGTCGTGGAGCGGGCCGGTGCGGTGATCGGCACGGCCCGGGTCACGCCACCGGAGGAGGGCGTCGTCGTCGGCGAGGTCGCCGTGGCTGACGACACGGACGGCACCGACGGCGGCGCGGGTGTCGCGGCGCTCCTCGCGCACGCGGCCGAATCGGCCGGTGGCGAGCCGTTCGAGGCGCAGGACCGCGCCGGGCTGCTGGCGGCACACCTCGCGCCGGCGCGACCCGACGCCGCCGACTACTACGTGCGCGTGCCTGACGTGGCGGCGCTGCTGCGGCACCTGCGGCCCGTGCTGTCGGCCCGCCTCGCGGGGCACGACGGCGACGGCGACGTCATCGTGTCGTTCTTCCGCCATCATGTACGCCTGCGCCGCGCCGACGGCGCGGTCACCGACGTCGTCGCGGGCGGCCCGATGCAGGGGCCGGCCTCGCTGGGCGGTGCGGGCGTGGCGCCGGACCTCGTCGGGCCGCTGCTGTTCGGCCCGCACGGCATCGAGGGGCTCACCGCGCGGCACGCCGACGTCTACCCGGGGCCGCAGGCGGAGCTGATGCGGGCGCTGTTCCCGCCGGTGACCTCGGACCTGCTCACGTTCTACCTGCCGTAGGGCGGCACCACAATTTCCTGCGGGGAACCGTTCAGGTGCCAGGAGGTTGCGCCGATGGTTCCAGCGTCACACGGAAGCGACGCACCACAGGGGGCATGGATGAACAGCACCGCGATCACGAAGGCGCTCACGCTCGCCGGTTTCACCGCCGTCGCCGGGCTCGGCACGATGCTCGCGCCGTCCGCCGCGAACGCCGCCACGAACCCCGACGTGTACGCCCGTGCCGGTGTCATCTACGTCTCCGACGGCCACCGCGAGGTCCGCCTCACCGAGGACGAGGTCAACGCGCAGCCCAGCCTCTCACCCGACGGCGCGAGGATCACGTACGTACACAACGGCACCATCTGGGTCATGAAGGTCAACGGCGCCGGCAAGCACCAGGTCAGCGACCGCACCGGGACCGCACCCGCGTGGTCACCGGACGGCACCTCGATCACGTACACGGCCGAGTCGTGCACCGGCGCGCCCGGCACGTTCCGCGTCGGCACCCGCGGTGGCGCCACGTCCGAGCCGCTGTCTCCGGCCGTGTGCCGCGACGAGCCCGCCCCGCAGGTCGGGTACATCACCGACCAGCCCGGCACTGACCCGCAGTCGACCCGCTGAACCACGCGGGCAGCGCCGGCACGGTCCGGTCTCAGGCCAGGACGACCTGCTCCAGCACCGTGAGCGGGGTGCGCCACTGGTCCGGGGTGTCGTAGTTGCCCGCCACGACCGCCACCGCGAGGTCCAGGTCCGGCACGACGGCGAGGCGCTGCCCGCCGTTGCCCGCGGCCATCACGACCCGGCGACCGGCGACGGTCTCCAGGTACCAGTGGTAGCCGTACCCGGCGCCCCAGTCGGTCTTCAGCCGCGGCTGCACCATCGTGCGGATCCAGCCCGCCGGGACCACCGGCCGCCCCTGCCACTCCCCCTCGGCGAGCACCAGCTCCCCGATCCGGGCCAGGTCCCGCGGCGCCAGCCGCAGCCCGGACGCGGCGGAAGCGACTCCGTCGTCGCCGGCCATCCACTCGTACCGTTCGATGCCGAGCGGCTCGAACAGCGCGGCGCGGGCGTACTCGGCGAGCGGCCGCCCGGCGCCCTCCGCGATGAGCCCGCCGAGCAGCGCGGTGGCGCCGCCGCAGTAGCTCCACCGCTCGCCCGGGGCCTCGATGACGGGCCGTTCCAGTACGTACCGGTACCGGTCGGGGGCGAGTTCCATGGCGATCTCGGCGTTGGCGGGGCTGTCGTACGGGATCTCCTCCCGCCATTCGAGGCCCAGCGACATGGTGAGCGCGTGCTCCACGGTGAGCCGTGTCCGGTCCGGCTCGGCCTGCAGGTCCGGGTACTGCGGGAACTGCGCCAGCAGCGGCGCCCCGGGCTCGGGCACCAGACCGTCGGCGAGCACGGTGCCGTACAGCAGCGCGGTCACGCTCTTGGTGACTGATCGCAGGTCGTGCAGCGTTTCGGGCCTGAATTGGACTACGCCGAGCGCCTTGCCCCACGAGAAGTCGGGGCCTTCGCCGTAGTACTCGAGCACCGTGCGGCCCCCGCGCACCGCCACCACCCCGTGCAGCCCGTCGACCTGCCCGGCCTCGACCATCGCCGCCAGCCGTTCCCGCATCAGCATCGATCCCTCGCTTCGATGAACTACGATGCGCCGAACCTACCCAAAATGCCCGCCCCCTGCTGCCCTGAGTGTGGTGACCGTTCGGCGCGCGGTACCGGACCGTCTGTGCTGAGCCGTGTGTCCGGTTTGCGGTTGTTCGCTGGTCACACGGTGTGTCAGCGTGCATTGACTCAGGTGACGCCGCGGCGTCCCGCCGCGTGGGTGGGTGCGGTACTGGAGCGAGCGGCTGGTCGAATCACAGAACCCGAGGCGGGGAGGGTGCTGGGCCTGATGGACGGTGCAGGGTCGGCGGGACCGGAGTCCCGCGGTCGCGGTCAACCTGCGGTCAAGATCGCCCATGCGGTGGAGGTGCATCGGCTGGCGGTGGCCGGCCGGGAACCGGCCATCGCCCGGGAGGTCGGGCGCGGGGTGGCTCGGGTGTGGTTGGCGACGTCCCGGTTCGCTGACGTCGTGGCGCTGGCCAGCGCCACCCTGAGCCTGGGTCCGGATGCCGGCGCGTTCTACGACCGTGGCTGGGCCCTCTCCTCCACCGGCCAGCCACGACCAGCGCTGGCCGACTACGAGCAGGCCCTGACCCTGCACCGCGAGGCGGACAACCGGGCCGGCGAAGCCGCCACTCTCGCCAGCATCGGCCGCGTGTACAACGGGCTCGGGGACCGCCGACAGGCCCTGACCTACTACGAACAGGCCCTGCCCACCTTGCGGGAGGTCGGCGACCGAGCCGGTGAAGCCACCACCCTCAACAACATCGGCCTCGTGTACAACGACCTCGGGGACCATCAGCAGGCCCTGACCTACTACGAACAGGCCCTACCCATCCGGCGGGAGGTCGGCGACCGAGCCGGTGAAGCCACCACCCTCAACAACATCGGCCTCGTGTACAACGGTCTCGGGGACCGTCGAGAGGCCCTGACCTACTTCGAACAGGCCCTGCCCACCTTGCGGGAGGTCGGCGACCGAGCAGGTGAAGCCACCACCCTCAACAACATCGGCCTCGTGTACAACGGTCTCGGGGACCGTCGAGAGGCCCTGACCTACTTCGAACAGGCCCTGCCCACCTTCCGCGAGATCGGCGACCGAGCCAGCGAAGCCACTGCCCTCAATAACATCGGCGGCATTCGATTCCAGGAGGGTGACCTGACGGGGGCGGTGGAGGCGTTGCATGAGGTTATTGACCTCGTGCGCGCCGTTGGCGATCGCGGCGCCGAGGCGCTGGTGAGCTTCAACCTGGCGGTGCTGTTCGCGCGGATGGCCCGTATGGATGATGCCGTCGGCATCCTACGCCGGGCGATCTCGTTGGCCGAGGCGACCGAGCATCCGGATCTGCCGGCGATGCGGGCGTTCCTTACACAATTCCAGGAGCAGAAGGGTTAACGATGGGTACTGCCACAGTTGAGGTGTCGGGTGCGCACGCCACGCAGTGGGCGGCGGAGCTGCACGCCGCGCTCGAGGCGAACACCGGACCGGATGAGCGGGTGTTGCCGGTCGAGGTGGAACGGTCCGCCGAGATGGTGGTCGCCGTGATCGGGCTGGTGTTCGCCGGGGTCGGCGCGGCCAAGACGCTGTGGGACTGGTGGCAGGCCGGCCGGCGGGAGGGTTGTTCCGCCCCGGGTTAGATGGAGACATCGAAACCTGGAGGAACACCGGCAATGCCTGCACCGAAGAAGTACAACGATGAGCTGCGTGAGCGTGC
>NZ_JBFAIC010000111.1:0-20636 GCF_040654515.1 Dactylosporangium sp. NPDC050688
ACCCATTGCCGAAGGCGACGCTGAGCGACCTCCTCAACGCCAAGTCAACGCCCACCAGAGAGACCGTGATCGCGTTCCTGACGGCGTGCGGTCTCCTCGACGACATGGCGCAGCGACCCTGGTTGGACGTGTGGGAACGAGTTGCCACCGCTCACCAGCCACGTCCCGACGGTGCCGTCCGGGTCCGGGAAGCCCGCCCGAGGATGCTCGGCGTGCACGCCGCGATCCAGATCCAGGACGTTCGCGGCGAGCTGCCCCCGTACGTGCCACGAGACCTCGACGCGGACCTGCGCACCGCCATCACCGCCGCCGCGGCGAGCGGCGGCCTGGTCCTGATGATCGGCGGCTCATCGGTCGGCAAAACTCGCGCGCTGTTCGAAGCGGTCCAGGCGGCGCTGCCGGAGTGGTGGCTGCTGCACCCAACCGACATGCCTACGATCGGCGCCCACGCCGCCGCGCCGACACCACGCACGGTGCTATGGCTCGACGAACTGCAGCGCTACCTCAACCACCCGGCCCGACTCACCCTCGGCGTCCTGCACCGGCTCATCACTGCCCGCACGGCCGTCGTCGCCACCCTGTGGCCCGACGAATACAGCAAACGCACCGCCCGCCCCGTAGCCGGCCAGTCCGACCCGCACGCCGATGACCGCGAGATCCTCCGCCTGGCCCACATCGTTCAGGTGCCAGACCGGTTCACCACCACGGAGCGCCGCCGGGCCGAGGCCCTCGCCAACACCGACCGGCGGCTACGGATCGCACTGGACACCACCGACGCCGGCTTCACCCAGGTCCTTGCCGCCGGCCCAGCACTGATCCAACGCTGGGAAACGGCCGAGGACTGCTACGGCCAAGCGGTCATCACCGCCGCCCTCGACGCCCGCCGCGTCGGCGCCCAACACCCAGTCACCCGCGACTACCTGACCGCCGCCACCCCGGCCTACCTCACCCCAACCCAGCAGGCCACCGCCCCACCGGACTGGCTCGAGCAATCCCTCGCCTACGCCACCACCCCCGTCCACGGCGCCACCGGCTGCCTCAACCCCGCACCCGGCGGCATGAGCACCATCGCCGGCTGGACCGCAGCCGACTACCTCCATCAACACGCTCGCAACCGTCGACGTACGGATCGCCTGCCTAGCGCGGTGTGGGAAGCGCTCATTGCTCATCGCCACCCCGACGACACGCTCATGTTGGGGCTAGGTGCTGACCGGCGAGCTCAATACGGGTATGCCGAGATCCTGTTGCGTCAGGCAGCCGATGCGGGCGACCTGGTCGCCGGAATCGCTTTGGCCAGGATTCTGACCGACGCGAACCGGATAGACGATCTGCGCGACCGCGCGGAGGCCGGCGATCCGAACGCGAGCTCAGCCTATGCGCACATACTCGCCCAACAGGGAGAGCTTGAGGAACTTCGCGCTCGCGCCGGCGTGAACGCTCACGATTTCCCGGCCGCCTCGTACCTGGCAGACCTGCTCGCCAAACGCGGTCTCTGGGAAGAACTGCAGTCGCGCGCCGATGCGGGCGACGACGTCTCCGCAGCGAAGCTGGCCGATGTTCTGATCGAGCAAGGGCAGACGGAGGAAGCGTTAGCCTTCCTTCGCGCCGAGGCAGACGACGCTGGCGAGAATCTCTGCTCCCAGCGCCTGGTTGACCTCCTCGTCAACCTGGGACGACCCGACGAGCTTCGCGCCCGCTCCAATGCTGGTGACCTCAACGCCACCTACCGGCTCGTCGACCTGCTGGAGGACCAAGGCGACAACACCGAGGCGCTGGCGCTGCTACGCAAAATGGCAGCCGCCGGAGATGAATACGCTGCGGAGCGACTCCCGCGCTCGCTCCGCATGTTAGGCATGGCGGAAGAGCTTCGAGCGCTCGCTCAGGCCGGCGATGCCGAGGCAGTCAAACAACTCGCCATTCTCGCTGCTGGACAGAGCGACAACATCGCGCACGTCGGTCCGCCACAGAAGGACGAATACCTAGAAGAGATTTATGCCCGAGCCAGAGCGGGCGACGAAGATGCTGCGTGCCGGTTCGCTACCCTGATCGTCAATCAGCATGATGTAGATGAGGCAATCACCGTCCTAGGTCCGTTGGCCGACGCAGGTAGTTGGAACGCCGCAGACCAGCTGGCCCGCATGCTGGCCGACCACAACCGGATCGACGAGTTGCGCAAGCGCGCTGATAATGGCGACGATCGTGCTGCCGAACAGTTAATTCGCATTCTTATCGAACGAGGGCAGCTTCGCGACCTTGAAGACGAGCTGGCTGCGGGCACAACAGGAGCAGCACGAGCATTACGTCGTCGCGCGCAGGCAAACCGCCCGCTACCTGACACCAACTAAAGATGCACCGTTTTGACTGGTGGAGTGCATGTATTCAGATGTGCGCTATTCCCTGATCATGGATGAGCTGCGGCCAGCGGCAAGGCCATATGGTGCATACGCTCCATCTGAGCGCACTCACGTGTGGAGCCCGCGCTCGATCAGAGCGTGGGCTCGTGTCACTTCTGGTCGTCGACGAGGGTGTTGAGCTTGTCGAGGACCCACAGCGCTGCCATCGCTGTGATGGCGGGGCCGACGCCAGGACCGTTGTAGCCGAGGTGCGCGGCGACGGTCTCCGTAGTGGTGCCGACCGCAGATCCGGTGATCATCGAGGCGGTGGTGATAACGAGCGTGCGGGTGGTGAGGGGCTTGCGCTTCATGGTTTCCTCCTGGGTGCTCGCCGAGTGGCGTGCCTCCAGGAGACCCGCGGCGAGGCGTTCGGTGGCTGAACGGCGAACACTTAACGCTCTGCCTCGCCGCTGACCTGCAGCGATCGGGCCCGGCACGTGTTCGGTCACCGAACGCGGCGAACGGTGGTACGCGTATCGATATCCTGCGAGGGTGGACTTTCCGGCGGAACGATGAGCGGAGGCCGCGGGGCGGTGGGTCGCCACCGCGATCTGCTGGACCTGTTCGCCGAACTCTACGAGCGCGCTGGACGCCCCTCGTGGCGCTCGGTCGCAGGGGCAGCGAAGATCTCACCGAGCTACCTCAGCGAGGTACTCAACGGCAAGAACATACCCAGCGAAGCCGTGACCGTCGCGATCACCAGGACGCTAGGCGGGACCGCGGACGAGCGGCGCCGAGCCCGCGAGCACGCCGCGGCCGCCGTCGCGGACCGTGCCCGCACGCTTCGGGACCGCACCGACTACGACCACGGCGGCGCCGAGGGCACGTTGGCGGTCGGGCGGGGCGGCGAGCCGGCCAGGTGGTTACAATCCGGGTACGTCACACCGCGGCTGGTTCGGTCTGTCTACATGGAGCAGGTCCGCCGAATTGCCCCACCTCGGCTGCTGGACCGGGATACAGAGCTGGGCGAGCTGGCGGCGTTCTGTCTGCAGGAGGGCCGCGGGCCGTATGTGTGGTGGCAGGCCGGACCGTGGGCGGGCAAGTCCGCGCTGCTGTCCACGTTCGTCCTCAACCCCCCGCCGGAGCTGGCCGAACGGGTGTGGCTGGTGTCGTTCTTCATCACCGCCCGCCTTGCCGCCCAGGACACTCGCGATGCGTTCGTCACCTTCCTCACCGAACAGTTGTGCACGCTCACCGGCCAGGATCTGCCGACCACTGCCAGCGAGGTAACTCGGGAAGCGGTCCTGCTGGATGTGCTCACCCAGGCTGCCACTGCCTGCCAGCACGCCGGACGGCGGCTTGTCCTCGTCGTTGACGGCCTAGACGAGGACAGCGGCGTCACCACCGGCCCGCACGCGCACAGCATCGCGGCGCTGCTGCCCGCACAACCCCAGGCCGGGATGCGGATCATCGTCGCCGGGCGCCCGAACCCACCCGTCCCCGACGACGTCCCACCCTGGCACCCGCTGCGCAGTCCCGGCATCATCCGCCTCCTCAGCGACTCGCCGCACGCGCGGGATCTCGAGCATGCTGGGAAGACCGAGCTCAAACGGCTGCTTGGCGGCAGCGATCTGGACCGAGACGTAGTCGGGCTGCTTACTGCCGCTGGCGGTGGCCTATCCAGCTCCGACCTGAGCGAACTCCTTGACGCCGATCCCCTCGACATCGAAGCAGTCCTGAACACCGTCGCCGGGCGCACCTTCACGCACCGCCCCAGCATCTGGAGCGATCACAGCTTCGACGTCTACCTGCTCGGCCACGAAGAACTGCAGCAAGCCGCCATCTATTACCTCGGGCGGAAACTCGGGGCCTACCGCGACCGCATCTACGCCTGGGCCGACACCTACCAAGTCCCCAGCCCCAACGGGCCCGCCTGGCCCGAGCACACCCCGGTATACCTGCTCACCGGATACCCCCGCATGCTCACCGCCGCAGGCGACCTCGGCCGGCTTGTCCTCCTCGCCACCGACCCCGCCCGCCACGACCGCATGCTCGATACCACCGGCGGTGACGCCGCCGCCCTCGCCGAGATCGCCACCACCCAGACCCTCAACAGTGCACAGCCCCGCCCCGACTTGGCCATCGCGCTCCGCCTGGCCTGGCACCGCAACCACCTCGCCGACCGCAACACCAACATCCCGTCCCGCCTTCCCGCCGTCTGGGCCGCCCTCGGACAACCCATCCGCGCCGAAACCCTCGCCCGCTCCATCACCGACCCGGACCGGCAGACGCAGGCCCTGGCCAGCCTCGCCTGGGCAGTCGCGGACGCTGGCGAGTACGAGCGGGCCGAGCAGATCGCCCGCTCCATCACGAACCGGTACGAGCAGGCGCGCGCCCTGGCCAGTCTGGTCCGGGCGGTCGCAGGCGCCGGCGAGTACGAGCGGGCCGAGCAGATCGCCCGCTCCATCACGAACCCGGACTGGCAGGCGCACGCCCTGACCGGTCTGGCCCGGGCGGCCACGGACGCCGGCGAACACGAGCGAGCCCGCACACTGGTCACCGACGCTGAGCAGATCGCCCGCTCCATCACGAACCCGGACTGGCAGGCGCACGTCCTGACCGGTCTGGCCCGGGCGGTCGCGGACGCCGGCGAGCACGAGCGGGCCGAGCAGATCGCCCGCTCCATCACGAACCGGTACGAGCAGGCGCGCGCCCTGACCGGTCTGGCCCGGGCGGTCGCGGACGCCGGCGAGCACGAGCGGGCCGAGCAGATCGCCCGCTCCATCACCAACCGGTACGAGCAGGCGCCCGCCCTGACCGACCTGGTCCGGGCGGCCGCGGACGCCGGTGAACACGAGCGAGCCCGCACACTGGTCACTGATGCTGAGCAGATCGCCCGCTCCATCACGAACCGGTACGAGCAGGCGCAGGCCCTGGCCGGTCTGGTGCGGGCGGTCGCGGACGCCGGCGAGCACGAGCGGGCCGAGCAGATCGCCCGCTCCATCACGAACTGGTACGAGCAGGCGCGCGCCCTGGCCGACTTGGTCAGGGCGGTCGCGGACGCCGGCGAGCACGAGCGGGCCGAGCAGATCGCCCGCTCCATCACCAACCCGGACGAGCAGGCGCACGCCCTGACCGACGTGGCCCGGGCGGCCGCGGACGCCGGCGAACACGAGCGAGCCCGCACACTGGCCACCGACGCCGAGCAGATCGCCCGCTCCATCACGAACCCGGCCCGGCATGCGCACGCCCTGGCCGGTCTGGTCCGGGCGGTCGCGGACGCCGGCGAGCACGAGCGGGCCGAGCAGATCGCCCGCTCCATCACATACCCGGACCGGCAGGCGCGCGCCCTGACCGACCTGGCCCGGGCGGTCGCGGACGCCGGCGAGCACGAGCGAGCCGAGCAGATCGCCCGCTCCATCACGAACCGGTACGGGCAGGCGCGCGCCCTGACCGACGTGGCCCGGGCGGTCGCGGACGCCGGCGAATACGAGCGGGCCGAGCAGATCGCCCGCTCCATCACCAACCCGGACGAGCAGGCGCACGCCCTGACCGACCTGGCCCGGGCGGCCGCGGACGCCGGCGAACACGAGCGAGCCCGCACACTGGCCACCGACGCTGAGCAGATCGCCCGCTCCATCACGAACCCGGCCCGGCATGCGTACGCCCTGGCCGATCTGGCCCGGGCGGCCGCGGGCGCCGGCGAACACGAGCGAGTCCGCACACTGGTCACCGACGCTGAGCAGATCGCCCGCTCCATCACAGACCCGGACGGGCAGGCGCGCGTCCTGGCCGGTCTGGCCCGGGCGGCCGCGGGCGCTGGCGAGTACGAGCGAGCCGAGCAGATCGCCCGCTCCATCACATACCCGAACGAGCAGGAGCACGCCCTGGCCGACCTGGTCCGGGCAGTCGCGGACGCCGGCGAGCACGAGCGGGCCGAGCAGATCGCCCGCTCCATCACGAACGGGTACGGGCAGGCGCGCGCCCTGGCCGGTCTGGTCAGGGCGGTCGCGGACGCCGGCGAGCACGAGCGGGCCGAGCAGATCGCCCGCTCCATCACGAACCCGAACGAGCAGGCGCACGCCCTGACCGACGTGGCCCGGGCAGTCGCGGACGCCGGCGAGCACGAGCGGGCCGAGCAGATCGCCCGCTCCATCGCAGACCCGGACGAGCAGGCGCACGCCCTGACCGGCCTGGCCGCTATCTGTGAGCCGACCATCGCCCGATCGTTGAGCGTGGCCGCGCTGGCCGTCGGGCAGTGGACGATCCCGCTCACGATGGTGGGCAGGCTCGACGCAAAGGCCTTATCCGACTTCGTGGACGAGTACATACTTCGTCAGCCAAGGCCCGTGCCGCCGGGTAATGGACCGCTATCCGGTACATCAGCGGCAACCTGACGCCCATCGCCTCGACCAGCCGCTACGCGACTCCGACACGTTATCCGGTACATCGCCGGTGTGGTCGGCCGTGACCGCCAAGGTCACCCCAGCTGTGCGGCCGCGACGCCACCACCGTCCAGTCCGCCATCGACGCGTTTCTGTCTTTGCTGCGCTCTCGCGGCGAGGTACGGCGCCCAGTCACGCCGGGCGTGCCGGGCCCAGCGCAACGCGGTGGTGATGCCGATACCGACCAGGTCGGCCAGGACCGGGGTGGGCAGGTCCCCAGCGAGTTCGGCCAGGGCGGTGTTGCGGCCGGGCCGGATGCCGATGCCGTGGCTGCGTAGCCGCTCGGCGAGATGTTCCGGGGTGAGGTGGCTGCCCGGCCGCAACCCGGGAAGAGCCAGCCGTCGTCGGCGCCGTCGACACGCGCGGTCCGGGCGGTGCGGGTCGCGGTCCGATCGGTGACGGCGACGAGCAGCC
The DNA here is from genome assembly GCF_040654515.1 of Dactylosporangium sp. NPDC050688. Classification (NCBI taxonomy): domain Bacteria; kingdom Bacillati; phylum Actinomycetota; class Actinomycetes; order Micromonosporales; family Micromonosporaceae; genus Dactylosporangium; species Dactylosporangium sp. NPDC050688. Next base: position 7,193 of record NZ_JBFAIC010000111.1, read on the forward strand.
GCGCGAGCCTCGGCGGGATCAACAGCTGGTGCTCGGCGACGGTGAGGTGTGTCCCTGCCGGAGTCGCGGTGACGTGGTCGCGGCGCAGCCGGGCAAGGACCGTGATGCGGATGCCGAACAGCAGCAGCAGACCGCCGGCGACCCGGACGTCGGTGGGCAGCGCGGTGTCGTGGATGCAGACGCGCAGCTGCCGCCACTGCTCCTCGGCCGCTTGCCGGGACTTCGGGTCGCCGACCGGCAGTGGCGGGACGTCGAGATCGCGGGCGAGGCCTCGGTCGCACGCCCAGGTGATGAAGGGCCGTAGCGCGTACCTGGTGCTCGGCCCATCGCGGAGCCAGCGCTCGATGTGGCCCTGGTTGGCCGTGGCGAGGGTGGCCGGGATGGTGTCGAGCCAGGCCAGGAACCGCAGTGGCTGCACGACGCGGGATTTCAGGCCGTCGATGGCTCCGCGGGTGAGCGGCTGATCGCGGGATCGCTGCCGGGCTCGGCGCAGGATCATCCATTGGATGAACGGCCGGACGATCGCGGCGTGGGCGGCGGGCCGATCACGCAGTACCGCGCTCATCCAGGCGGTGAGCCGCTCGAGTTCCTCGTCGCGCGGCGGCAGGAGCTTGATCGCGACAAGCAGATCGCGCAGATAGCGTGTGTTGCCGTTGAGCTGGTCGACCGTCTCGTGGGTAAGCCGCTCTGGCGCGGCCGCCAGCGCGCGCAGCGCCGCAGTGGTTGCCGGTTTGCCGAGCCAGGTTATGCCGCTGGTTGGGTTGCGGCCGGCCGCGATCGCGTCGGCGAGCGGCTGCAGCCCCGCGGGCACGAGGCCGTCGGGGCCGACGAGCGCAGCGGCGGCCCGGGCGCGCAACGTGCACCGGGCGCAGAGGCCGTCGGCGTAGATGGGTTCTCCAGTGTCGCAGCGGGGGCAGGCGTAGTCCGGGCCGTCGCCGCACGGGCCGCACAGTCGCTCTCCCGCGACGCCGACCGCGACGAGAATCCGGACCTGCCCGCACCGCGCGCACATGTCCGGATGGTCGCGGCGGGCGCGGTAGCAGGCCCGGCAGACGGGGCCGAGCGGCCAGAACGCGTGTGCGGGCCGGTCCGCGCTGCACAGCGCGCACACCGTCGTGGGCCGGGGCAGGCACGCTTGGCAGGTCGGTTTGCCGCCGCGGTGGCTCGGGCAGGCGCGTCGCCGCCCGCAGGTGCCGCACGTGTCGACGGGGCCCTATAGCAGCTGTTGCACAGGTCCGGCTGCCCGTCCCGGGCTCGCCGCGCGATCACCCCGACCCGGCCGCACCGCCCGCAGAGCCGCTGCGGCGGCTGGTAGCAGCGGCGGCAGACTCGCCGCCGTGCCGGGTCGAGCCGGGTCAGCGCGACGCCCGCCCGGCCGCAGCCGGGGCAGGCCGGCCCGAGCCGGTTGGTGCTCATGCGCCCTCCGGACGGCGGATCCGGGTGTGCTGCACCGGCGGCGTCACGCCGGCCCCAGCCGTGCGTTTGGCCACGGACGTGTTGGTGACCTCGACCTGGATCAGGTCGTTCGGGGTGCAGCCGAGGATGTCGCAGAGTGCGGCGAGGGTGTCCATCGACAGTCGCTGCGGCGGCTGGGTGACGAGGCGGTAGACCTGTTCGCGGGACAGGTCGACGCCCCGTTCGGCCAGCAGCGGCACCAGGTCTGAGGTGTTGAACATGTCGCGGGTGGCCATGAGCTGGCGCAGGTTCCAGCGCACGCCCATCTTCTTGATCACTGCTCGGTCTCCCAGAGGTCGCCGTGGCGCTGCGTGAGTGACCGCGTCAGCAGCTGGTTGCGGTAGGCGTCGGACACGCCGGTGTAGATCGCGGTGGTCGAGGCGTAGGCGTGGCCGACCTGGTCGGACACGAACCGTTCCGGATAGTCGAACTCGACCAGGTGCGTCACATAGGTGCGCCTTGTGTCCGCACTGATCGTGTGCGAACGCCATCGTGTGGGGATTCGACTGCGGTGACTCCGGACGGTCAGGACGGCATTCAGATGGCGTTCCTGTCGCGATTCGGGGCCGCTGTAGTGATCGAGGTCACAGCTTGATTCATGTGCGGACGGGGTTGCCGTGGAGGTTGCCGTCGCCGCAGGGCCAGGGTCCGTTGTCGAGTGGTGCGAGGCCGGTGCTGTCGAAGATGAGTAGTTCGTCGTGGAGGCTGAAGATGACGCGGCCGCGTTCGAGTAGCAGGATTCTGCTCATCACGGCTCGGTCGTCGTCCTGGGCGAACAGCGTCCGGGCTTGGAGGCCGGGGTCGACGGCCAGGAGTTTGCCGTCGCGCCAGAGCACGGCCGTGCCTTCGGCGTCCAGCGCCGGATAGGTGGTGTAGTAGCCGCTCAGCAGCGGGCCGTCGCTCACGGAGCTGTCGGTGTTGAGGACACGGAACCGGGACCGCGACGGAGTGACGTTCTTGGATTCGGCGCCGCTGATGGTGTCGTGGCGGTCGACGAGCATCATGCCGTGACTGGGCCAGGTCTGTTGCGCGTGCCCGTCCGGGTCGTAGTGCGTTGTCGTGAACGCGCCGTAGCCTTGCTGCCCGATGAGGAAGGACCCGGGTCCGGTGATGGCTTTGTGCTCGTAAGGGCCGGGCGGGGTGGTGGTGACGATCGCGCCGGTGACGGTGTCGAGGATGGTGCAGACGCCGATGCCGCTGCTGCCGTCACTGATGTCGGCCAGTACTCGGTTGGCGGAGATCAGCAGCGGCTCCCGGTAGCCGACCGAGATGGTCCGCGGCCGCCACGGCTTCATCGGACGAAGGTCCCAGCCGGTGTCCACGCCCGCTTCAACAACGCCGGGGAAGGACAGTTCGGTGAGGGCGAGCGGTGTGGACCAGATGGTGGCGCTGGCCTGGGTGTGGCGGGCGATGCGGGCAGCCTCACCGGGTGGCGCTTGGCGGTAAGGGCTGGCTGGTAGCCAGATCGTGCAGAAGCCGTCGGGGAGTAGAACGAAGGCGCCGAGGTGTTCGTGGGCTTGATGCTCAGGGACGACCGAGCGGAGGACCTGGCCGTCGGGGCCCACTTCGGTGAAGGTGTGACCGGTGGGGCCACGGTTCGACAGCCAGACCGTGCCAGCAGGGGTGACTCGCGGCGGGCGGGGACGCCCTTCGAAGGTCCGTTGCCAGATGACTCCGCCTGCGGGGTCGACGGCGGTGAGCACAGTGGCGTCGAGGTTGCGTCCGGCAAAGCTGGTCACGAAGATCGGGCCAGCCGGGTCGTGGGTGGCCAGGCCCCAGACTTGCCCTGGCATGACCGTTCGGTCTGGGCTCATTCGCGGTTGATCCTTTCGATGCGTTGCCGTCAGCACGATAGTGCTCGGGGTTGCGTTCAGCACGGGCCGATCTGGGTGTTGCGCGTCGGTAGGCGCTTCACATTGGCTGCTGTCGGGCCAGTAGTTCGGAGGCGGGTGATCTCGTCGTGCTGAGCGGCGAGCCGGGACAGCGCCTCGGTCCTGAACGCGGCGAGTTCGGCGATCGTTTCGTCGCGTTCGGTCAGCCGTTCGCGCAGGGCGGTGTTCTCGGCTTTCAGCCGGGTGATCTGTGCCAGTCGCGGGTCGGGAACGGTTCCTTGCTGCTGGAGGGTGTGGAGTCGGGCTTCGAACTCTTCACGCAGATGGGCGTAGGGCCGATCGCCGTAGAACGCGGTGCGGTCGACTCCGGCCTCGGTGGCCAGGGTCTTGACGTCGCAGCGGCCGTCGGGCGGGATCTCGCCGCGTAGGAGGCGATCCATGGCGGCGCGGATCCGGTTCTCGTTGGCGGTGCGCTGGGCTGCGGTGATGCGCATGTCAGTCCTCGCTCGTGGGGGTGGTGCCGGTGTTGTCGATCGCATCCAGCATGCTCAGCGCTCGGTTGAGGTCGGCTTGCAGCCGAGTTCGTTCGGTCTTGCGGCCAGGTCCGATGCTGCCGAGGAAGGTTTTGGTCTGGGCGGCGTGTTCCGCCCAGACCGGCCGGTGGCAGGGGTGATGGGTGGCTTGCGGGCAGCGGGCGGAGTCACACATCCCGGCCAAGGGCCGGTCGGCGTGCGGGGTGCCGGCGAGTTTCAGGCAGAGTGCCCGGGACGGGTCGGTGAACCAGCAGTAGTTGGCCGTGCCCAGGTGCAGGGTCTGGGCGCGTTTGGTCAGTAGGTTGAGGACTTCCCGGTCGCTGCGCTGGGTCTTCGGCGTCCCGGCTTCGCCGGTGGCGACTTTGCCGTCGACGTGGGCGAAGAACTCGGTCAGTTCGCGGGCGCCGGGTCCGGCGGGCATGATTCCTTGCTGGTAGTTGCTGAACTCGGCCCAGACCAGATCCAGGTTGCGTTGCGCCTCGTGCTTGTTGACCTCGGCCAACAGTTCGGCCTGTGCCCCGCCTGGGCGGGACGCGTAGCCCTCTGTTGTGGCCACTGCGATGTGTTTGAGGTGCAGTTTTGCCGCGAGAAGCCCGCCGGGACGGTAGGCGAGCTCGATCGCCAGCGTTCGGCGCAAGGCTCGCAGGTTGACCGGAGCTCCGGGAATCGGCGTCAGGCCGAGCCGCTGGCCGGCCGGTCCGTTGACCCAGTTGCGGAACCAGGTGTAGCGGACGTCGAACGCGAACCGGCCCAGCAGCGGCACCCCGTTCTCGGGGTTGTCGTGCAGTTGCTCGAGGAGTTGCGCGGCCTGGTAGGCGGGTTCGATGACGACCCATTCGTCCGCGACCCCGCCCAGTTGCTGACCTTTGATGACTTTGCTGGCCAGCTTGATCCTGCTGGCCAATTGTTGGGCTCATGCGGCTTGGGTGAGTCGGGCGAGGTGGCTGGTGCGGGTTCGTTCGAGGGGGTTGTCGTTCCAGTAGGCGGTCAGCCGTATCAGGTTGATTGCGACGGCGCTGAAGACGTTTTGCAGGTGGGTCTTGTCCAGGCCTCGGTAGCGGGCGTGGCGTGTGCCGGTGACGTTGACGGCTTGGCTGATGGTGCCTTCGACACCGGCGCGCCGCGCGTACTTCGCTTGCCAGGCTTGGGTTTGCTGCTCCGTGCGGACCTGGTGGATGGCTTCGTGGACCTGTCGGGGACGTATCGTCAGTTTCCGGCGGCCGGTCCGGTCGGTGGTGCACTGCTGGCGCATGGGGCATGGCTGGCAGGTCGAGCGGGCGAACTGCACGACGATGACATCGCTGCCCCGGTTTGTGGTTGGGCTCCAGACGGTGCTGCTCTGGCCTTGGGGGCAGGTGGCTTGCTGGTTGTCGAAGTCGATCGTGAACGCGGTGCTGTCGAAGCCGTCCGCAGCGCGCGCCTGGATGGAGTTGTTCGCCCGCAACGGGGTGACCAGCGTGATGCCGAAGCGGGCTGCGGAGGCGACGACCAGATCGATGGACGGATACCCGGAGTCCAGGTAGTGCTCGTCGGGCAGCAACCCGCGTTGGTCCAGCCGTTCGTGGATCGGGGTGGTCATCACCGAGTCGTTGACGGTCGCGTCGGTGGTCATCACGTTGGTGATGAGGTTGGGCAGCTCGTTGTCAGCGGTCGGGTCCGGATCGTTGCAGGTTTCGCTGAAATGGACCTTGTAACCGTGCCAGACCTTACCGGCGGCGCGGGTGGCGCCCCACCGGACGTCGGTGTCGTAGGGCGACGCGATGCGCTGTCTTCCCGGCGGGAGACCATCCACTGTGGACTCCCGCCGTTTGACCACCTCCCGCCCGTGCTCGTCCTGCTCACGCACGTAGTTCTGCAGCAGCACCACCCGCAGCACCACCCGCAGCCGGCAGACGGGCCAGCCACGACGGGCTCGCAGCGTCGTAGACCGCTGTCAACAGCGCGAACCCGTCACGGCCGTAGACGTTGGCCAACTCGATCCGGGCGGCCTGCGACGACGGCAGCCGCCACTCGTGGACCCGCTGCCCGTACCGCCTGTCCAGAACCGGCACGTCGAGTGTCTGCCTGACCCAGTCCGGCGCCGCCACCGCCAACGCTTCCAGACACGCCCGTACCGACTCACCAGCCAGTTCCAGCCGGCTCAGGTCCCGCACGGCGGCCACCACATGGGGTGGCGTCCGTGCGCTGCTTGCCACCAGCAGCCAGCAGCCCTTCGCCGACCAGCCTGGCCAGCAGCAGATCAAGGACGCGCTCTTCCAGGCCATGAGCGATCACCCGAGCGCGGAACTCACTCAACACCGACGCGTCGAAGCCCGTATCGGCCAGTTCCAGTCCCAGCGCGTACTTCCACGACAGCTTGTCCCGAACCGCCTCGGCGGCCTGCCGATCGGTCAGGTTCTCCGCCATCTGCAACACCGTGATCAACGCCAGCCGACCAGGCGACCAGCCGGGCCGACCCCGCACCCCGAACGCCACGCCGAACTGCCCATCGGAGAACAGCTCCCCCAACCGATCCCGCACCACCACCGGCAACGGAGCCTCACGCCCGACATACATGGCATGAATCGCCGCAGCGACCTGCGGATCAGGCCCAGGCCACGGCATCGGCTGCATCGACATCGCCGGACCCACCTCCACAACAACCAACAGACAGAAAACCGCAGAACCTACCACGCCACGACGCCGGGACACCTACCACCACAACACTCCCAATTGGCCAGCAGGATCCAGCTTGTAGCGGACCAGCCCAGCACCGTGGTCCTCGACCGGACGGCAGCAGCCGACAGCCAGCTCCATCAGCTCCGAGGAACGCATCCCGGACACCGCGGCCAGCAAGACAATCGCGGCGGTGCGCACGATCCCGACCAGAGCGGCGGCTTCGGCCCGGTCCAGCGGCAGCGTCCAGGCGAGGACACCAGTCCCGTCAGCTCGTTCGACCGCGACAGCGTCGCGGCCGAACTGCTTCTGCGCCCCGACGAGGTCCAGGGTCGCCTCGATCCGATCCCGCAGATGCGGGATCCACTGCCGCCAGAACTGGGTGAATCCGGCCTGGCGGGCCAGCAGCCCGAGGGAGATTCGGGTCAGCGGGTCGTCCGGTGACCAGCCGGCGGCCAGTCGGGCCCGGACGGTGTGCTCGGCCGCCAACGGCAGCGGCTCCCGGCGGCGCTCGTGGTCGGCCAGCACTCGCGTGATCTCGTCGGCCGGCAGCGCGGAGGTGAAGACGTGGTCCCCTTGTCTGAGCGACCACTTCCGGTCTGCCTCCCGGACCTGCGCGATCAGGCTGATCGCGTGCGGGCCGAGGGCGTCGATCAGGTAGCGGGCCGCGGCCAACATCGGCTGCAAGACGGTGTCGGCGACCGGCAGAGTCTTGTTCTGGCCGCGACCGCCGGGCATCTCGGCGACGACCGACGGGGCGGCGCCGCCCCAGGGCTTCAGGCCGTCGGGAACCTGGTCGGCGCTGAACAGCTCCCGGTGATTGACCAGGTCGACGACGGTCTGGGCGGCGGCGCGCCGGGTCGCCGAGCTGCGCTCGCCGACCACCTGGCCGTTGTCGTCGAGCAGGTAGCGGCGGTGAGCCAGATACTGCTCGCAGCTGTCGGTGTCCACCGCGCCGAGATGGGCGACGCCCTGGTCGGTGAGCCAGTTCAGGAATCGGGTCAACTCGGCCAGCCGTCCGGAGGCGGTCTGCAGGTGCAGCGGGGTCCGGTAGACGTGTGGCAAGGGCATCACGGCCTCGTGCCGAGGGGCGAGCATGGCGATGATCTGTTCCTTGGCGACAATCCTCCAGCGAGGATCGATGATCGTGGTGAAGTCGAACCGGCGGCTGACCTTGGCCATCTGGTTCGGCAGGCCGACCACGGCGGTGAAGTCCCAGCGGTCATCCTCGAACACGGGGCGTGGGATGCCGTCGGGCAGCACGAGCCCCGCCTCCCGGCAGACATCAGCGCCGGCGAACACCGACCGGTGCGCACCGGCGGCGCGCAGTGCGGCGACCGTCATCGGGTGGCCTCCTCGGGACGCAGAGGAAGTTCGTCATCGCGGTCGTCGACTCGGGCAGCGGCACCGGCCAGGACTGCGGGGTCGAACCGGTCGAGCACCTGACCGATCCGCTGGGAGTACGGGCCGAACACGGCCATGAACTGGGCGGCGGGCATCTGCCGCCATTGCCGGGAGAAGAACGCCTTCAGTCGCAGCAGGTTCGCGGCGTGCCGGGGCGCGAACACGGCAAGGGGGCAGAGCAGGCAGACCCACGGCCGGGCCGGGCAGGGTTTGCCCTTCGGGCCGTGCAAGCCAGCGAGTTGGTCGGCGCAGGCCGCGGTGAACACATCACGCTCGCCACCGACGAGCTCGGCGATCACCGTGTCGTCCAGGTCGAGCGTCGCGAGCAGGCGCGGGTAGTCCTTGACGAGGGCCGCAGCGTTTTCGTCGGTCACGACCGTAGGCGGGTGGGCCTTGCGGAGCAGGTCGTGCTGGGCGTCTTCCACGATCGCTTCGACCGCCCGCCGCTGCGACGGCGTGGTGGCGGTCAGGTAGTGGTCGCCCTCGACCTGAGCACTGTGGTTGGGGTCGATGGTCGCCCGGCCGCGGCCCGCCCAAGTGCTCTTGTCGCGCAGCGACTGGAACGTGGTGCGAATGCGGGAGCGGTGAATCTTCACCGGTGCCCCGTCGACGTCGGTCACGCCGTGGCGCTGCACCCACCGCTGAACCGCGACCCGGCTGGCCGCGCCGGCCTTCGCGGAGATCTCCGTTCCGCCGGGCTTGCTCAGCCGGATCCACAACTGCCGGCGCTGAGCAGGGCCAGCATGGCTGCGCAGCAGCGCCGAGTGCGCCAGCCACTGCTCCAGCAGCCGGACCGCCCGCCGAGGCAGGGTGAGGCTCTCGGCCGCGGTGCGGCCCTTGAGGTAGGACAGCAGGATCGTGGAGTCGCCGGCCCAGTCGATGCCGTCGGTGACCAGGTCGTCGATGCCGTCGGGCACGATTCCGGAGTAGATCCCGAACAGCAGCCGGTAGGCGATCACCACCTCCAGCGACGGGAACAAGTCCCGGCTCGCCTCCAGCACCCCGCCCCGCTGGCGTATCACGTTGTCCGAGCAGCCCAGATGCTGCCCGAACGCGGCGATGCCCACCGGACCGATCCGGGCCAGCAGCCAGCGCAGATTTTCCGCGCTCCACCCATGCTCACGCGGATGCCGGCCGCGCCCGGCTGCGGCAAGGGCGTGCTTGTGCTGGGTGAACGACTCATCGACGAGGCGGCGGCAGGTCCGGGTGAGCTGCTCCCACTCGTCCTCCGGATAGGGCGGCAACTGCTGGTGGCTGCGCTGCGGGTTGTAGGCCCGGCCGGCCACCAGCTCGGCCAATCTCGGATCCAGGCTTCCGCCGGCAAGCTGGAAACCGTGCAGCAGCCGCCGGGTGCACGCCTCTTTCGGCCCGCCAGCTGCCATCCAGTACTCGGCCATCTGTCCCCGCCGCAGATCCGCCGCCCTACCGAGGAAACCCCGGCCTGCCAGCGTGCGGGCCAGGTGCCGGATGGACTGGGCGTAGTGGTTGACGGAGCCGGCCGCGTCGACCGTGCCGTGCGGATGGATCAACTCCACCAGGCCGGCCACGAGATCCCGGACCAGATCCGGGCAAGGCAAGCCGGTCAGATTGAACCGCGCGGTGGAGCCATCGCTGAACACGCACTCGATGCCCAGCGCGTTGTCCGTCAAGGTGGCCGGCATCAGCCCAGCCCGCCCTCATCGTCGAACTCGGCGTCCACTTCCCGCCCGGCCGCCGCCTTGCTCAGTAGGCCGTCGGTGATGCCCGCAGCCTCGTAGGCGTCGCGGTAGATCCGGGTCGTGTCCAACCGCTTGAGGTACTTTTCCGTGGTCAGCACCGAGGAGTGGCCCAACAGGTCGCGCAGCACCAGCAGCGGGTCGGCTTTGGACAGGTAGAACACCAGCGCGGCGTCGGCGTCGGTGTCCTTCACCAGCTTGGCGGCTTGGCGGTAGTGCCCGCTGACCAGGTATTCCAGCGTGCGCATCGAGAAGGAATGCCGCAGCCGGTGCGGGTGGACATGCGGGAACCGTGGCTCGAACCGGGCGCGGATCCGGTCGGCGGTGCGCTCGAACACCGTGGCCCACGCGGTGAACGGGCCGCCGCTAGTGCGCAACGCCAGCAGGCACGATCCGCCGTCCGGGGCGATCAGCCGGCGCCGTTCGCCCGGGGTCAGCGTCTCCCACTGGCGGCGGACACCATTGATCTCGCCGTTCCGCGCGGTCGGGTCGGTGACCAGCAGCGGCTCTCCCCAGCGCCGCGGCGGCCGCCAGGTCGAGCCGTCCACGGTCGCGGCGCGGTCCAGTTCCAGGTAGTGGTGGACGGCCGCCAACGCCTCGTAAGAGATCCAGGTGGTGCGGAACTTGCGGCCCTTGGTGATCCCGGCGGGCACCGGGAACGGGATCGGGATCGCCGTCGGCTTGGGTGGCAGCTCGGGGATCTCGTAGGTCAACAGGTAGCTGAACTCCTGCAGACGCAGGCCGGTGGCCAGTGCGAGCCCACCGACCGCAGCATTACGGGCCAGCTCACGACCTCGGTAGCCGGTGTCCAGGCCGCCGTCCGGGGCCAGACCGCATAGACCGTTGAGGAACAGGCTGCTGAAATCCGGCTCCAGGTACTTGATCGTCACGTGCGGCTGCGGAGTGCGGCGCACCGCCAGGTTGACCCGAATCTCGCGGCCCGTGCCGTGGAACAACGCCCGCGCGGTCCGGTAGGTGAACGGCTCGGCCTCGGCGTGGCCATGTTCCATCGCCCACCGGTAGAACAGCGACAGGATGCTCATGTGCTGGCCCCAGGTCGTCGCCGCGAACCGTCGCTCGAGCGGCCCCGTCGCCCGGTGCTCGGCGTACCGGCTCAACCCCAGCTTCAACCGTTCCCGCGAGTCGAACAGCCCGACGCCGTGCCCGGCAAGGAACTCCATCCACTCCTTGACGGCCCGCGCGTACGCCTCCCAACTGTTCGACGACGGCGCCCCGCTGGCCAGCAGCTCACGCAACCACCGGTTCACCACGGTCGTCGGTCGCGGCGCGCCCGGCCCGTCCTCGAACCGCAGGTCGTCATCGACCAGGACCGGCATCCGCTCAGCAATCAGCGGCCGATGCTCGACATCCCACGCCTCCCAGCCTTGCGACGAGAAGAAACTCAAAATCATGGACCGGGACCATAGAAACGCGACAGGCCCCTTGGCAACCCACAAACGCCCTGCTCGGCACTGCTGCGGACGCTAATCGCAACACAAAAACTAAGCGGAGATAAAGTGCCGCAGGCAGTGCAGGTCGAGCTCGTCCGGCAGTCCTGCGGCGTCCCGCGCGGCGCAGAACGCGAAGTTCGCTGCGCGATCGGTCAGCCGGCCACGGCGCTCGGTGACGAATAGCGCGGGATGTGCCCCCGGCCCGAACTGTGGCCGGATCTCGGTGACCCACTGTGCGAGGACCGGCACCACCCAGTCCATCTCCGGCACTGTCAACACGGTGCGCCGTTTCGGTGGGCTGCCGTTGCTGGACTTGCCGTGCCGCACGAACAGCCCGCCGTAGCGGCCGAATGCCGGGACCTTTGGATTGTGCCGGAGGTCGGCCAGATCCAGACCGGTCGACTCCGCGCGCCGCAGGCCGAATGCGTAGATCGTTTTGAGCAGCACCGCGTCGCGCTGCGCCGCGAGCGCGCCCTTGCGGCCCCGCGCTCGGACGTCCTCGGCGAGCCCGTCGGCGGCGTCGAACAGCACCTGCACCTCGTCGTAGGTCAGCGGCCGGCGATGCGGTCGGCCTTCGAACGTGCTCGCGTGGACGATGCTGTTGTCCTCGTGCAAGATTTGGGCCGGCACCTCACCGAACCGGTCCAGACACACCTGCGGCCAGCCGTACCGGGCGTCGGGTCACGTAGGCCATGAACAGCCGCAGCACCGTCTGATAGCCCCGCGCCGTGGACACCACGATCGGTTGTTCACCGCCACGCAGCGAATCAAAGAACGCCTCGACCTCGGCCGGGGTCCACTGCCACGGGTACTGGTTGGAGAACACCGCGAACCGCCGGACCAGACCCAACCGCGGTCCGATCGTCCCGTCCTTCAAGAACCGGGTGCGCTGCTGCGCCGCCCACCCTTCCAGCATCGCGTCAAACGCCGCACGCTGCGGCTCGAGATACCGCACGCCGTCGACCAGGACGAGGCCGGCGGAGCCAGGCATCATCTGTCCTGTCTCGTTCGATCTGGGGCATTGGCCCTCCGTTGACCTGCGGTGCCTCATTTTGATTGAGACTGGCAGCTCGTCGTTGTCTCACTCGGGGTGAGGCAACTCGTCGTCCAGTGGGATGAAGCCGACGAACCGTGTCTCGGCCGGCTTGTCCTCTGTGGCCAGGCGGGTTACTTCATAGAAGCCGGTCGGTCCGCCTGGTTGTGGCGGCAGATGGAACTGGGTCCGGCTTCCGAGTTCGTTGGTGGCGTAGCCGGTCTGGCCGGCGAGCGGCCCGTCGAGGTGGACGGCGGCGCAGAAGTCGATGGCCGGCATGGTCACGACACGGTCGAGTCGGTACCGGTCGGCGAGTTGCTCGTGGGTGAGATCCGGCTCGATCAGCGCTGACGTGCCATCGGACACGGTCAGTCGCAGCCGTCCGTATGTGTCGGCCTGGCGGGCGCTGACCACTCCGACGCGTTCAGGTTCCGTCTTCGGGGTTGCCGCAGGTGTGTCTGCGGCATCGACTGGAGTTGGGTCCAGTTCGGGCAGGACATTGAGCCATGCAGCAAGTTCGGTGCGTCGGTGCGCTTCTTCGGCGAAGCGGTCGCCTTCAGCGCTCACGGTGAGCGGGAACGCCTCGGCTGCCAGCCGCCACCTCGGCCCAGACGCGAGCAGCGGTCACCGGCGTACTCCTCGAGTCCAACATGCGGAGCAGGACCAGAAGAACCTACCGGCGTGCCTCAGGTCGAGTGAGACAACACGCCGGATGCCTCAACTCCAATGAGACTGCCTGAGCTCAACCGAGACAGGACATCATCCCGCCATCGCTCACGCCATCGACGCTAGAACCCCTGTTGCATCAAACGCAACATTGTTGCATCGAGATTCAGCCGCACGTGGGACTGCCCGCCCGCTCGGGGCAGGCCTAGGATTAGACCAGTTCAGAGGCTTGGCGATCAGCGTTACCTGTTGCATCTGATGCAATAATTCCTGTTTTACCCAGTATGTTGGTGAAGATGGGCACAACTGGCAGGCGGCAGGCGAACACAAGCGTGGCACAGATGTCGGCTGGCATGGCAGGCGTCGTCCACACAACGCGCCAGTTCGAGCTCCAGCCGACTCGCAAGCGGCACCAGCTATCCGCCAGAAGGCGGCCTCGAACGCGGCGCAGCTTTACCACATCTGTTGCGATGCCTAGGATCATTGACGACGCGACTGAACTGCAAAATACTCTGGTCGGGACGCTGCGACCCCGAGAGAACGTGCATCTTCGTGAACGGCCGCCCTTGGTGGTGGAACGACGCCGCCGGCCAAGCTGCCCACGTTCTGTTCCGCCCCGGGTTAGATGGAGACATCGAAACCTGGAGGAACACCGGCAATGCCTGCACCGAAGAAGTACAACGATGAGCTGCGTGAGCGT